>NC_017543.1 GCF_000237325.1 Paenibacillus polymyxa M1
GCATTATTAATCACTTCAGAGGCTTCCATTCCCTCAATATACTTGCAGTATCCAATACTGATCGTAACGATTGTTTGCTTCTCTACGCAGCTGCGGATACGTTCGGCCAAAGAGGTAGAGTCTTCAGTAACATTGGTCAGGAGAACAAGCAGCTCTCCCCGCGCTCTAGCGCCCAACCATTCCCTTATCTCGGCACTCAGTTTGGACAATTTTAGCCACTTGCTTCAGAACCTTATGCCCTCAGAGTGGGCGCTCGTGTCATTGAGATTCTTAAAATGATCAATATCAATGAAGAGTACACCTTTCAGTCCATCCTTCTCCACTAATTCAACGGGCTTTGCACGAATTGTACCTGCATTGTATAACCCGGTTAGACCGTCTGATATGGAATTCAGGGTTACCCCTTGCAGCACGTCCAGGACTCTTCCGAAATGTAGAAAAAGCAAAAAAATAAGCTATAAGCAAAAAAATAAGCTATAAGCAAAAGAGACTTAGTTATAATAGCTCTTCCCTCGCTAAACCCTTCGATCATGAAGGCCACAGCAGCCAATTGCCTCTATCTTCGTCAGGCCATATATTCCAGTCAAAAAAACTCTGTAAGCCAGCAAAAAGAGATATGAGGAACAGTAGTCCTGCAATTATAAGTAAGATCAACACGATCAATTTCCTTCATCTAAATCCCATATTTTGTGAAAGTATATTTCACCACAATCACATAGTAATAAAGTATCAGCTTCATCGTACATTTGATTGGCCTTACTACCGCACTTGCAAACTAACTCCTCATAGCTAATTTCTTTTCCGTCACTTCCAATATAAAGATCTGGCATAACATCCTCCAATTATTCAGTCTATCCCAGTGCCAGGGATTTATTTTTCTGATATTAAATAATTTAGAAGGGCATCAAATCGTTCGAACCGATCCGTCCAAGCAAGGTAACTTTCCATAAGAGGTACTTCATTGAATTTAGATTCTGGTGGCCCCTCCTCGTAATAGGGAAAAGAATATTCCGACATTGCTGGCAAGTATTCATCCCTCACACTAATAAGCCATTGATTTAGAAACTCATAACCAGGTATGTTCTGTTCACTTCCTAATTTAGCTAAGCTCAACAAGTCAGGAATATCCATCTGAGGGATTTCACCTTCACCTTGATACCATCCACCTAATCCACCATTCTCTACAGAACGGTTCATATGGCCTAGTTGTACTGCTGCTTTCTCCGCAGGGGTTAACTGCTCCAGCCATTGTGATCTAACATAGAAATAATCATAGTCACTTAATTGGTTCTTAAAAGAATTTTTAAATATATCGAAAGCTTTAAATAGCAGCCGATCATGTATGGTAAACAATTGGATATTCCAGACTTTATTTTTCTCCATTGTTATCATCACATCAGTTAAAGGCGCTATTTCAGTTTGAAAATTAAAAAAATCTGAAATGTTAGAAGTATCAGATGTGGTAAACGTTGCTACTATAGAATCATGGGTTGAAAGACAATGCTTGATGTAATCTATACTCGAATCACCATCTTTCACTTTAATAAATTCTTTTTTGAATTTTTCATCTGCTTCTGTTTCATCCATCCATAGTCGTAGATAAGAAAGTGAAATTAAGGTGTTGAGAAAATCAGCTTTATCCGACTTTTCAGGACCTAAAATAAGAATTTTTGATTTACCATCTAATGCTTCTAACAATTTTTGAGCATCTTTAGTTGATACCCCCCACTTCTTTAAACTGGCGATTCTAGTATCTTCATTTATAAGTTCATTCGACATAATCAATCGTTCCTCTCCGCAAATAGTACAAAAGCTTAACTCCCTTCCTATTCAGGAGGGCGTAACCAAAAATATTTTCTTCCAACATGGCTCTTCTTGTATGGATAAAATATCCATTGAATTCCTTTGATTATAAAATAGGTAATGGTCAACGTAAGTATTAATCCAAGGACAAAAAATATTTGTTTAACAATACTCATAGATAAAAACCATGATATGAACATTGTACCTAAGTCCATAAGAAATTAAGCCTCCTATTCTTTAATGAATATTTTATTCATTTTGATACTTTTCCGTTTTCAAATGCCTCAACAATGAACTTCATGAAATGATCTTCTGTAATTTTGTCCATTCCAGATAACCATATAACAGAATGAAGCTCTTGACCGTTTAATTCTCGCCCAATATTTTTCTGTATATTTTCTACAAATGATCTATAACGTGCGGTTGCCATTCTTCGATCTCATATCCTTCAGGATAAGACGGTACAATTAACTCTTTTCCTACCCATACAACCCGGCCACGTTCATTAATACCTTTGTATTCTAATTGCACTCGAATACCCACTTTCTATTTGAATTTAAGATTTCTTTATTTTCTGCTCTTTCGGATGCCGTGCCTAAAATATGGGCGGAAATCTTTTGCTGAAAAATTTACTTCACCAAACAAGTCTTGATTGTAAAGGATATGTGGAGGTATTTTGAAAAACCGACATACCTGGTCCTGTATTTCATCTGGTGGAATTCGTCCCTCATGCAAATGGGATCTAAAAAGCCCTCTGCTATAGCCAAGGTACTCAGCTAAGTCTGGATGGTTTATATTGTGAACTATCATTAGACCGGCTAATATAACATTCTTAATCTTATCTCCCAAAAATCCTTGATGTACGACTGATTCAAAGGGGATTTCGATTTTCTCCTGGCCACTATGCTGATAGAACAATACTTCTTTAGGAAAGTTAAGTACCTCTGCGATTTTTTCTTGGTTCGCAACACTTGGATTTCTTTCATATATCCATGCAGCAGCAGTACGTGGATTTATCCCTATCTGTTCAGCAAGCTCAGATATTTTTGTATTTGTACCATATAGAACGGCCATGAGAATTCGATTTTTCACCTTATTTTTTGTTGGTGTTCTGAACCGTGATTTCTTCACTCCTTTGCCTAAATGGTTACCAGTCCGGACGGCCAGTTCATTGACATGATTTATCATGTGATTATTCTCCATAGATGCAAAACACCGTCCTATTCAAATGCACAGATTCCTCTTCGTCCTCATTCAAAACTTTAATCGTTTTTAGTTCTGCAATTTCATGTTCGAATATTTTATCTTTCGAACTGCAAATAGGACAAGGAGGGCAATAGTCTAGCACCGCTTCATGAGCATTGATCTCAAAAAATACATGTGGTTCAACATGATCACAAAAATCATCATCTTTACAAGACGACGCTTCACAGACATAAATAATTCCTTTTCTAAACAGCTTAAAATAAGGTGTTTTGCTATCAATCTCTTTCATTTCATACACGCTCCTTATTCAAATCGTCGTTCCCTTACTGTCTTGGGCTCATCCTCCCCATTTTTGATACTTTGCTATATGCAGACTCATAATGATGTAGTATGAGCTTAGTGAGTTCTAATGCGTTTCCCTGAAGTTCTACTGTTCTTATTTGCTCTTCGAATGTCAGAATTCTGAATTGTAAGCTTTCTATTATAGCTTCTTTTCATCTGGTGTTAGTCCGTCCTCGCTTACAGCTCAACGCGATGCATCCCATCCATCAGAACGTCTTTTTTTCGCATCTGGAGCACATGAATGACAGTAGTAACGTACACCTGACCGTCTCACCCCATCAGGTGACATCCGAGGAACAACATAAACAATCTCGTTTACCGGATCAATAAACTCTTTCATGCAACCAGAACATATTGGATCATCATCTGGAACGTCTGGTTCGTCTTCTACTTCATAGTCATTTTCGATCATTCAGATACACCCTCACCATACTTTGAAAATCACTTATACCCTGTTGTTTATCATAAATTCTCTTTAAGCCACATTAATGCGCCAGAATTCATATTATTGAAATAGAATCTTCCTGAACGGTAAACAAACTGCATCATGTGGTCATATTCATTTAGGTTCTCATCATAAACCAAGATATGAACAAATTTTTCTCCGGCCCAATTTGGATCGAATCTCCATTTATACTTTTTGACGTTCCATTCTCTTAAAGTTAATTGAATGAAATCTGTAAAAGCTTGTGATGTGTCATTACATATTTGATCAAAGTCCAATTCGTATTTTTCATGCTCATCATTTAATCTATTCTCTTCCATCTTATACACTTTCCAT
This sequence comes from Paenibacillus polymyxa M1, assembly GCF_000237325.1. Lineage (NCBI taxonomy): Bacteria > Bacillati > Bacillota > Bacilli > Caryophanales > Paenibacillaceae > Paenibacillus > Paenibacillus polymyxa. Next base: position 4,133 of record NC_017543.1, read on the forward strand.
AAAAGTGATTTCATTTAACAAAAAAACGTATTTGGCAGCTCTATTAAATTGAGCCATTCTTTGAAGTGTATTAATAAAGGTATCCTTGACTTCATCATCTGATAAATGGACAACAATGACATATAGGACAGGATCGTTTTCTAATGATTGGTTATTCTGATACCGAAGCATCCTATCATTGAAATTCTCTGTGATGTAACTCAAGAAGTCTCTCAGATCCCATTTATCACTGTAGGTAAAACACTCTGAAGGTAGTCCATTAAAACGATCCTCTTTGAAAGATAAATCAATGTAATGGACTTCACACTTTTCATCGACGCGATTTTTAGCATATAATCTCATTTGTAATGAGGGGTCAATAAAAGTTCTCCCTGATCCGATACCGCCCACTATAAGATCCGTGGATTGAAAATTATTTTTCTTAATCTTCTGTTCAGTATGTTCCGCCTTATAAAGCCACTCTTTTCCACCAGTCATTTTATAAAAGATTCTTTCAATATCCTCCATTGTTTAGCTTCCTCCTAAGTCTGTATAAACTCCTCTAATACCAATGCCGTATCACCTAAATTTCTATCCTAATTCAAAAAAAGTTTAACTGACTGCGTAACTATTGTAGAATGACGAATCTTATTGTTCTCATTTAAATGATGCTGATTTGTAAGATGAGGTCTCTGCTAATAGTTCAGTTTACCAAGCCATCCCAAATGCTTCTTTCCAGCATGAATCCTATGGTAGTACCAGACGTATCTATTCCGCTACAAATGAATAAGGACGGTTGTTTAGTGTAGTTAGCAAATTGCAGAGTGCTCATATAAACAAAGGGACGCTAAATGCGGCCCCTTTGTTTCTTCTTTTTTTAGTGTAAAACGCTTTTGGTATTCTGTGATGAATTCTGGTTTCTACTTTTAGCTGTATCGTTGTTATTATTCCTTCTAATACGCATAACAACCTTATCACTTAACTCATCAATAAATTCATCTGTAGAAATACCTTCATATTCGGCTCCCGCTTGAATCATAGAGACTAAAATGTAATGCGTTTCATTTGGAGAGAGTGAATCAACAAAATCAATGACTTTTTCAAGTTTTTCATCAAGTTCGTCCTCTTTTTTTTCATGATATGCTGCCAGCATTCCTCGAAAAAAATTTAATATTTTCAAACTATTAAACTCCTATCCTGGATATTTTGCGGTACTCGGATTATGTATTGAAGCAATTAATCCGCGTTTTTCTAGGATCTTCTTGTATTCTTTGAATGCAGGTTCAATGCTTCGTTTTGTAACCTTTTCACCATATACATCACGAACAAATTCAATATCTGCTGATATTATCTCTCTAATTTCATCATCAGATTTTTGAATTAAGGCTTGTATATTGTACCACTCGTCGGACCAATGTGTAGCCATGCATTTGTCCCCTTCGGGATTTCCGTTCTCTGGATTACGCCAAAGTTCCCAGTATTTAAATTTTTCGTTGTAATCACTCCTTAATAAGTTCAACTCCCTAGAAATTTGCTTCAATTAGTTACTATCTGTGCTAGACGATCCATCTTGATATCCTTCAGCTATGCTGGTTACCCATTCAAGAAACGTATAAACCCAAAATTCAGATTGCTTTCCAACAGTACCATCTTTTTTGATGGTCTCAAAAATAACCCAAACGCTATTAGGGTTATTTTTGTCTTTGTGATCGATTTCCAATACTCGTCTCAGAGAATTGTTTTTTCCTCCCACCCAATTCATCCCTACACAAAGGTCAATACACGATAACCGTCTCATGGTGCATTGTTTGTGCTGAATGGACAATTTCGTAGCTTTGCTTCAGTAAAGGGGTGAGCCAATTTCGCTGGAACTACCTCTTAGCTAGTATTAACTTAAGCTTCTAATAGTTTGATTAGCTGGAATATGCAGCACCACGTACATGTCAAACCCTTCGGCCAGGAAGTAAGCATAAGTACCATTATTATTGCCATATTTGTAAAACTTGTTTTTCTCGACACAATCGAAATACTGCCAGCAGTATGGATACTTGCTATCATACGTAATTAGGCTACTGCTATAGTAATAGCGATGTTCTATATTGCTTTCTTTCATGTGTACTAAAAATCGTACCCAGTCGATGAAAAAAATGACCGGCACGTCTATGGCATATCTATATTTTCGTTCTACGTCAGCAACTTCGCCATCTTCTGGCGATCCTTCGTATTCGTAATGTATCGTTTCATACTCGATCATAGTAGATACGGATGTTACTGCCACCGTCAATAATTCTATCACCGTGAAACCTCACCTTCAGATTTTGCTATAAAAGATGCGATTGGCAACAAATTAACGTTCTAGTTTGGACGAAATCACCCTAGAACGTAACTTCACCTGTACTTCTTCACTTGCTGCTGCAGAAATGCCATTGATGTAGATATTGAATTGTTATCTATTCCCCATCGGGTTTACCCAGAGAATTTCATTTTTTTGGCTAAAGTATGTAAACCCGTGTTTCTTATAGAAATGTACTGCTCTGTCCAAATGGCCAGCATCGACCGGCGACAGCCATCCGCTAATCCGTGTAACTGGCGCTGGAAGATTTTTAATTAGTTTGAACATAGCAGCCATAAAAATTGATCCGTATCCTCTATTAGCTTCTGCAACGTCTACCTGGATGTCAGCGATGTCTAAGCTGCTGTCGTCCGGATCATATACCAAAAACATGCGCGGGGAAAATGGTTTAATCCCGCGAGTTGAGATAATTCGTGCCTTCAAGTTAATATGTGTGTCGTCCAACTCATCATTACACAAGGATCTATACACGATAACCGTCTCATGGTGCTTTGTTTGTGCTGAATGGACAATTTCGTAGCCTTTCTCTAGCAAAGCTTCTTGTTGCCAGCTCTTTTCATACGCAACATCATTTACTCGTTGGAGAGGCGTGTATTTATAGGAGCTGGGACGAAGCTCGAATATATCTAATAGTTCATTAAAGTCTTTATCAGTCATTTGTACACCACCATAGATTCATTACTACTCATGATACCAAAGTATTCTTTTATACGATATGACTTTTACAATGGTATACTTACTTTAACTTATAGACGATGGTAACTCCTACGCACTGAATCTTCTCTTAAGGCGAGTGATCTCAGGAAACTTATAGATTTGCTCGATCAGTGGATCGTTATCATATGTAACAATGAGATCTGCACATGGAAACTCTTGATGTAGTCCATCCAGTAACAATTGTAACTTCAGATGATCGTCCTCGTCATAGTAATGTAAATATAAATTCTTCCCCTGTTTCACGTAGGGCGGATCGATCAGGAGTGTTGCATTATCGTACCAATAATATTCCTCAATAAACTCAATGGCATCTTGGTTGTGAACAGTAAAGCGGTCACCCATGGCGTGAATAGTGTTAATTCGCTTACACAGGTCATCTGGGTTCCATCGCGAAAGCAGTTTCTGTCGGCTCCCTCGTATTCCTCCTAGTGGATTAGCCTTGAAGATCCCTGAGAAAGCGAGGCGATTGACCAGAAGGAGGCTCCATGCAGCCTGGAACAGGTCACAACCTACATAATCACTCTTAATTATCTGCCGGGCTTGAATGTAGTCATCGTGCGTAGGTTTGGCGTGTTGAATCTCCATAGTCAGGGCTTCTGGAAATATCTTAATTAATTGAAACAATGAATAAATGCCAAAATCTTTATCATTTAAAGCGAGATTTTTAAAAACCCCAGCGTGTAGATACGCTAATTCCGCACTTGCCCCACCAGCATAGGGACTTACAAGCATCTCAGTCTTACCTGCAGAAATATATTGGTAGAGATGATCAGCGACTTTACTTTTTGCCCCCGGAAATCGTAGAAGTGACAATCTTTTATTCAGTTTAATCCTTCTTTGCATCGGAGGAGGCTCATTGATGCTTGAATTCTCTTCTAAAACCAGAGTGAATTTTCGAGTGTCCTGACTGGGATCGAAGAAATTGAACCAGTCACAGCAGCTGCACCAGAACCCGCTCCTATTGGGATGAATATCGTCTCCCTCTGGATCAAATGGCTCCTCACAATAGATACAGTAGGTTTGATTGTGTATTGCAAGGTTCAATGACTATCCCCTCCTTTCTAAATAACACTAACAATCACCTTAAAATGAGTCTCTAAAGTACTTACTCCATATCTTGCACCCACTCATGCTTACACTTTGTAGTGTCAGCGTCTTTAACCCATCTTTTTAAACAATGCTTGCAATATCGGTTGTTATCAACCGTCATTACGATCTCAACTGGGTCGAAAATGTTGAACATGTTCCAGAACACCTTATATACATTGCCATCAGCATCAGTAGCCCCAGCGTAATATCTCAGCGAGCCAGTTACACCTTCAAATTCAACGGGCCTGTTGAGGATCGTTATACTCATGTCATTAAATTTTAGACTTCTACCATAAGCGACGAAAGATGATCCAGAGAAATAGTCAACAAGTGGTTGCTTCTGTTCATCATTTATCAATAACGCGGCATGGGGACTTGGCCATTCAAATGATGCGGCAGCTTCGCTGTTTTTGAACTCATTAAAGTCCCATGTTACCGCAAAATGCTTAGTAGGCTTACTGATCGGTACTTGGTTTATATAAAATTGTGATATCTTATTGTTGTTCTCTCCGTAATTTTGATCATTCCCGTAGCCTGCGTGTATAAGAACCATTCCATCGTGATAGAATTCTCTAAGATTTTCCCAATTCTTCATGATCAATTCTCCCTCATGCGGTAATTTTATTTTCCATGTACCTTCATCTAGTTTTGCGGGAAGTTCGCCACGTTCACATTGGCGTTGAATTTTTCGTAATACAGATCGGTTGGTCGGGTCAAGTCCAAGGTACTTGGCGTAACCGCGGACGTTCGTGACTTGATCAAGAACATTCATTTAATCACCACTCTCAATGTTAGATTCGTTAACCGTCGCAATCGCGACTGTATTTATAGATTAACTATATCATGTCGCAGTCGCGACAGTCAACAATATGCTAAAAATTTCTTTATGTTTATTCATGTTGTGTTGATAAGGACCTACTCTGTCATACACATTCCTCATACTTTTCTTCGTTTACATAACGCGCACAAAACTCTTAATGAAACAAAAGAACCGGCCTGCTTGCCGGTTCTTTTTCATGGGATAATACCAGCGAAGCTGACCGCCTCTCCGCAAAGTGGATGTAATTAAAATGGGAAAGAAAACCATCATTTCACAAGGTTTTCTTTCCCATTATACGGTTTAAAGCTTTTTCAGTACCTTATACAACGACTCTAATTAATCAAACCTTAAATTTCCATCAGTGATTATAAATCCAAATGTTTTACTTAAGGCTTGTAACTCAGTCTCATTAACTTCCATTATTTTGATTATCTTATTGTTATCGTCTCTTATCATTTTGAAATCAGATTTACCTTTAGCATCATAGTAAAAATTATTTGATTTACCTTCATTTTTTATATCCTTATCAACAAACAATCTGACTTGCTTGTCATGAAAGAGAAATCTGTCTTCTTTCTTATCATAAGTTAAACCATAGGCAATGTAATCCTTTAATGAATCGTAATTAAAATCGGCACCTTCACCAGCTTCTTGTGCTGAGGTAGATGGACTGAAGCTTGTGTCATGATCATTTTCGATGGCTTGGATTTCAGGCGTACTCGGACTTAGAACATTTCCCCTCCCTCCTCACCAGAATTTGCAGCAAAAACAGACATAGCACCCAGTACTAAGGCTGAAGAAACAACGACTGTAAAAAAAGAAGCTTTCTTAAATTTCATAATTGACACTATCCTTTCTTGGGTAGCATTTTTGCTAAACCCATTATATAGTGGAGTAAATCTCCCTTTATGCTCTGCAACATCCAATAGACATAGGGATATATACATGAACCGCTCCCTTTATGTGTATAAATATACTAGCAATTATATTATAGCGGATGTACTTAAATTAAAGAGGAACGAAACTAGGCTTACTCACTCATATGAGAAAAACCAGCCACTAGGCTGGTCAATTGAAACATTATACAAATTGGAATTCATTCCACTCCTTAATAACCTCATTCCTTGAAGTAACACTTAACGAACTAAATGATATTACCTTATTATCTAAATCTGTTATAAGAAGAGTATAACTATTGGTTAGTTCCGATTTTTCAAAAGTGATAATTAAGTCTCTGTTATCAAAACTCATTCCTATATCTTCTAGAAACTCTACAGATTTATTTTCTTTTTTCATTAATTCATTAAAGTAATTTCTCTCGTTATATATAATTGTTCGAACCATTTGATGTTACTCCTTTATCACATTAAAGTAAGAATTTTATAAATCCATTATTCACTTCAAAAATAATGTTAGATGAATATGTTCATCCTACTTTTGTTTCTGGGGTTGTAAAACGCCATCCTTTATATAATTCGAAAATAAATGGGTGGCTATAGTACGTCACCGGCACTTCCCCTTAATGTTGTGTAACATGTCGGCTAAATCACGAATGTCTTTTTCGCTGGAATTTCCTTTATTGAACAAACTTTTATTTTTCGTTAATATCTCCAACAGCTTCGTTGATTTTTTCTATCATTTCTTTATCTTTTATGCTTCTTAATTCAGGGTAATCCCTTTCGCTAACCTTAATGCTAACATAATAAGTCTCCTTAATTTTTCTACGACTACTCCAATCTCTTGTTCCATCTTTGTATAGCCTGTATTGCTGTTCCCATTTCATTTCTCGGTAATAGAATTCTCCACTTCCAAATGGAAGTTCATATAAACTTCCAATTGGCTTCCAAGTCCTTTTTCCCTGTATAGCTGCAGAAGCTTCTTCCCATGTCGTTGCAACCCAAATGAATTCACCATCTACTTTTTTTAAAATGGGAACACGACGGTCTGAATCCAGGATTTTAGACCATATTTCTACTTTGTAGCGAGGCGTTGCTTCAAACTCTACAATGGAGTTTGCTATCAATTTTCTGGCATGCTTAAGAGACATTGCTGTTTGGTTCAATACTTGTAAAGTCAGACTGTCATAACTGTCATACTCTCCTCCACAAGCTACCAGACTAACTCTCCATCGACACTTTCCTTTTCTTGAATATGGTTTGCATACCACGCCTTTATAACGAAAAGAATTACCTATCGTATTTACAGAGACAAGAACAGAGTAAGTTACTGAAAATTCAAAATCTATACGATCATCAGCATCCAACCTAATTTTTTGGTAAGGTTCCGTAGTATCAGTTTCCTTCCTTAAATACGATTCAATCATACTATTCATCTCCTTGAGGCATTATTAAACATTCTAAAATGATCGACGAATTGAGATTTGATAATCAATTCTGTGATTTTATCTTGTCTGATCCCAGCCGGAAGGGTCATTAGCAAGAGAGATAATGATCTGGCGAAGTTAGTAATACCAAATTACTGGTCTTTAAAACTTATCTTCAGGTAAGGATTTCTTTGTCCATGTTTCATAGAGATGACGTGAAGTTGGTACTTACTAACGCTTAGATTAAATCATCTCTTTGGGCTCTAAGCTTCATTAAGAAATTAACGAAGACATCTTCTGAGTCGTTATATACCTCTCAACTTCTTTTTAGGACTTGATGTATGTCGGCAGAGGGGCTTCTTGACGCATTTTAGTAATGAAAGCGATACGATGCTAGTCATCAGCATTTTCCTTTCTTTATTAGATAAACAACATTAGAGAAGAGAACAGCGATATCTACTGTTTAAAAAACAAAAAAACACTTTCCCTAAATGCAAAAGAATTCTGTAAAATACAGATTTGCACTTAGGAAAAGTGTATGTTTTTAGAACATAATAGCAGATAAGTCGCATGACACTGCCCAAAATAATGTTTGTTATATCTTTAGTATAAAATATATATAAGTTTTATGTAAAGCATATTGGTAGTAGAACATCAGGGCAATAAAAGACCATCAGTTTAACAAAATGTTTTATATTCCAAGCTAAATCATAGTCAAACAACTGATTTTTAGCGACTCCAAGCATGAACTGACCTCTTCACGCTTTTTAAAACGGATGCATGAGGATAAATGAACCATTGAAAAAAACGATTGACATTCGTGTGAGTTCGATGCTTAGCAAATTGAAAAAGCTGCTCTTGAATATGACGAGAATAAGCTCGGTGAGTAATATATGCTACGTCACAGATTTGCTGTTTCTCTTTCCAATCGAGAATTAATCGCAGAGTACTGGTATTCTGCGATTATTTTTATTATTAATGTATGACGCTAAAAACTCGTATACTCTCAAATAGTGAAACTATTATAGTTCAAAATAAAACATTAACTGTAATTAAACCCATTGATTTCGATTTTTTTATTTATGTAACAGTAATTTTCATATATAATATCCTTATTCTAATACAAAGGGTGAGTGAGTTGAAAAGTACTGGAATGACACGTCCATTGGATGTCCTTGGTCGAATTGTTATACCAAAAGAAATGAGAACATCGATGGACTTTAATGTAGGTGATCCTGTCGAAATATTTATGGATCAAGACACAAATACTTTAGCTTTCCGGAAGTATACCGGGATGTCTTGTAAAATGTGCGGTTCAATTGAACAGTTAACATATTTCAAAGAGAGTTTTCTCTGCAATGACTGTATAAGGGAATTGAAAAGTGGAAATGCGATATCCCTCCCTAAAAAAGACACGAGTAATTTATTCCCACAAGAAAAAGTAAGACGTTCTCACTATACAACTCAACAAATGATTAAAAAACTCAAAGAGATAATGTTGGAACTTCCGAATTCAACACAAAAAGAATATGCAAAAATACTTGGAACCTCCCAACCTCGTATTTCTCAACTTAAAAAATTGTTATAAGTTTTAATCATTAGTTAAGATATCGTTAATATTCTTGATCCATCATGTAATCGACATTCTTTTTTTAACATCTAAATCGACTCTTCTAACAATCTACATATAACAAAGAGCACTTCAATACAACTTAATTTTCACTAGTCTCCTGCTAAACTACGTGCAAAGCCTAGCATGCAGCTTATGCGACCCCGAAGAGCTTTTGCCAAGCGGTGTCATACACAGAATCTGATTAGAAAAAGTAAATGTAAGATTCATCCTCTATAGGCGAGCGAACTTTTTTCTTTAGTTCAGCAGGCAGAGCATATCCCCCATACTATTTTTAGGAGAGTTCTTTTAATGCTTAAAAAGATGATGAGCTCAATTTCCGCAGCGACGGTGCTACTTGTAGGTACAGTAGCACCTACCCAGGCAGCTACAAGCCTTAATGCCAAGCCGATCTAAGGTCTTGTTGCATATCAAAAAAAATTTAAATCAAATAATTTAACATAAATCAAAACGGCTAGGAAAATACTTCCTTTAGCATTTACTGTCACTATACTTAAGAATTGTCGTTTTTATCTTATGAAAGTTGCCTTTTATGTTCCGTTGTTCCCTTATATAAGGGAAAATTAATTTAATTATAAAATATAGTAAATATACATTTCTCATACATACGTAGAATTCGTTTCGGATATTTTCCTAATTGTGTGCTAAGCTTTTGATAAAATAAACCAACAAATAAGAATATTTATAAAGAAGGTGAAGTTTTTGGAGAAAAAAAAGCACCCCATAACCCCATTGGGGTGGAAAATTAAGGAGAAACTTATCGAGAAACAGATGGATCAGAAAACATTCTGTGATATGAACAAAATTCCCGCGTCACGATTATCCAATCTCATCCATGGAACACGAAAGACTAAACGATATAGAAAACAAGTGGTTGCCTTACTCGGTATAACAGATGAAAAATAGCTATGAGGAACTTCTGTTGATCAAATCATATGTTAAGATAACTATTCATACATAAACAGGATGATTTGATGGTCTTCACTCGTCTTATCTTTTCAAACAGCTAGTTTTTCATATTCTATATTAGAAGAATCGGATTCAAAATTAAGTTGGCAAAATATAAAGAGGTCGGTAGAGAAGGAATTCAATCTCCACAAGACCTCTTTGCAAATTTTTTAGAAAACGACTGAATAAAAGTTAGTTAGAGTTATTGAAAACTGTACTTAACGGTTATGATTACAAGATATCAAGAGAAAAGAGATTTATTTAATTACAACCCAATATTACCTGCTGCATTCTCTTTAAAAAAAGAGCCCATTCTTATATATTTACGAACCATCGCTTCAGAACGATGACGTGTTTGATCCATAATAGACCGCTCACTTTTACCAAGCATAGCTGCAGTAGTAGCAAAACCAGCTCGTAGACTATGGCCAGAATAAAGTTTTTCGTCAAGTCCAACAGCATTAATGTATCGCTTAACAATTAATGCTACAGATTTGTCAGATAATCGTGTATGAGAAACCTGATTATGCCGGTTTATAGATCGAAATACTGGGCCAGATTTTAAACCTGCAGCTTGAATCCAGTTGATATATGCCCGTACAGGACAGGTTTGCTCGAACATGCCGTAAGGAATACCAATAGACTCCCCTTTTCCTTCCTGATCCGTTTTAGATTTGTTCACTTGAACAATCAGACCTTCTTTTACAACACTAATGGATTCTATGTCTAAACTCACCAGCTCACTACGGCGGAAGGCACCGGCAAATCCAATCAACAATATCGCTCGATCACGCACACCTTGAAGTTTATCTGGCAGTTCATTAAGCATTTGCTTCACTATATCTACGACCACAGGAAGTTTACCGATTTCAGTTGTCCCATGCACTCTTTTAATACCTGCCCATACAACCTTAATGTGTGCAGTTGTCGGAGATGGATACCCCGCTACTAAATGTGCCTGCGCGATGGAACTCATTCGTCTGCGTATCGTACTTACTTTAAAACCTCTAGTAGCTAGGTTTGATAAATATAATGAGTATGCATCATCATTGGTTGGAAGATAACTTAATTGATTGTGTTTACACCACTGCATGAAATGTTTCCAATCAGACTTGTAAGACTTAACTGTATTTTTCGCCCTGGAATTTGAAATATATTCTTTCTTTTGTTCTAATAGAAATTTTAATGTTTCTTCAGCTTTATCAAGTTCGTAATTTTTAATTGTTATATCGTTAATGTTCATGCCTTACTCCTGGTACGCATGGAAGTTAAGGTATACAACAAATTGTGTTTAGGTTTGTGTTGATACAAAATTCCCACTCCTTACTAGCTATTATTTATGTAAACTCTGTTTAAGTTCATTCACAGTTATTTAAAAAAGTGGTGAAAAATCTATAAAGACAAAAGCCCATATAAAAAGAAAATAGTTAACTTTCTAGAACCTTCACCTAGTCTGTACTAATCTTTTGTAAATTTTATTTTACAACATAATTCGGATTGGAACAATTTGAAATGCGAAGGTCAAGCAGCTGATTATCATGTATATTTCTTTTGGCCAGTAAAAAAATATTTCATTACAAACTAAATAGCGCTCCCCTGATAGATAGGGGAACGCTCAATGATGATATATCTACTATTGAGTTAAAATGACCTCATTTCACTGGGGTCAAGTCGATTTGAGATTGATCATTACAGAATACAACCTTGGCTTTCATATATTTTCCTTCATTGTTCTCGCTAGCTTGGCCAGAAAGGCTATCAAGATATTGATAGCCATTTTTGGAATAGGAGACGAAGATAAAATAATTATCTTTGGTGTATTGTTGAGACTCAAGTATACCTTCTTTAGCGTATTCTTCAGCCATAATTAACTTCGCACCCAGCGCTTTACTTTTCTCAATCGCTAACTTAACCAATTTTTTACGCATCTCTAAAGCAGATTTCCCATCCATAGAAGTGTAGCAACGCTCAAGGAACAATACAAGTTCTTCCTTTGGCTTCACTTTCTGAAAAATATCTTGCTCAGGTTCAGCTTCTACGTCCTTAAATCTAAGTTTTTTTTCTTTATTATTTTTATTTATTACAAATTTGTCGGAACCTTTAGTTAAACGTATAATAGCCCGGGCCACGATGTTTCCTCTCCGGTTTTTAGCCAGAAGGATTTTTTTGTTGGTATCAAAATTACTCAGTAAACAACGAGAATAACTACCATTATTCCAGTGCAGACAAGTAGGTACCGGATACTCACCAAGCCGCAGTGTAGATTCATAATCAAATGTCTCATGGATATTAATTTCTTTGGTGTTTGTTGTTATGTTCTTAACCCATTCACTTATTACACCTAAAGGTACCGGTAGTCCAATTTCTAATTCAAAATCTTCTTTCGCGAATTTGATATCACTGAGTTTACCTGACAGTTCAGCCTTTGTAATGAGGTTTAAGTTGAGTAACATGTTTTTTTCAAATGACGAATTTTTATGAAGTTGTTGGAATATATCACAAAGTCCTTTTTCGTAGAAGTTGACAATATTTCCTTTGTACTTCTGAATAAATTCACGTGTAGCTCCAAGTGTATTCAATACAAATCGACATGCTTCATTTTGCTCAACAAATAATAGTTTTGCTTCTTCAAGATTATCAGCAATTGATAATAACTCTTTTTCATTAAGGATAAAATCAACATCGCTCCCCCTCTTCACACTGGACTTGAATTTTTCAAATCGGTGTGGTACGAGTAACATTTTCAAATAATGATAATCCTTTGCATCTTCTAATTTTATTTGTTCTTCACTAATCCATTGCTTAATCGGCTTGATGCTAACCAATGCTATCAGAGCCTCAAATAAATCCTCGATTGTTTGATAAAGATTCTTTACTGTAAAGAGTTCTGGTAATTCACGGCTAATTTTCAATCTTTCCTCAACTTTAAAAGACTTGGCAAGAGTATAATAAAAATCAATGTCTATTTTTTTCTTACCATATAGAAAGTAAAATTCATCAAAAGTTAGGTGAATATCAGGGTTGAGAAGATCGAAATACTCCTCTTTATACTTCATACCGGAAAGTGTCAACAAATTCTTTTCATTTAACGTATTCAGGTTAACAATCCTTTGGAACTCATCTTTGAAGAGAATATTTTTAGAACTCAAATTCTGGTAAAGCCCTTTTCGATCGTTTAGAATAAGCTTTAAGAACCCTTTCTTTCTAGCTTCTACGCATCGCTTAAGAAAATTCACTTGATACGGTTCAAGCTCTCTTGTAGAGGAAAGAACTTCATATGCAAGCGATTGCTCACCGTAAATAATGTTATAGACGTCTTTCGAGCTATGCTCAGTGATTTTTTTTGACAGCTTGTGTATTTCTGAATCCAACACAATACTTTCATTAACTCCGTATAACTCCTTAAAATAATGAGCTAATATATTTGAATCCTGCTCATTAAGAAGAACACGTATACTTTTCAATAACTCTTCCTTATTAGGCGATATTACTAATGACTGATGGAATGCAGGGAATATTTGAGTAAAGTCTGAAGGACCCAACACTTCATTAGCTTCTTCATATATATCTACAAAAGGGAGAGATCCTTTTATTATATTGTACTTTTCATATTCTGGAATTTTATTAATATTCATGTAGGACATACTCCAAAGTCGAATAACTTTCACGCGATCTTCAACGCATAGGCCCGGATAATGATCTTTAATATGCGTGCAAGAGTTCAAAGAAGATATAGTTGAAAGTAAATCCTTCATTCCCACTCGGTCAAACCCATAAACCGAAATATAAGAGAGGGCATCCAGAAGCCAATCAGCAAAAGTTAGTCCATTCCACGCATTGCCTCTATATTCATTCTTAAGTTTCTTATATACACTCTTAATGTATGGCAACTTGATTATTTTTTCTATCTCAGAAAGAGGATATCTTGATCGTAACAAGTTATCAACAATTTCATCTGCTAATGAAGTTGTATTAATGAAATTTATTAAATTGATTGAGGATAATGCATTATTCCATGAAACAGCACTAATATTTACACCTCTTGAAACTAAGGTAATACACGGCCGTTTATCAAGAATGATGTTCTCCAACTTTTGAGGGGGAATCCCTTTTGATCTTGCTTCTTGAATCATTGATAGATGATTATTGATCATTGTTGTTATCATATTTGATTTCCTCACTTTGTAAATAGTAATTGTTTTGTTTTTTCAGTTAGAGTATCCTCCAACGACATAATTTGTTCAGGAGTAAAAGCTTTATTTGAGCGAAATTGATACAGTAAAACTAGAATTCGTCCAAGATTATATTCATCAGCTATTTCATTAGCAAGGTCTATAAATCTTGTAAAAAAGACCTGACGCAGCTCTAAATTTTTAGTAATTCTATCCCAATTTTTTTCTGCATAAGAACTATATTTGTACCATGAGCTCAAATTGACCTCTTCGCATAATTCAAGGATATATGCCTGCTCAAGTTCATCAGGTGTCATATATTTGGTTCTAATTTTGTTTTGTATTTCACTGGGGAGAAGATTGCTTGTAAAAAGCTTTTGTTCAATCTCATCAATCTTTTTAGTAGAAAGCTGAAATAAATCTTTGAACTCGCTTGTTTGTAGTATTTCAAATAATATTAAGGGGAATTTGCTTGATTTGTAGGCAAAAAGCGCATTGATGTAAAGAGGATATAAACGCAGTTTATACTCATCTATCATATTTGTTTTTAGTAGAGTGAATTGGGAGCCTTCTAGTAAAAACTTATGATATTCACTAGGTACCTTCTCTAATAGATTAAGAAGTTTTTCATGCTGATCATTTTTCTTCAAAATTGATATTACGATGTTTATCATGTCATTTTGAATCAACATTCCAACATCATGCAAGGTTATATGTTCGTATTCCAAACACATGGCGGTATAGTTAAAGGTAGACGTTATTGCAATTTCAAACTTGTCACTCAGCTCTTGAAGATAATTAAATTCTTCTTCATTCAGTGCATGACTCTCCAGAAGTACCTGGATAATTGTGTTACGTCTTTCCTCTATAAATAGCTCTTCTCTAAGAAGCTCGATGTACGAATTACTACAATGTTTTAGAAGAATGGTATCACATTTACTTATGAGCAGTTTTAAGTTGTTTCGATTTGGAAAGCCAGTGAGACCTATGGAATTAAATTTTCGTAAGAGGAAATCTAGAGGGTTTTCTTTCTCAGACTTGCTGCCGAAACTCATTTCATCAATTAATTCGATCAGATAAAGTGGCAAGTCATTTTCGGAGGTAAACTGAAGCAAGAAGAAGTTTTCTTTGATTCGATCAAACCCAGGACCTGTTATCGAATGCACATCAGGCGTGTTCTGGAAAGCCATGTAGAAATTGAGTATGGATATATCTTGATCATTTACTTTAAGAATTTCATTATAATGCTGATTTTGTAATACCTCTTTATTTCGAAGTGCTGCGATAGCTTGAAGTAACCTCCCTCTACCCTTTGTCTTAAATTCTTTAGAAGTTGGTTTTTCTAGTTGATGGTATACATCACTTAATAGAAGCAATAACGGATACTCTAGAAAAGGGTCCTTTATATCTAAGCATAGACCGTCTATTAGAGACAGAATGTATTTACGGAGTTCCAAATGGGGTTGTAACTCGTATACACGAGATAATAGGGAAATCTGTAATATACGTTCTGCTTCATACTCGTAGGTGCTAGCAGATTGAATGAGTCTCTCGCGAATCAGCTCTAGCTCTGGATTAGGATTCAGATCTCTGTACCCAAAACTCAATATTGCACTAGCAGCTAATCCGTTCCAACTCATTTTTAAGTAATCACATATGCTACTGATGAATAATTTTTTTTGATCATAGAGGAAAGTACCAGATGAACAAAGTGAAATTCCTAGGATCAGTGCTATAATGTCTTGGTTGCTATTGACGATATTTCTTTCATTCCATCTTTCAGCTAGCTCCCCAATATATTGAAGGTTGTATTCTTTAGAGAATCTTAAAGTGGACATTTTCGACTCATTGGCAAGCCCTAATATGTCCTCCATCAAAGAAACATTGATACATGGGAAAAGTTCTTGATTACAAATCCATTTTAATTCCATTCATTTTTCTCCTCACTATTTTGATATTAAAAAAACGACTCCAAAATTAAATACAGGACTCGTCAATATAACACTTATTCATTATTCTTTTGCTCAACAAAGTAGACAATGTATACCTGGTTTGCATCTTTAGGTGTATTGATAACTCCACCGTCAGTGCCCCCTCCTTAAATTAATGTTTCTAATTACAGTTTACATATCGCTTAAATTTTGTAAAAAACAAAAAATACACTTTTCTTAAAGGATGAATTCTGCATGTAAGCACAGAAAAGCACTTTAGGAAAAGTGTATTTTAAATAAAATAAGCGGGTAGGTCGCATGACACCGCCAAACTGGTAATTATTATTTACATAGTATAAAACAATATCTTATTCAATGTAAAGAGTACCGTATATCACATCAATAACCGAAATTGTTATTTTGAGTTTAGATTGATTTCTTCAATTAAACTGGCATCAGTATTACGAACATTCCCCACAGCCCTAGAAACGGGATACGAGACCATGGAATCAGCTGGATAAGGCTGCAGTAATCTTAGCACCTGTTCTGATTTTGTTATGTCAGGATCTAGCCATTCATTGACAGAGCTATTATCCAAAATCACCGGCATTCGATCATGCACATTCTGTACCAATTCATTCGGCTGGGTTGTAATAATGGTGCAGCTGCGCAACTTGTCTCCATTAGGATCAGTCCATTCATCATAAAGACCAGCAAAACCATATATCCTCTGTCCTTTAAGTTGAAATCTATAAGGCTGCTTTTCGTCACCCATTTTCTTCCATTCATAGAATCCATCTGCAGGAATAACAACTCGATTCCTAGACAATAGATTACGGAATGCTGGCTTGGTTTTCAATGTTTCAGCCCTGGCGTTTATCATTTTGAAACCAATCTTGATATCCTTTGCCCACCGCGGTACAAGTCCCCATCGATAAGCTTCGAGCGCCCTGTGCCCATTATAATTCGTGATTACTGATATAGTCTGGGACGGTGCAATGTTGTATCTTGGAGTATACTCATAATTCTTACTATCTACCGAAAACGTGTTCATTACATCGGCTATATCTGCTGTAAGCGTAAATCTTCCACACATAGCACATCCCTCCTCTCTTATAAGAATAGACAATTTTCGCATACTGCAAACTACTATAAAAATTTAGTTCTTTAAAATGCATATCTCATATAACTAATTCCCTGTGCTCTCCCCTCTGTTTATTTCCTCGAACTATAATTACGTCCACACAAGGCAGCATACAGTCCATAATCCTCTGTCCCTTGATAGGCTCATTTAGTTTTTTTGTGCCACTATATTAAGAATAGACCCTATATTGGTTTCCTTAATATAGTGTATTGGCTTATCGTCTTGTGCAGCTGTTGCCTTTGCCTCCAACTCGCTGGCATGTGAGATGAAACGTGTCAGCACAACGATGATGTCTGCTTGCTTTAATGCATCGTAAAAGTCAGGATCATGTTTGCGTCCATCGTGCGCTATAATATCGCAAGGGTATCCGCTGTTATCCCGCCTGCTCCGGTAGCCGCCAATTATCGCGACTGTTTTCCCATCTAAAGTGGACAAATCTGGAGCAGACACATTTCCTTCGCTTGAGATCTCTTCGTCCAGCACTGCAGGCTCTAGAACGTCCTCTGGTTCGTTTGGACGCAACTTCCGGAGCTCTTCTAATAAATCCGCTACAAAGCTTTTAAGCTCACGTATACGACGTATGTCATCTTTGCTGCGATCTGTGATTGGCTTCTGATCGGATAGACTGTAAATTTGAGCGTTAGCCGCACCTAACTTGTCCTGCAGATTAGCAATAATATGTTTTTGCTCGTCAAGCTGGCGTAGGAGCTTATTGTACTTTACTGTCTGTTTGTGAGCTGTATCGGACAATTGACCGATCCGTCGCAGCAGAAAAGCATTGTCGCCACGTTCGCGCTTGAATAGCAGTCCAATGTACTTTGTCCGTAGATCTTCAAGTCCCTCCGCAATGGGAAAATGCATAATACCAAAACGGGTACGATTAGCGCCATAGTGCTTAGCGTAATCAACAGGGACCCATCCCATTGCGCCGATCTCAAGCAACTCTTTTACAAATTCGGCATTGGCAGAATGCCAAAATGAGCGTCGGTCTGCTTGTGCCACCTTTTGTGCCTCACGACGAGCGTGTAGGTCTGACTTTAGGGTTGGACTTTTACCAAGTGCGACAAACCCTGCATTAACTTCTGTACGTGCCAACTCTGATACAGCAGCCTGCCAGTTATCTAACGCGTAATCTGTAAAAGCCGCCCAAAACTCCTTTTCGCGATCCGTAAATATTTCGAAGCGCTTTTCGTGACCCTCAAGGATCGCCGCGCTTGTTTCCGGGTCAGTATAGTCGTGATTAATTGCCTGTTTGACCGCATCAACTTTGCGCAACATCTCTCGATATACGATATGCTCTGCAGGATACTCTGCACCACATTTGCTACAAGCGATAGGGACTACAGGGTGGTTTACGTGATCCATTGCTGCGTCCTGTTCCTCGTACGTCATTTTTCCGTAGTCGTAGACAAATATTTCATTGTAATGCTTACACTTCGTGCATCGCCCTGTAAAGTAGACATGCATGTGCACTAGGTCGTTCATTTCCTCTCCTCCCCATCCTTTATGCTTAAATTAAATCCTAGTACGTCAGCAATACGTACAAAATCTTTTAATCGTAATGAACCTTTGTTGAGCGCTGACCTAAAAGTATTCTCATGCATCCCTATTTCATCGGCTAAACCCTTTATACTTGATCGCCCACGACTTGCAAGCATCATTTTAACAATATTCCCTATCTGATGTTCTGCATCAACTTTAATTTCCATTAGTACCACCTCCATGAATAAACAATACGATATATTCGCGTTATCGTAAATAAATTAAAACAAAACACGAATATTTAGTTGTTTACATGATATATTCGTGTTGAGGTGTAATCAAGATAAGGGAAACGAAATAAATAACGCCGCAGGCTCATCAAGGTGGAGAAAATAATGATTCATTCAAAACCAGAATCAAAAACTATTGGTGAGTGGAAAAATGTTATGGCCAATAGTAGCCGTGTGTTTTGGTGTAACGAAAAACGATTGGATGCAGTCCCTAAAATTCTTGATACATACGGTCTACTTCAAGATATGCAGTTCTCACTGCATCCTAATTCCTACTCCAATACAGGAAAGATATTACTCCAGTTAATCCATGCAATATATGGATTGACACCAGAGTCAATCCTTCCTGAGTTGAGATGCGGGAGGGAAGAAAAAATGTCCCTCTATAGCATGTTATCCCCGGGAAACTACGATGAGGCCGTTTGGGACGCACTCGAAGATGGCGAAGACTTGTCAATAATTTTTGGTGAGCAGACCCTCGAATTGAGTGCTCGTGCATTCTACGGTATCCTTGTTATGCTGCGGGATCGCAAAATCTCTTATGAGCAGAGGTACTAAACTGCCATCGAGGAATTTGTGAAGGGCAAGGCTATAAAGCTGGGAATCATACAGGACAAAGGTTATAATACTGTTCGCCATGGCTGGGTGGACTCTTACTTTGGATCAGGAGAAGTACAAGCTCCTGATGGGAATGTATATTTCGTAGAAGGGTATGGTTCTAAAGGAAGTCCTGAATGGGTTGACCATGATGGTTCCGTCCGTATTAGACGAGTAGACAAATAATTCATATACAAAAAACCATCTAGCATAGAGCCAGATGGTTTTTTTGCATATACTATTTCAATCAACACTCCAATATAAAGAGCGATAAATTACATACAGATAATACCATGCCATCTACCTTTAATCCTATAATTCCCGAAGCTTCAGCAGTTCTTCTTTATTCAAGTCATCTCCCCTTCGTCATGAAATCTCTTATATTTCAAACCAACCTTTTACCTGACTGCGAGGCAAAAACATTTCGTCATGTCCATAGATGTAAATGACATTGTACTGAGAAAGTATGTTCCCAACTTGACGGTAATCCTTAGCAATAACCTGGTGATCTGGTGAAGAAATGTTGCCAGTAAAAATGTTTGAATTTTTCGAAATCACTTTGAACATCCAATAGATCTCCTCTCAAATTAAATATTCCTCTATATCGGGAATGCCTAGGGTGCTTGCACTAGCACCTTAGGTCAATCTAAGATATTAATCAGTGAACTACACACCACCTAAGAGGTGGGTGCTTCTTGGTCAATAGAGCTACTGCTCCAAGTTTACCCCAAGCTTACAGGCTAGTCCCTAACCCAATAAATGCAATTACAATGCGAGTTTCAGCAAGTTATTGGCAGCGTTCACGTCCCGATCATGATGTACATTACAGCTTGGACAAATCCATTCACGCAGTAAATCACTTCAACGGTTCGTCGTTCCTTCAGACTAATAGATAGTACCTCATTGATACTCTGAATTGATGTTGCGCAAAGTTGATGCGGTCAAACAGGCAATTAATCACGACTATTCTGACCCGAAAACAAGCGCGGCGATCCTTGAGGGTCACGAAAAGCGCTTCGAAATATTTACGGATCGCGAAAAGGAGTTTTGGGCGGCTTTTCGCAAGCATTTTGTTGTAGATGAACCGAACGCAACCAAACACTTTTGCAAGGTACTGTCGCTGTTCGGCTGTTGGATAGATGCGATACTTATAGGCTCTCAGCAAGTCCTATCCTCCTTTCTGACCTTGTGTTCCGATATACTTCTTGATCACGTTTATCGGTGTTCCACCATTAGTAGCAGGCAATAGGAAAGTGACCAAAAATTCGCTTTCCACAAGGATTTACAAATGATAGGGAATTCCTTCTTGATCTACCTTGACGATGCACTCTTATAGGCATTCAGAAACTTGGAAATGTCCGTATTCGGATGCTTCTTCATGAGGATATGAACATGATCACGATCATGGTTCCGTTTATGCAAGGTAACATTGTAATTAGGCTGAATGTACTCAAATATCTCTTTCAGACGTGCTGATATTTCAGCATTGATTACCTTTCTGCAATACTTGATTACTAGAATTAGGTGATAATTGAGCGAGAACACTGAATGATTATTTGAGTCTAATTGGACTGATAACACAACATTTTATCATAATGCGACTGAATAAATGTGTTATGGCATTATGAGGTTGTGCAGTGCAAACCGTTGCCATTCATCCTCCGCTTTAGAAGACGGGGGAATTCTGACAACTAATAGTTAAAAATATCAAAACCACTTTTAATTTATTATGCAAATTTCCTTACTTATCATTGTTTTTTCAGTAGTTGTAGATTCCAGGTTTTCGTTTCTTGTGACAGTACAAATTCGTGATCTTGAGCAAATGTTTGAACAGCTTCAGTTTCATTAATCCCTATGCGAATATTATAAATTCTATTTTCTATAGCAAAGTTTTTTAACCATTCTAGCATTCGTGTAGCTATGTCCGTTCCAGGGTGAGCAACTTTAAACTGGGATATCTCTATAAAAGACGGATTAATACTGAGATAAAGATATACTCGTTGATGATCATCTTCAACTTCTAAACGGCATTCTTGAAGTCTAACTTTAAGCCGATTTCCAGCATCCTGCTCCATAATTTCAAGTAATCCATCATAGGAACGAATGTCTTCTAACACGCCTAGTGTATCTCTTATCGATTCTAAAGCCTTTTTGAACTCCAAAAGCCGGTGTCTTTGTACACGTTTATACACGAACCATATGACTACGGAGACAAGAATAATACAAACATAAGGTATGTACCATTCAAAAAAGCCACTATTTTTCAACTCATGGTAATAATCATATACAGTAGTACCACTCCATTTGATCACAACAAGATATGTTAAGAGCATAGAAGCTAAGAAATAAATAATCGCGGTAAGAAATGAATGTAATAGCTCCGAGTTTCTTCGCTTATTCCTTAATTTCAGCATTAGAATTATCATTATGAGACCTATAAATAGTATCCATACAAACTCCCAATCCATAATTACATTTTTGCCTCCCTGTTACGTTACAAAAGGACTTCTAGAATTATGCGACTCGTTACCTCTTTTTTCCTGGAGGGCTCGTACTCAGCCCTTAATATTATTATCGGTTAGGAATACCATAACACTTAAGAATGTCGAGAGATGCATTCATATCGCGTTCAGCCGACCTGCCGGTTAGTTAAACCGATCACGTTGGTCGACTGACTTCGTTAGCGAAGCATGTTATCTGTAACAGTTAAATAAGAACTCCTTCCCAATCAACAAAAAATTGTTGTTCTTTTGGAAGCAGATACCTCTCAATGATTGTGATAAAGACCAGGTGTGATAACTCCATTATCCTGGACTGAAACTTGTACTCCCCCCCCACCTTGATGGCCTTGTTTTTCCTAGTCTCACATTTACGTGTTGTCGATGGTAAGTTGCTGACGATGCAGTCTGCTTAACTCATGAACAATACTCTGCATTGAACTTTGAATTTGATTCAATAGCTTGAAAAGCTCTTCAATGCTTTCTTTTGCTAATTCAGCAAGTTCAGTATGCTTTTCCGAAGAGAGTTGACTCGCCTCATCCCCCGCCTCGCCTAAATCATCGACATAAAACAACTCATCGTTAATTAAATCACTGGCGTAATTTTGATAGTCGAATCTAGACAAATCTCTAATTGGCGTTCGATCATCGATAAGCCGCCTAGCATATTCTAATATATCACTATCTAGATATTCAGAAAGATATTCAAGTCCTTTAACATCTTTTAGTACCTCGATTTCTTCTTCCAATTCAACCAGCAAATCAAATAGACCACTTATTACTTGATCAGACAGATATGGGTCCGAAGAGTTAAATACCTCTATGTCTTCGCGTGGATAACCAACAAACGTGTACATCCCATCTTTTATTTTTTCCGATGCTATTACAACTTCTGATAGCAATAAGGTAAAAGCAAGAAGTCTTTGATTCAGGGAATTACCAAAATACTGAATTGCCTCTCCCTCAAACAAAGGTACCAAATAGTCGATGATATTTTGAACCATAAGGGGGTCTCTATACAATGTGCCGGTTTCACGACTTCTCGCACTTTCATCGGAAAAATTCGCTGACCCGATGTAGGCAATGTTATTGGTTAAAACTATTTTTGAATGATTTTCAAAGTGAAAAGATGTAGACATCCCCTCAGTTTTCTCTGGGTTCAATCGATCAGTGTAGTTCCTAATGCTATCTCTTGCACAGTTCCGGGGCTTTAGGCCATAATATCTATCAAAACGTTTTGGAATGTTAGTGATAACTTTAACCTCAGCATGATCTGAAGCATCTTTTAATCTTTGTAGAAGAGTCTTATTAATCTCTGATATGTTATAAGTTACTACAAAAATATATTCAGCAGAAGGGAAGTCGTCCAGAACGTCTTGATAGCATAAGTCATCCTTTGAGGATACGATTTCGATTCGGGGTTGAATTGGAAATCTATTAATGGTCATAAAGGTAACTCCTTTCAAGGGTAAACATTCTCTATGTAACTACTTTAAAATTATAAATAAAACAAGTGATTTCCACTAACTTTGTTCAAGCGGTCGAACTATTTTGTATTACGCATAAATATAAGTACCATAACACTGCCTTAAACTACCCTTGCATATAATCTGCCTCCAAAATTCAGACGATGTTCATTTTATGTCGGTTTGCTTTCCTTCAGCTCGTAACCGCGCCATAGGCACTCCTGGATGCCGTGAAAGTTCCGGGAGAAGTAAGGCACTGGCTACGTTGTCCGTATGCCCCTGACGGGTCGGTGGCTGTCGTAGAGCTCTAAGAACTCGTTCCGGATCGGGAGAGTGCAGCAGCATTGTCAGGTCGCTCACCCAGGCCAAGTCAGAACTTCTCTAATTTATTGTTTTTCTTGATATGTCCTCCACAATGTAGCCACCCTTATGTCGTTAGATTTGTAAATCTCCGTTACCACGACGTTCTAAAATGGTTCTCAAGTATCCCGCCGGCAAAAGCCACTGCCCGTAGCATTTACTTTATTTCTACTTCCAATTCCTCAAGGGCTACATTTTTTTCTTTCATAGTCATCACTTCCCTTTCACTCAAATTTTATTAATTCAGTTGGAGCTTGCATAGATATCAATTTCTTCAGTAAATCAGATCTCTTCAATCATCCATCATCTTATATCCAATTTGCAAACTGAATTTTCAAAGTTCTCTTTTATAAATTCCATGATTAATAATTTCCTCACATTGCTGGTATCAGGTTCGCTGTTATTTAAGGGAGACCCGCAGTAACAATAGCGATTAAAGCTTAAGCAGAAAGGATTCTTGTTTTAAAAATTAGTTTACATAATATATTTTATGCTTTTTCAATAAGTTGTAAAATCTCTTCGGACATAAAGTTGTGTACCAAAATTAGATTTTTTATTAATATTCCTAAATATGTTCTCCTGCCTTTAACTTTTCTAATATTTCTCTTTACCATAATACCGCTCTATTTAAACCAAAGCGGCCGCCCCTTGATTTTAACAAAAGCCTGATGACTCTTGTTCATCAGGCTTTTGTCTCTACTAAGAAACATACTTTTGTTATGTTTCATTAATATGATGACGATAGGTAAGGCTCACCCTCGGCGTAATCTGTTAGGGTTGCCTTACCTATTGTCATCTATTACCCCAATATTTAGTACACAATTAGGGTAGTACCAGCACCTGTTGTACTCATTAGCCATCCCAAAGAATTAGTAGTACCACAATACTCAATAAAATCAGCGTATTTTAAACCTTTTCTTTTGTCATTTTAAAGCCTTCCCCTCAAATAGTTTATTTCTTCGCCACCTTCCTATTTCGGACACCATACAATAATTTCACAAATGTATACTAACGCTATAAATATTCATTTCTCATCAATTATGAATTTTTTTCTCATTTAATCTGAAAACATTCTCATTAAATATGACACTATGTACAGACAATAAAGTTGTGTACTTTCCCCTTGGTATATCAACGTTTATGGTGATTTTGCGATTTTAAAATATACAATAAAGTTGTGTACTTAAGAGTAAAATCCAATTATTTTCACCTGTACGATATACAATAAAGTTGTGTACCAAAATCCAATATATGTGGTTTTAATTTTTTATTAATATGTTCTCGTCTTTAACTTAACTAAAATCTCTTATCATAATACAGCTCTGATTGAACCAAAGCAGTCGTCCCCTGATTTTAACTAAATCCTTATGACACTTGTTCATCAGGGTTTTGTTTTTAATAAAAAAGATTTGCGCATTATGTTTCCTTAATATTTAGTACACAACTTTATTGTCTATTTCTCGATTTGTACACAACTTTATTGATTTAGTATATAACTTTATTGTCTGCAAATAAATTAATGTGTACAGACAATAAAGTTGTGTACTAGCTCTCCTTGGTGTATCAACGTTTTTTCGATTTAATGAGACTCAAATAACACTTGGCATTCCTGGACAAGTGGCTACACCCCAGTATATACCTATTGAAAATCTGACATTAATATAAGATTGTAACACTATCTTGTTATCAGATTCTTCCGCAAAAGAGGGTTGAAAGAGGTCAGGGCTGCATTTCATAGAAACTTCACGTTTGAGATCACGTTTTTCCCGATACTGCATTCGCCAAGCAATTCTATAAAGTTCGCGTCTATACTGTTCAATGGCTCCCATTGAATTTACCTCCTTATGTTTCATATACGTGTACATAAGGGAGGGAGTTATCAAATTCTATTTAACAACCGTTAAAAGAGCGAAGATTACTTCTTTGTAAAAAAAATATATTTCTTTGTGGTCTTTGTAACTTTTTAAAGAAAGGAATCGAATCATCCTCTTATAGACTGTGATAAGCGAATGCCAGGAATGGAAGGAGGATTTCACTTGAGCTTTTTGATGTTTGTACCACAGTTTTTAATCCAGGTGTTTACCATAGTCGTCGCTTTAGTGATATATGACAGATTTTTCAAAAGAAGATGAATCCATGTGGAAGCTGAATCACTTTGCTCCGGCAGAATACCTGGGTACCACATAAAGAGCGATTTGCATCGCTCCGTAACACATTCATTTATGTATTCAGTCTTGAATAAGCTTCAGACATTTAATGAGCTGATATCCACGCCCAAATATTCTGCAAGCCGCATTTCTGTATCCGCTTTGACTTTGCTCCAGAGTAGTCTTAGTTCGTGTGTGTATCCCCGACAAAGATACTTGGCCGTAATACGATCCTCCAGCTGATGTTGCTCCAGAACTTGATTCCGCGCCTTCTCATTTCCTGGCGTACACGTTACTGTTCCTTTGATACACGATCCTGCATCGTCCTCATGTGTAGCTCGAACAGAGGGCCAAGCTTAAAATTTGATTCCTTTATCTTCTTGATATTCAGCTCTAGTATCGTCAACAAAAAGGGCAGCTCCACGTACTCAATAACAAGTTGCAATTCTTTCACATTGTCTGCCTCTATGTAAATTCACACCATTCTCTTGAATTATTTGCTATTATTAGGGGTGAAAAGGAGTGAAATCATTAAAAAGTACAGGTATGACACGTCCCTTAGATGCGCTAGGTCGTATTGTCATTCCCAAAGAAATGCGGAGAGTGCTAAATTACGAGATAGGCGATCCCATTGAATTCTTCCTTGATGAAGAGGCGGGTATTCTTTGCCTTCGGAAGTATATTGGAGTTGCTTGCATGCTGTGCGGATCATTGGAGGGCTTAACTTACTTTAGAGACTCATTTATGTGTGTAAACTGCATTCGCGAGCTGAAGAGTCATCCAGGTTCCAGTAAATTACCTTCTCCCTATCCAGCAGCTGCAGGTCATGTTTATCCGAAAACTAAAAAAAGAATGTATCAATCCAAACCGCAAATGGTTGATAAGCTTAGAAGGCTTATTGAATCAGATCCAAACGCCTCCCAAAAAGAATATGCTAAACAACTTGGTATATCGCAAGGGCGTGTTTCGCAACTTAAAAAATTACTGTAGACAGTAGAATTGAAAAAGGCTCCCTATTTTAAGGAGCCTTCAGATTTTATAGGAGTTACTTTCAAGCCAGCGTGATAACTGCTGCTCGCCGATCTGTTTATTGGCCACTGGATGGCCATATTAAACGATCGATGAGGTTCAGCTCCATGCCATTTATATTTAAATTACTATTTTCGTTCATTCTTCGTTTGTATTGTTCTTCCGGCAGTTAATATATACTGCAAAGGGTCATTTATTTTGAGATACGACAGACTTTGAGACACGCTGCCTTCCGGATTAACTTTTGGACGTTTTCGATCCGGGATATCTCTAGGCGCGAAGTCTTCATCCATTTCCACCGATAGATTAAAAGAGCCAATGATGTGCAAATCTTCTTTCCCTTCTCTAATCGTAGAGCCTGTCCGATTTAATCCACTCACCGTAATACTCCCTCTGGTTTCGCCTGCTGAGTTTTTCTCTTCCACAAGCTTGAAATTTTGAATATCCAGTGCAGAAGGATTGTCAACACTGTCTCTTCCTCGGTCCGCTTCTATTACTCTTTGAAAAGTCTTGCTTTGGTCAAAAGCCGGATTTTTTAAAATCACTTTGTTGTTCCTGTACTCAAACGGGATATTCATACTTCTCAGCAATACTCCAAGCGGAATGACAAAGGCATCCTGAATCACTTCGGGCTGAGTGTCCATCTGTGCTGGAGTATTGTTCAGTTTATATGTTTTTGCTCCCTTTTGAAACACAATTTCATTTGAACTCCACCTGATTTTTGCTTCCTGAAGTTTACCGTTATAATCAACTTTTGCGCCAAGAAGCTCGGCAACGGAACGAAGCGGAACCATGAGACGTTTTTCTTCATTAACGTAGGGACCAATCGGTGCGCAGTACAAAACATCATAATCATTCACTTTGAGCAAAGAGGTTCCTTTGACATGAATAGAGTGATTAATCGGTGCTGCAGTAGCGTTATAAGAATAGGTTCCAAATATAGCACTCACAAGAACTGCAAGAGATAATACAGCCGTTCTATAAAAATATTTTCGTTTCATTTTTTTACCCTCCGTTTATATAACGAAGCAAAGTCTTTTTTTGTTGCAAACATTTAAGGAACTCTAATATTTACAGTTTCTTCACCAGGATTAACAAATGAAGCTGTAACTTGCGAACTCGGTACATTGCAGTATCCTGCAGTTTGTGACGATGTAGTCCACGGAGAATTATTTGTTGAGCTTGTGCCAATATAAGAATTGTACCAGTGAACTCCGTTAATAAACGATCCAGAATGTGGAGAACCATCTTTAGACGCTATAGTTGTCGATCGTTTAATTGATTGATTATAGCCACTAGTATTCCAACCCCTAACATCTCTTACCACAGTGTAATCTTTTTGAGAACTACCTACAATGGAACCCGCTGCATATAAAGCGACTTTATCAGACGTTGGAACATAAAATTTCAAAAATATAGTTTGGCCCGATTCAAAGACTGCACCTTTTGAATAGCCATTCTGTCTTATGAACATTGCCCAGTTATCGTTTGTAGGCTGATGGAAAAAACCCGCATCAACCTCATTTGCTGCAATTCCGCCTGCATAAATGTGGGCTGTATCACCATTTCCTCCAGGTTTATTCTCATCATGCATTTGCCCTTTATTTTGAGAAGGTAGATATACATATCCAGAAAACCATGAGTATCCGGTATTTGATTGAACCTTTCTATATGGTCCATCAGAAGGAGCACATGAAACATTTTGAGTTGAGAAAGATTGTGTAAGATCGCATGTTTGCTTTGGAGCAGCGATAGTTTGTCCTTCTTTAGTTTTAAATAAATTTTCTCCTATTTGCTCTGCATTTGACCATTGCTTCAATAATTCAGGCTTGTTTGCAAAAATCTCTCCATCATCTCGAATGTATACTACATTGGTTCTTTCTTCAGCAGGTATGTCTTTCATTACATCTAAAATGATAGCTCTATCAGTACCGGTGATATGGGGATCAATAAAAGTTTTAGAGTCTAGCAATTCGGGCTCAACACCATACTTTCCAATTTCAGTGGCCTTATAAGTATCATCTGAGACAGAAGCCGGCTTAGCTAATTCCTGATTCGAAACGCCTTCCGCACCCGTAAGACACGGAAAGACTGTCATTGCAAGCAAAGGGACCACTAACATTGTTTTTTTTATTTTACCATTAAAGCTAAATTTCATTCATTTTCCATCCTCTCTTTTTTTTACAAAAATATACCTTACGCGTTTCTGGAATAAATGTACACTACAACCATGTAAAATTGTAAAATTTTTGTAATTTTTTTGTAGTGTGACACTCTTCCTCTCATGAAAAATACATCAGTTTCATATTGTTCTTATGACATACCCTCCCCTCCTTTTTGCCATACACATTAAACAAATGACATTTAATTGAAGAATCATTTGTTACTTTACATTTCTTTATAAAAGATGGAATACCTCTGGTAATCATTGCCATCTATAATAAATCCAAAGATTTTTTTCAATAGGACACTAAAAAAGATAAAAAAGTATTACGGGTTTTGTCCCCCTTGATCACATTTTATTTCTCAGATTCTCGAAGAAACAGGTCATATGCAGCCATGAGGTCATGCACTTCCTCCAAGGTCAATTTATTATTCTGTCTACTTTCTCCTATCCATCCTATGATATATCGCCAGCAACCATAGCCTTCTCTGTGCCTGTGCCATCAGGTATTATGCTGCGGAGCTGATTCAAAACATAATCACTCTCTCCATCCCCACTCACCACCAATTAGATTATTTATTTCTTGTTATGAATTGGATAAAGCTCTATTGTATTCCTTTACACCCGTCTCTCAAATTTTGATATGCTGAAAAATAGAACGAATGGGATTTGGAACGGATAATGAACAGATACCCACGAAGTAGTTACTCCTAAGCCAAAAAGGATCAGACGTGTCGTGCTCTGGCCCGTTATCAATGTCGTGCCTTGACCGATCGAAACATCGTATCACTTCCCCGGGTCAACCTCTACCCCTTCTGCCTGCTGCAGTAGTTTCTACCCTGCTCGGTAACGTAGCAAACATGCTTCTAGGGACACTTTCTGCAGGTGTTGTAGAAGCTGCTACTACAATGTTTGTACGCGTATCAAATTATTTACATTTTATGACTTGAGAAAATGTATATAAATATCTCTAAAGCATTTTATAGCATAATTATGATCGTTATGTGGGAATAGCAATAGTTTTGATTGGGGGTCTGATTGAACATTGTGATGTAACTCTTTAGTCTGATACATACGATTGTACTGGTTAATGAGTTCGTCCAAAATCATAGATTGCTCAAGTACACATGCATGTCCGAAGCCGACATACTGTTTGTAAAGATCATGCAATCGTTGTCTGGCACTTTCCATTTGTTTAGTTAAGGATTCATCTATGTTCATATATTCATTACCCCCTAGTTATTTTCATTTTAGGAGAAGATGAACAA
Organism: Paenibacillus polymyxa M1; assembly: GCF_000237325.1. Classification (NCBI taxonomy): domain Bacteria; kingdom Bacillati; phylum Bacillota; class Bacilli; order Caryophanales; family Paenibacillaceae; genus Paenibacillus; species Paenibacillus polymyxa. Next base: position 34,540 of record NC_017543.1, read on the forward strand.
CTACATTGTGTACGTTTTTTAGCCAAAACTGTAATAAAAAAAGACCAGCCGAAGGCTGGTCCATACCTATCAACTTTATTAAGCTGATCCAACATGATCTTGCGGCTGGAATGTTCCAGATGACGGCTGCTGAACTGGTACTCCGAATACCAGTAAGAAACTAGCTGTCACTATAATTAAAGCTATCTTTTTGATCATTTCTTTGCCACACCTCCTCATACATGGATTGGAACTGAGCCTGTACACCAGGAGCCGCTTGTGTTTTAAAGTGTAGATATAGTCCAACACAATTGGCAATTAGTAGTACAGTACATTATTAATTGTAACAGCTTTTTCCAATGCGTCTATTAAGCACTTAAAGCCATATGCATGTCTTTGTTTATTAAAGCTGTATTTGGCCATTTTGTACCAATACCGTGCCTGCTGTTGCAGTAAAAACGGCTCAATAGGAGTAGGATCTTGATATGACTCAATTTTAGACTCAAAGCGACGAAGGATATGGTCTACATCAATGTTGTATTTGTTGGCTGCCTCAATGATATTCAAAAGTTCATTAAATACATGCTTTTCACCAGATATATGTTCTACGTAATCCGATAGGACACTAACATCTCCAGTCATAAGCCTATTTACGTAAGTGTTTATTTTAGCCCAGCGCTGGAACAAATTAAGCCAATGAAGTGCATCTGGGTCTTGCTCCCTCACCCAACTTAGATCGGTATAGCCACGTATATGCTCTAAAGCCCGTTCGTGATCTCCAGTTGCATCACAAGCATGTGCGCACAGCAGTTCAGCGTAAGCTATGTATACAAAAAGGTTTCTTGTCTGATTTCATTTGTCGCTTGCCGTTATGAGCTAAGTTATATTGAATTTGCCCTAGCTTATACATTTGACATAAATATTTATTAGACCTTATCCCACACGCTCAATGATCTATACACGTTGGCTAACTCTTTTAAGGCATCCAGTTGGTGAAATTCATCTAAACGGTCAACAAAAGGTTCAAAACGGCAGCTGTTTGAAGATTTTGAGCCTCATCTTTTCCGATCCGAAGGCTGAACAAACGATACTGACATATAGCAAGTCGTTCTGATGATATTAGTGAATTGAAATAAAATTTGGAGAATGGTTGTAAAATCTAAGGCTCATTTCTCTTTATATAATGAGACGCCGGTGATCCACAAAAAAACTTAATTTAAAGGAGGTAATATTTATGGCAATTGGTGACAAATTAACTTCGAGAGATCAGCTTTACGGACGTGACAGTGCCGATCTGTTGGCAAGAACACTTTACGGGGAAACTGAAAACGACTCTTCATCTCGTGTAGGTGTTGCTTATACACAACTTTATTGTCTGTAGACAATTAACCAGTGGTCTGTGTGGTGTCATAATTAATGAGAAAACAACAAGCTGAATACATGATTATTCAACGATCAATTTCATAATTAGTGAGAACTCATTGACACGAAGTTATTCGGTTCACTCTAATTTTCAAATTTCATGAGAATATCCGAAACTCTTAAACTGCGCTTTATAAGTTGTGATACTTCTTCTTTGTCAATTATGATAATTTTTCTCGTCCAACCTGAAAATTTTCTTACTAATTATATCACTCTTTTCGGACAATAAAGTTGTGTACCAGTAACCCTTGGTATATTAACGTTTTTAGCTTATTATGTGGTTATATATACAATAAAGTTGTGTCCCAATATCCAATATTTGTGATGTGTATCTTTTTATTAAATTCTAAATATATGTACATTAAATCCTTATATATTCTGCTCCTATCTTTTACTTTTCTATATATTTCTTTACCATAATATCGCTCTCTATTTAAACCAAAGCAGCCGTCCTGATTTAACAAAGCCTGATGACACTTGTTCATCAGGCTTTTGATTTTTACTAAAAATGATTCTCTTTAAAATTTAGTACACAACTTTATTGTATGTACTCAAGCGTGATAGCAAAGCTGTCACTAAGACAAAAAAGGTGCCTCTAAGCACCTATGTCTGCTCTAATACACAGACTCAGCAACGCCAAATGCAGCTAAACTCTGCGCAGTATGTTTTACTGCCGTCGGCATCACTTGACCGACGAGAGCGGAGCCTGGAACGTAATCCAGACTGATCTTTCTATTAAGGATAATCTATATGATGCGATTTATGAAATCCAGCTTTTGGTTAAGGCATGACACTACCGTTAAGCATTCCAGCCTAAACCAGAACACATTTTCGGCTCCTGCCCGCATAAGTATAAGTTCAATCGTTATTTTGAAATTGCCGTATAATATGGTCAGCTGTTCGGATCGATAGAGCGATGGTAGTTAACGTCGGATTAGCCGCAGACATGGAAGGCAGCATGCTGTTGTCTGCAATAAACAATCCCGAAACACCAAAAATTTCACCATAAGGGTTGGCCGCTGCGGTAGAAGAATCTTGACCAATACGGCATGTTCCGACGTAGTGCCGCTCCCTTCCTGGTACATGTCTGCATACTTCAGAGGTTAAGGATACCCCAGTGGCATTAACAACATTCTTTACCCCTGCAATAGTTTGACGAATAACTCGTTGATCAGTTTCACTATAGGAAAAATGCACCCGAATCTTTGGAACACCATATTCATCTTTCCTATCAGGATCTAGAGTCAAATAATTATCAAAATGAGATTCGAGTTTGCAATAGGCATGAAAATTGATCGGAATCTCCTTCAATACAGGCTGCATATCATACTTATACAAATAATATTTGTCATTTCTCCTAATATCAACTTGAAATGGAGTGCCTTCTTCCTCAGGAACTACTATACTAAGTGCCCCCAGTACCTCAGGAAAAACTCCCCGACCCACTGTTCCTTGTGCAATCACAGCCCCGTGATCAGTAAGGTAATGGCCAATCGACCTTCCTGTTACACCTGAATGAAGCAAAATACGCGGGGTTTCCAATGTACTTGCCGATAAGACTACTTTTTTGGCTCTGATACGGTGTGACTTTTTGTCCTGTGAAACGACTTCAATCCCGACAATGCGTCCATGGTCGGTAAGCACCTTCACTGCACGGGTATTTACTGACAGATCAACGGGTCTACGATTCATGGCATATGCGAAAAATATTATCGAGCTAAAAAATACGTTGGAGTTTGTCACACCATATTGCGTTGGCTCTAAATTTAAGGACATAGGTCTGTGCGTTGCCTTATAATAACCATGTTGACGAAGCCTTCCCAACATAATTTCCGAAATAGGAGATCCTTTGGATATATTCGTGTTCACATTCATGATTGCTTCTGCTGCTGAATAGTAATAATTCATCTCTTGCAAAGAAATAGGCCAACGTAATAATTCTGAATTTGCCATTCGTGGAGTTAGATTTGACCAAAATAATGTTGCACCACCAAAAACAATTTTACTCATTGCTCCCGGAAGTTCCGGAAGCTCTTCGCCATAAAAACCGAACTTATTGGTGACTAGCGAAGAGTTCTGCTGATAGTTAATTGTAGGCAGATTCATGGCATGTGTAGGCAGAAAAAGATCTCCTGCCTCAACAACGCCAATCTTTTTCCCGTTGTTTCCCCATTGATCTGCTAGCCTCCAAAGTACCGCGCCTCCTCCCGCACCACTTCCTACAATCAACACATCGTATTCAATCTCTATCATTTTTTCCAAGGGGGTAATTTGAATCCACTGATTCAACTCAGGATTTACAATCGGCAAGGAACAATAGGAAGCATCCAATGGTTCGTCAGAAGACGTATTCTTTGGACCGCATTCCATGAACTGCTGGGATCGTTCTGCAGTTCCAAGAATATTCAAATTACCTAAGCTTACTTTTGCACTCTCCAAAGAACGAGGACTGCCGTTTTGTTCTCTGTTCATACCACGGTTCAGGAACTCCATTGTTCCAACACACCTCCCGAGAAATTCATGGCGCCTGTTAAGCAATATTATTTTGCGTTATGTATATTCAATGACAGGGTAATCAAATTCGGATTCATTGGACCTATTCAAAATTATCCACTTGAAGTGGTATTCTTTTACACTTCCAATTGTACTGTACATTTTGGTAATTTATAACTTTTTTTCGCAGTCAATCCGCATCTTGACCCTTCCTTTTCCGCTAATTGGCCTACCCGCATACCGATTCGTAGTGACAATAAATTTCAAATGAATTATTGCAAATACATTCGGTTAGAATACTTGTGGAAACAACCAATTCGATCCTGTCGAATTGAGAACCCTTCAAAGTTAAGATTCTGCAAATACCGCGATAACCGGTACTTTAGCGGTAGACCGCGGCATTCCACTGAGATGATGGGTGACTTTTCCGTACCATTGCAGTAGAAAAACGACGTGAAAATAACAGTTATTGGGAGCGAACAATGAATAAAACAGCTGAAGTGATCATGCATCCCCCATTTAACCCAATACACAGTGGGCTATATAACCCGGATGAATTATATAAGAACTTTGATCCCCATAACACGCTCAGCGTGTCAGTGACCCCGGATTTTCAAAACCTTATATATTTCCATCAAAAAGGACTCACCGCCGTCTCGGACCCTTACGCCGCTATGATGGAAGCCTTGCATGACGCTTCAGTCGGGCTTGGACTGAGGTCATTTTTGGCCAACGAGATGCGATCCGGGAGACGTCCTGTTTCCATTATGGGGGGGCACAAGGAGCCGCGCGGCAGCGAGACATACTGCAAGGTTGCACACATTGCCCAGAAGCTTTCTGAATCCGGCTTTATCGTCGTTAGCGGCGGCGGACCTGGTTGTATGGAAGCAACGCATCTGGGGGCGCTTTATGCCGGACGCTCCGCAGATCAGCTTACTTCCGCCATCAAAAGATTGCATGAAGCATATGCCGATTTTCCGGTAGACATGCAGTACATCCTCGAACACAAAGAAAATATGTGGACTATCAATGAAGATCTAATGAGCAAACTCCACGCATGGATGCTCCCTGCTTGGGAGATTGCCCAGGAGCTTAAGAACCAACTCACCCCCATCAATAACAGTTTGGCTGTACCAACCTGGCATTATGGACACGAACCGTTCACACCGCTTGCAACCCACGTAGCAAAGTACTTTCTCAACAGTACACGGGAAGACGTCCTTCTATCATTGGCATCTTGCGGTATTGTTTTTTCCGAGGGGAGGGCGGGTACGATTCAAGAGGTGTTCCAGGATGCTGCGCAAATTTTTTACCGCGGCAAGAAAGACAACCTCCCCAACCCGATTACATCAATGTTATTTCTGGGTCGTAATTTCTGGGAGGTCCCTGAAGTCCCCGATGGAAAAGTACACGTTCCCGTGATGGACTTGCTCAAACAGCTCTTCGTTGTTTCAAAAAACATGACCGATGAGCAATTCAAACGCTATATCCGTCTTGTTGATGATGCTGATGAAGTGGTGAAGATCATTATTGAAAATGCGCCGTCCGCTGACCAGGTTGTGCATAAGCTCTCCAGGTTTGGCATCAAAGATATCAACCTGTAGTTCATGGCTGATTAAATACCATAAGGATGAGGAGGAATCTGGTTGAGGCTAGCTTCTTACAATGTCGAAAATCTCTTTGAACGGGCCAAGATACTAAATCAGACCGAATGGGGAATTGGAGCTGATCCGGATCATAGGCTCTTCTCCGGCCAAAAAGTATTGGAAGAGGTTGCAAAACTTAATGCGCTTGTAGCTCGGCAGATCTACAGTCCATCCGATAAAGTTGAGATTGCGCGCTTAATGGAGGCACTTGGACTCAAAGAAAGAGATGAGTCAGATTTTGTTATCCTGCGCAGGAATCGGGGAAAACTTGTCTCCAGAAAGTATGGTGCCTTAAAGGTCGTGGCGAACGGCCGCGATGATTGGATTGGATGGTTTGAGTTAACGACGGAAGCGATAAACGAGCACGCTACGCAGAACACTGCGAGGGTAATCCGAAACATTGACGCCCAAATCATGGTGGTGGTAGAGGCTGAGAATAGGCCCTCACTTGTAATGTTTAACGAACAAATACTTTATCCCATTGCCAACTGGCTTTATGATCATGCGCTCTTGATCGATGGGAATGACAGCCGCGGTATCGATGTCGGACTTTTTACACGGGCACCGTATGCAGTGGATTTTATGCGAAGCCATGTTGATGATAGGGTGGATGGTAAGCTAGTGTTTAACCGTGATTGCGCAGAATACCACATTCCGCTGCCGGAAAATCGAAGCCTGGTCATTTTGGCTAACCATTTCAAAAGCAAAGCAAATGACGATAAAGCACTTAGAAAAAAGCAGGCGAAGCGGGTCCGCGAAATTTATGAGCATCTGCGTGCTTCAAATATAGATCTGATTGCCGTGATGGGGGATCTTAACGATACTCCGGATAGTGACCCTCTTGCCCCACTTCTACGGGACGGTTCCGATCTTAAAGACGCCAGTGAGATCGAAGGTTTTGATTTTGCCGGCAGACCTGGCACTTGGGGTGACGGTGACGCCAAGGACAAAATTGACTATATCCTGATGTCGCCTTCGCTATTCCGGCTCGCCCGGGGCGGAGGCATTTACCGTGAGGGCGTTTGGGGCGGGAAGGACGGAACTCTGTTTCCTCATCTTCCTGAAATTACGAACGCGGCGCAGGCTGCATCTGACCATGCCGCAATCTACGTAGATCTGGACATTTAGATTAGCGTGAAATTGGCGCACCAGCAAATTTTCGGCCGGTTGTATGGGTTTCCCGTGACCTGTCGTTTTCCATTCTCACGCGGCACTGGAGCCCCTCACACTGCATGATCCGTTGGACTCGTTTATGATTCACGCGTTGTTCTTTTCGAAGGAGCGCCGTGATTTTCCGGTACCTTTCTACTGATAGCTAACTCGTGTTGCCAACTCAAAAACACCTCCAAGGTTATCTCCATATCTTGCGACATGGTTTCATTCTCTTGAAGGTGTTTTGATTTGTCTCACGTTTTGGGGTCAGTCCCCCCGTCTCATCAGGCTTTTTATTAAATACTTATTAAGAAGAGATATTCTTGTTATCCGTCATTAATAATTAGTACACAACTTTAATGTCTAGTACATGAATTTATTGTCTGTACACATATGTAAAATAATGTTATTGATAGAATTACCGTCCAGATTAGAACTTCGACGCTTCACGGTGATGCCAATCCCCATTACGGGACGGGAAAAGGAGCTACGATTTATCGGTTGGCGACCAATTTTCCATTTTCTAACACTCGGGATGCCGTACACGTCATCGACGGTTTGCTCCACCATGAAACGGACTTGGCCATCAAGGTGCATTATACGGATACAGCCGGTTACACCGATCAAGTCTTTGGTTTAATGAATTTGCGCGGATTTCGCTAACAGGAAAGGATTCAAAAGCTTTTGACTTGTTATATAACTTATGCTCGTTCTAATTAAGCCCAAGCAGTCCCTTCTTAATATAATAAAAAAGCCTGATGATACTTGCTCATCGGGCTTTTGTTAAATACTTACTAAGAAAGGATATGATTATTGTTTAATATTAATAATTAGTACAAAACTTTATTGTCTGTAGACACCTTCGTAAATTCTGACACCATACAACAACTCCATTAATGTACTTCTCATTAATTATGAAATTTTTTTCTCATTTAATCTGAAAGTTTTCTCACTAATTATGACACCACACAGTCAATTAATTTCCTACCTCATTTTACTCAAATTCTAACTTCCGATACCGTTATATTATCGGAAGTTAGAAAAAACGCTCTTTTATACACCTAGTCCCCCTTTTCTTCTACTATTTTTCACACAAAAAATATGCTATAGTTATCGTAATAATATATGTTAACATGCTAACATCCTTGATATATAAGGGTTTCAATGTTAACAACAGGAGGTAAAATGATGGATGATAATAATAAGACAAATCAAGAAAAAGGTGAGTATGATGGTAAGACAAAAGGAATGAGGTTGTCCCCTAGTACACGTGATTTATATGAAACGATGAAGAAAGCTGCTGGAGGCACAGACGACACCTTTATTGAACATTTACTACATATTACGAAACTGCACGATCTGCAGAAAACTGATCCGGAATTTGCGGAGGAATTAAAAGAGCTTCAAAAGTATTTAAGCCGGTTTTCGAGCGTGTATATTCGTATGAGAGAAAGAGGGGTCGATGCTCTCGAAGAAACTAAGGAGCGTTCACTTGAGGCTATCGGCCGCTTAGAGCAAGATTTAATGAATATTCAATTAGAACTAGCCGAATTACAAAAACTCCTGGCACAAAAAGATGAACAGCTAGCCGTCTCCCTTCAATCCAATAGTGATTTAATTTCAAAAATGGAGCAATTAGAAAAAACAACGAAGACAGTTGAGGAACTGAATCGTTTGACTAATGAAAAGTTGGAACAAAAAGAGAAACGCATAAATGAACTTTTACATGCAGAAAAAGACGTAGCTGATATGAAAGAGCAGTTGAAGACTGCTAAGGAAGAACATAAGCGGGAACGTGCTGAATTTAAAGAGGCAGAGAGAGAGCTTAAAAACCAATTGGAACAAAGTCAAAGAGAAAACGATCGTCAACAACTCGAGAATAAAGAAAGCATATTACAGATAAAGAAAGAATTTGAGCGAGCAACTGAAGTTCTAATAAAGGAAAAAGATATGGAGGTTAAAGAAGCGGAGTTTCGAGTAAAGAGTGAATGGCAAGAAAAATTATCTGAGTTAAAGAATGAACTGTCTGAGAAACATGCTAATAGGATTGCTGAATTGTTAGAGAAGTTTCAAACTAATAAGGACGAAAAAATGTGACCTTCCCCTTCACGAGTATCGTAACTATATATTTTAAGCCAGTGAACTACTGTGTAAGTAGCTTTCACAACTTCATGACCTATAAACATACTGCCACTTTAGCTTGGCCAGAAGCTTACTGCTTCGGTGGAGTTATTGTCTGCCGGGAACATAATCACATTGAGTTAGCAAATTTCCATTTCGGAATCAGTCCTGTTCCAGGATGGAATCCTTAAAATAAGCATTCACAAAAAAAATCTTTCGATTTTGCGAAGCTCAAAAATCGGTATTGAGAATAACTAGAATATAGTACAACGGGTAATGGTCTAACAGGACAAATAGGGAATGAAATAATACCCTATTTTGTTCACGATTGTAAAGTAAGCTTCTGAACGATGTCTGAATTTCAATTGAAATCAAGAAACAATTGCTAATCGCAATGAAAATTTCTACAAGGAGAAATCTTTGATGACGGTATTAGATTCTATATTAACTATAACATTGCATAGTATACGTGAGACTCGGCTTTGTAAATAACTAAAAGGCGATTTTAACACAGAAAGCTTTCAGTTAATCGTTTATAGATTTATCAATTAATAAATGAAAAGCCTTGAATTTTGTCTTAATATATATGAAACATCAGTAATAAAGACGTGACTGGACCTATTATTCATTGCAACTAAGGAAACCAGTACACGTCTCAAACTTACCGAAATGTGGTACCGTATCTTTTGCATAAACTGGTACCTCACCGCTTCACTGAGAAAAAAGTACAAGCAAAAAAATAATCAGTGATTATTGATTCATAAATTAGGTCCTACAAGTATTTTAAGAAGTGAATAGAATCCAATACTCTGTTTAATAAAGTAATCCAAGCTCTCTCCCCCGTTCTACAGCCTCTACTCGGTTAGATACCTGGAGTTTCGCGTAAATATTGATGACGTGAGATTTAACAGTAGCTAATGAAATGCACAGCATAACTCCTATCTCTTTGTTACTACGTCCCGTGGCTAACACTTGAAGTACCTCAAGCTCACGCTCACTGAGAATGGCTTTTTCACACTCCTTAGGTGATACGGGCAAAGATATTTGCATTTTTGATTGTTCCAAGAGTGTCTGTATAAGCTGTGCAAAGCATTTTTCTTTGGAATTTAAGTCCTGCTCCGGATCTTTCAAAAATAGACCAAAATAAGGGCGAAGTCTCTCCATCTCCAAACAAAAAGGAGACAGGTACTCGTTTTCATATCCGTAATGGACAGCTTCTCGGAGTACGTGAAACAATTCTTTTCCCGGCACGCTTGATGCAGAAGCTATCAGAGTCATCTTCAATAATAACCCTTCTACCAGAATGGTTCGAATTCCATGTTTTCTTGCGTGAGGCAGTAATACGTCAAGGTGCTGATAGGCAAGCTCTTTTTCTCCTCTTGCTACGCGAATTCGAGCACACGCCAAACGATCTTCCAAGCGTATAAAAGCTTTGGAGTGTGGTTCTTCGACTCTTTTCAATAGTTCATTTTCCATTTCAATGTTACTCAATCCATACCTGAGCATGTATTTTAAAATAGATGTAAAATAGGTAGGACTTTGATAAAGGGGAATTTTCTTAAGTTCCTCCAGTAATTCAATCGCGCGCGTGTTATCGCCGTGAAGTACTCGAAGTTCCATTTCGTTATATAAATATGCACTTTTTAATTGACTATCATCGTCGAAAAATAATTGTTTAGCCGTAGCAATTGACTCTTCAGCCAATTCAAGTTTCATCATCTTTAATTGGATGCCAGTAAGCCCGATCCAGTTGATAACTTTCATTGGATGTAGCATAGGATAATTCTCACAAAGATCAAACATAATATCATACAGTGACAGACATGCCGAAAATTCACCTAACGTTTCCAGCACTTGGGCTTGGCTGCTCAAGATAGAAAAGCGCAAAAAAGGATTTGGCGACAATTTTTCCAACCGTTTTGCTTGATTGAGCCAATTCATGGCTGTCGCAAATTGATCTTTAAGCGACAACATCGTTCCACCAGTTACCAAAATAATGGCACGCGTAACTGCATCCATTTCAAAAGAATCCCAATTTTCGAGCCATTCCATTCCAACAGGTAGCTCAAAAACTTCATCTCCTAGCATAAAACGACACAACTGAAACAAGCTCCCTAATCCATCTTCCTCTTGCTGTGGTGTTAAATTTATGATTTGCCTCATATCTTCAATTTCTAAGTTGCAAAAGTGATAAAACAACCGCTGAAACATAAGTGGGCGACTGGAAGATAAAATGTCCAGTGGAATTTGCCGAAGATACGACCAATTGGGGAAGTGATGTCCTGTTGCTAATAATAAACGTATAGCTTCTTCATAGGCCTCAGCCCACAAATAATGCTGGAGGCTCTCTTCACTACTTCCCATTCGTTCGTAAACTTCTGCTGCTCTAAGATGGAGCGATCGTACTGTATCTTCTCCTTGCTCGCGAAGCTTTGCCCTTAAAAAATCCCCAAATACCTGATGATAACGATATAAACCTTCTTCCTCATCCACGGTGATCACAAACAAATGCTTTTCTACCAACTTTGTGATAATCACCGCCGCATCATTAATGTCGAGCATCCAATTACATATCTTTTCATTGAAATATGCAAGCACAGATGTCTGAAGCATGAACTGTTGCTCCAAATCCGATACCGACCGCAAAATCTCATTAGATAAATAATCAACCATGTATCTGTTCAAGGTTCCGACTGGCTCCGTCAAAGTATGCGTATGGTGAACAACCGCAAGAGCAGACAGTTGTAAGCCGCCCACCCATCCTTCAGCCCATTGATACAACTTGTGAACAGTTGAAGGTTCGAGTGTTAAACCAAGTGTTTGAGCCAGAAATAAATGCGCTTCTTCGTGGGTAAATGCTAATTCGCGTTCGTTAACCTCCAGGTATTGTCCCGACATGGCAAGCTCCCCCAAATATAACTTTGGAGTTTCTCTGGTCAGCAGAACAATGCGGATTGTTTCGGGACTGAAGCGAAGAAAAAATGTCAGACTTTGAAGTAAGGTCGTGTCATCAATAAAGTGAAAATCATCTAATACCAGAGTTCCTACTGCTCTGCATTCCTCTAACCGATTGACTAGTAGCACAAGCAGGTGATCCAAATTAGGCTTTTGGGATAGTGCGTCAAACATTGTACGCAAGTGCTCTGGCTCTTGTCCAAACAGTCCCTTTAACGCTTCTAAAACGTAATACCAAAAAGAACGCGCATCGTTATTCGCTTCGTCAAGCGTAATCCAATACCATCCAAGATCTGGCCGCTCGCTCATGTAGGATGTCATAAGTGTGGTTTTTCCACTTCCTGCTGAGCCCTGCACGACCAAAACCTTGTGATCGGAGAGTCTATCAAGTTTCCGATACAATTCAGGACGCGGGACATATTGCTTACGTAATGCGGGTGCTTTCAATTTGGCGGAAAGCAGCTGAAAACTACCCATCTTTTCTTTTCACCTGCCTCAGTTCGTGTGAAAATATCTAATTCTACTATAACACGAAATTCCGAAGTTACCCGTAGAATCCTTTGCGAAAACGATTCTTACAAATGAGCCACCCTGCCGCCGCCAACACTGCGGACGCTACAATTACATAAAGTGCGTGCTCCCAATACAACCCTACTTCTCCTTTTAACTCCATTTCTTGAACGAGCGTTATAAAATGCTGTTGTGGGAAAACACTTGTAATAACCTTCATAATACCGTTCTGATGAGCAATTGTGTAAAAGCTGCCCGAAAGCACTGAACTTAAAAGTATAATGGCTGAAGATAATGATAGCCCATTATCAGCATTCTCGATCCACGCTGCCATAAACAGAGCAAAAGATACTGCTAACAGCGCAGGCAAGACAAGAAGTAAAGAGTATGTGCCAAGACCAAATCCGATATTGATTCCTACAGCTTTCGCTAGTGCTAACACTAGCCATGTCGGCACATAAACTGCCATAAATCCAAATAGACATTGCGCTGACAAATAGGGAACAATTCCTGCAGGAGATACAGCAGTCCGTCGAAAAGTGCCCGTTTTTTTGTCATCCGAAAACAACTGTAAATAGAACAAAGCTTGAATAAGCAGGAACATGGTAAGGTAACCCAATATGTTGGTCCCAATTCCTCTTTGAGGCATTACAGACAACGGCGCATGCGGGCGGACAATTGCATGCTCTAGCTGCTGCTTAAACTTATCCGATTTCAATGATTCAATACGATGAGAGCCGTCGCTATTGAAAGTAACCACTGCATCATATCTATTTCTTACCAGCTCAGATTTAGGTGGCGGCTGCTGCAAATATTGAATCCGATATTGCTCTGAGCTGAGGGTCAAACTCACTTTTTGTCTTGTTACCACCGCTAAGGTGCCTTTCAATTCTGATTGAGCTGTAAAATAGATTGCCAGCGCCATTGATGCCAACGTCATTATTAGGGTAATCACAATAACATTCCTGCGGTTCCACATACGAAGGGAATGATTGCAAAAAATTCGAAAGGTCGTTTTCATATATAGTCCTCCGTTTTGAAAGTTCGTTTACAGCCCCATAAGAGTAGTAGGGACGCTATAACAAAGCTCAACAGTGTTGGTAGAAACAAGCTGAAATCTCCGTCGTAAACGATACGTAACACAGTTTCAACCACCCATTTGACCGGGGAGAAAAAGGATAAGACTTCTGCCGTCCTACCGAGGCCGTCTAATTGGAAAAACAAACCACCCAGTATCGCGAGCACGCTGTTTATTATCGAAAGAATTTTGTTTGTTAATTCCTCTCCTTTAAAGAGACAACAGAATAGGACACCGAGTGCGGATGAAAACAAATCGAAACAAAGAAGTACAACAGCTGTGTAAACTGCGGAGGTTCCACCTAGCCGAATATTAAACACGAGTTGAAGTAGTGCTACAAGTGCAATGGAGCAAAGGCCTGTAAATAGGAACGTGGCCACAGTTTTGGACAAGTAAATGAACGACTTTGGGATCGGTGCGTACAATATGCGAAGATTGCTACGTTTCACATTTTGATCCATAAAACTATTTGCAGCCGTCATAGATACGTTTAAAGCGCTGTAAATTAGAATCGTCACGCCATAGTAATCGTAAGCAGTAACGTCACTTCCACCATATAGCCCTCCACCCAAATAACCAAGCACAAAGATTAAAAGGAGTGGAAAAATAGTGTTACTCAGGATAAGTGAGACATTCGTAGCCAGGTTGATAAAATCTCGCTTAAGAATAATGAAAAATGGAAATAGCAGCCCCGTTTTTTTTCTCGAATCGGTCATTGTCTTTTCCTCCTAATCCCGAAGCGTACGACCAGTCAAATTGAGAAAAACCATCTCCAGACTGGGCGAAAAACCTGTCAGATTAATAATTTTAAGTCCATTTGAGGTTATGTTCACAATGATTTGATCCAGATTTTCAATCCCTTTTAGAGTTGAGATGTGAATCCGGTTTCCAACGATGTCTACTTTCTTAACGCCGTCGATTCGGTATAGATCAATATCAGGCATTTCATTTATTTCTTCAACCTCTACTTCGTAACGTTTCTCATCGGCAAGCCGTTCCTTTAATTCTTCTTTGGTACCGGAAGCGATAACCTCGCCGTGATCAATAATCAAAATTCGAGTAGATATTTCCTCCACTTCTTCCATGTAGTGTGTCGTATAGATGATCGTTGCTCCCTCGTCCCTCAGCTTGCGGATTGATCCAAGAATATGGTTCCGAGACTGGGGATCAATACCTACCGTTGGTTCGTCCATAATAATCATTTTAGGACGATGAGCGATGGCACAAGCCATGTTGAGCCTCCGCTTCATTCCTCCAGAGAATGTCTTCGGTTTATCTTTACGTCGATCCGCCAATCCGACGATTTCAAGCGCTTCATTTGTACCTTGCTCTAGTTCCGTACCCGTCAAACCATATAGCGAAGCAAAAAAACGAACGTTGGCTTCGGCTGATATGTCCTCATACACCGCTAAATCCTGCGGAACTATTCCAAGTTCACGTTTGTATTGGCTCATTAGCCGTTCCACTGGCTCTCCACAGTATCGGATATTTCCCTTGTCCCCGCGCAGCGAGGTAGACAAAATATTGATTGTTGTAGTCTTTCCTGCCCCATTAGGACCAAGAAAACATAAAATTTCACCTTGATGCACATCGAACGTTACATTGTTCAGCGCCGTGCGGCTACCAAAGCTTTTGCTTAGCTCGCTTACTTCGATGATAGGTGAATTAGAGATCATAACAGCACCACTCCTCTTATTTTATGTTCTCATCTTACCGCGCAAGCCAGTATAATAAATCAACCAAAGGGTCGATTCATAAGGTTGATTTTCCCCTCTAAGACAGCTTCATTTCTGATGTTTATCGACTCATGCTTCACCAATATTCCATATCAAACCGTTTGAAGCATTTCATCACCTTCCTACGTTTATGTCCAGTTCCGTACTTCAACAGAATTCTCGAAATTTTTCCTTGTGGTACTCACATGGTCGGACTAAAGGCGTAAAATTATTGAAGGAGCTTGCCGTTTTGCAAGCTCCTTCAATAATTCATACCTACTGCCAATGTTTTATGTCAAACGTACCTATACCGATAACTCCCGAGATTTCTGACCCTGTATGTGTTGTTATCCGCTTGGCGCGGGGGAGAAACCCTTGATCAAGAACTGTGGTTTCTATAGCAGGTAAGAGTATGTCAATCCCTCCGGTCCCGCAATGGACATCAATTCGCTCCCTACCTGTTAGTTCAGTCCAGCCCAATGTAGCGCTTCCTCCCGTTAGCCGGATATCCGCATCACCACGAAGCTCATTCATTGAGACATCTCCAGTACTTAACTTTATCTGTACGTTATTGGACTCTGTAATCCCGGCCACCTCTCCGAATGTACCCTCAACATTGATGCTACCCCGTCCTCCATCTAAAACTAGAACTCCGGCCGTGAATTTAGCTTGTACATTCGTTTCTAGAGGTACATGAACCTCTATGAAGATTTTTTGATTCTGTCCCTGTTTCCAATATGATCCCAAGTTACTTCCCTCGAACAGGAATGTGCCGCCAGAGCAAATTCGTTGAGGAAGCAGATGTTTTTCGCCGGAAGCCACAAAGCTGATCTCTTTCTCTGCATCAAAACAAATCAACATATTTCCGAGTGTATGGACATCAATACGAAACTCAGTAATCCCTATGGCTGGAAACCGTTGATTGATCTGAGCATTCTTGATGGCTCCTTTAGGAAAGGTCTGAAGAGATTTAGGCATTTTTAATACCATATGTTTCACTCCTTTATGAGACGTGATCACAAGTGTTCCAGGTCCTTACTCAGTACACAAATTTCCTATCTGTTTGTATTGTATTCGAACGAAAGCTCCAGATCTTTGGCAATTTCCTGCTGAATTTTCAAAACACTCTGAATATGAGCTTCCGTTGTTAACGGATTTGCCAAAATAACCCTTAGTACAACAACAGATTTCGGCATCCCTTCAATTCCGCACAGCGTTGTCCGGGAAACGAACGAATCCCCCTGCTGGCTTTGCATTTCTTGAAGGAGCTCATTGAAGCGATTAATTCGGTCGTGCTCTTCAGGACGCAAGGTACAGCTTCGTACAGCCTCGCGAAGGGATGCAGGAATGTAACGATAAGTTAAAATATTGATTTCTGGCTCGCCAATCAGCTCGAAGGCTGGATGACTAGCCAGCAGCTTAGCCATCCAGTGAGTTTTTCGAATACCTTCATCCAACAAATAGCCATAACCTTCACGCCCCAGTAAATAAAGCCCCGCATGCATATACACTGACATCGCTGAACGGGAGCCTTCCATCGAGTGGCGTCCCAAATCCAAGGAACCACCTCGTAGGATATATCGAGCTGTTTTCTCAATCCGAGCCGCAGCATGTGGATCTTTTATCAATAGTATCCCTATACCCATGGGCAAATACATCTGTTTGTGTCCATCAATAGTTACGGTATTAGCCCTTTCAATTCCACGAAGTTTACGGGCGTGTACGTCCGACATAAGTAGCGGACCTCCCCAAGCAGCATCTACATGAAAGTGAATATCACTCGTTCTGGCCAACTCCGCCATGCCTAGCAGCGGATCAATTGCTCCGCTCTCTGTTGTACCTGCAATGCCTATTAATGCGAGTATTCGATCTCCCCGTTTTTGGCAAGCCTTTATTTCCTTCTCAAGCTTTACCAAATCTATACGGCCGCGGGAGTCGCAATCAATCCGGATTACTCCGTCACTACCCAAGCCTAGAACATCGGCAGCCTTATCAAACGAGTAATGCATCAAGGATGAGCCTATAATAACGCCCCGCTGGTACCCATTTTTATGTAATGCGAGAGCGTAACCATCCCGTTCCACGTCGGTATCTTGGTTACGCAACGCCACGTTGCGTGCAATCCACAAGGCAGTCAAGTTGGACACCGTCCCCCCCGAAGTCACAACTCCCAACGTGCTTGATAGATTTTGGCCATGTTCGGTGTAAAAAAGATTCACAACGGCTGTACACCAAGCGATGCATAAACGCAAGTGTTTGACGCTCAAGCACTGTAAATGACTTGGATGTTTCCACCTTCACCACGTTTTGGTTTAGTGCTACTAAAAGGCGGCTAAGCGGTCTGAAAAATATTGGCAACGCTGAGGTCATATGGCCGATAAAGTTGGGAGAAGTTGTATTGATACAATGGTGTACGACTTCTCGAATCAGATGGCTAATGTACTGCTCTGGGTGTACCGGAACTTCAGGAATAATTATTTCTTGTCCCATCAGGGGTATAAGCTCTAATTCCGTATCCGATGTAACACTTGGAGCGCCGTGCATTTCGTTAATTACGTCCGTGATGAGCCTATCCATCTTCTCCTCCAATTTATGTTGCTCTGCAGATGGCTCGAACACTGAACGTAAATAATCACCGATTTCGTGAAACGACTGGTTAAACATAGGCTCCATAATTTCTCACCCTCCCTAATACCCTAACTTTCTTCCATTTGGTTGTGGCAAGAAAGCTGTTTCGACAAAATAAGTAAGGTAGGTATTCATCAAACACCTGTCCAGTTTCGGACAAGTTACATCGCTTTCCTTCAGACCCTGTATCAGATGGGTAGTGTCATAGCGAACTTGGAATTCTGACATACCGTCATTCCATCCGCTTTCCAGAAGCGGCAGAATTGCATTCGTTGCTTGGTTTGAAGAGCAAGATGCCGTCTGATGGATCTGTTCGTACCAAATCTCGTACGGTACCTTCTTAAGAGCATATCCGTAGTTTACAAGAGTCTCGATTACCTCATCCCATGTGGTTCGCGTCGGATTCAAGAGATGATATACACGCCCGTCAGGAATCTGGGTACCTGACAAATAGATAATTGCTTCCGCTGCAAAGTCAACCGGAATGATTTCCATCTCAGCTTCCATATTGGGGATTAGCCCCAATTCTATAGAGGCCTTGATGATCAGCCACATAAAATCGTTTGTTTGACAGTGGCCCGTGTGGCTATCTCCCCATATCCGTCCCGGACGATAAATCAGGGTCGGTAGTCCACAGCGAGCCGCCTCCATCACTATACGCTCCGCAACCCATTTGCTCTGCGTATATCCAAGTTTAAGATCCTCAGGGTGCCCCGGAATATCCATTTCCGACAATACTCCATTCTGGATATCTTGGTCCGAAAAGACGTGCGTTGTCGAGATATAATGGAGCGTCTTGAAGCGTCCGTTATTCGCCAGTCGTATCATTTCCTGAGTTCCTAGCACATTCGCTGCTTTATGCTCGACATATGGCGCAATGAAATGGACCATACTGCCATTGTGATAAAGGGCATCCATCTCCTCGGCCAACCGATCAAAAACAGCTTCAGACAACCCAAACCTTTGGAGACCCAAATCACCAGCGAACACTTTTATGCGTTTCGAAGCTGATTCTTCAAGCAAGCCGTACTTTGCGAGATTTGATTGCAAGCGCTGTGCAGCTTCCTCCTCGGTGCGTCCACGTACAAGACAAAAGATATTCGCCGAAGTGTTTCGAAGCAACTGACGTAGTAGGAAAGCTCCAAGAAATCCTGTCGCTCCCGTTAGTAAAATGTTCTGCACAGGTCTGTGCTCTTTACTGACCGAATCAGGATTACGAATGCCAAACGGTAGCTTACAGTCATTCCATAAATTTAATTGCGAAAAAGACAGCTCTTTCTCACCGTTCTGGATTGCTTCAAATGCCTTCGTCATCCACTCTACGGTAGGCGTTTCAAACAGCACTCGTAGAGGAACTTCGATGTTAAGCTCGTCATGCAGCTTGAAAATAAGCTGTGTGGCAAGCAAAGAGTGACCACCCAGTTCGAAAAAATTATCTGTGACTCCAACTTTAGGAATGCCCAGCACGTTGCTCCAAAGTTCAGCAATCCGCCGCTCCAACGCTGTACGGGGTTTAACATAGGAATTTTCCAATTCTGGGCGGTTGCGTCCCGGAGTAGGCAAAGCCGCCCTGTCAACTTTTCCATTAGAAGTAAGTGGGAACACACTCACTGGTACGTAGGCAGTCGGAATGAAATAATCTGGGAACTGTTCCTTCATCAAGATACGCAGCTCCGACGGCAATCCACCAGACGTTTTAATCTTCACAGGCCTGTTTGCATAATGACTCCAATCTTCGGTCCCTTGCGTACTTTTATTCCTAATTTTAACGATCTGATTTTTTAAAAAGAGGTTCCTGTGAGTACAGATTACATCGAAATAATGTTCCAGACCTGACCCTGCCCAGTGGATTGAAATATCATAAGGAAGTGTACGCTCCAATACAACAAAATCCATAGGATCTGCAGCATCTTCCCCCACGTTTTCTAGCAAATTCCGAAGTCTTACATTGGGCACGCCCCTGATAGCGACAGTTTCCACACCTTGCTCCGCCAACTTTTGCAGTGTGTTCTCTGACTCCTGAATAGAAGTCCATGTCAATGTTAATGGCTCTACCTTCTGTATCTCCGGAGAATTCACACGCAATAAAACATCATAGCGGAACCGCGTCAACTCGTTCCATTGGTTTCCGCGTTTCCATTGAATTTCCGCGTGAATTAATTCAGGATTTCTCTGTACCAATTCTACAAATAGTTGGGGGTCAAGGATCAGTTCATGCTCACGCTTCATCCGATCATTAACCCGTATGCTTTGTTCTTTTGCTGTCAACGGAAACCGAGCCTTGAATTGCTCCACTGAAGTATAAAAAGTTTCCAGCAGCGGCAAACTTCGTACATCCCCAATAAACACCGTACCGCCAGGACGAACAGCTCTCACTGCGGCATCAAGTACATCAAGGAGATATTCAACACTAGGAAAGTATTGAATAACCGAATTAAGTATGACCAGATCGTAAGAGCCAGAATCAATTCCCTCCATGTTGTGGGCAGGCTGGTGCTGGAGCCTTACATGGGGCATGCTCTTTGTCAGCATCTCCAAACGCTGTATGGCTTTTAATGAAATATCGGTGCCCATATAGTGCTCACACATCGGTGCTACTTGGAAAAGAAGCAGTCCCGTTCCACAACCCAGTTCCAACACACGCTTCGGCTTCAAGTCGAGCAAATGTTTGACCGTCCCTTCAACCCATTCCCGCATACAATCCGCTGAAAGAGGCTGACCGTCATACAAGCTGTTCCATCCGGTGATATTGAATTCGACGGCTTCCTCCGAAGATCCACTCCCGTAGGTTTGATCAAATACATTTTCCCAGTGTTTGGTTAATTCCACATCGCCGTTATCCGTATTTTTCTCGATAATATAGGCAACAAGCTGCTTATTTCCCATCGCATCCGATTTTACGTCAACTACAGCATCTTGGATGGCAACATGCTTCTTAATTGCTGCTTCAATTTCACCCAGTTCAATGCGGAATCCTCGTACTTTAACCTGTAAATCGTTACGTCCAAGAAACTCCAGTTCACCTGCGGGTGAGATTTTGGCTTCATCGCCAGTTTTATAGAGTATGGTGCCTGGGGTGTGGGAGAACGGGTTCGGAACGAATTTCTCTGTGGTTAATTGGGGCCGATCTAAATATCCCCTTGCAACGCCTGCGCCTCCTACATAAATCTCTCCAGGTATACCTATAGGCACTAACTCGCGGTTACGGTCTAATAAATATAAGTTCAAGTCGGGTAAGGGAACCCCAATGAGGCTGTTTCTGGCTTCGAGATCAGCCAGTGTTAGCGGTTTGTATGTGACATGTACCGTGGTTTCGGTGATGCCGTACATATTCACCAATTGCGGCCGGACATCCCCATGTCGGTCAAACCAAGATTGGAGGGTATGCATTTCCAATGCTTCTCCGCCAAAAATGATATAACGCAAAGAATTGAGTTTCGTTGGCTGATGTCCCTCGTCATACTGAGACAGTTGTCGAAAAGCGGAAGGCGTTTGACAAAGCACTGTTACTCCTTCGGAATGCAAAAGAGCATATAAATTCTCTGGCGAACGGCTAACGAGGTAAGGAACAACTATCAGCTTGCCTCCATAGAACAGAGCTCCCCACATTTCCCATACAGAAAAATCGAAAGCATGCGAATGAAAGAGCGTCCATACGTCGTGCTGGTCAAACTCAAACCAATTATGCGTATTATCAAACAAGCGGACTACATTTCTGTGTTCTACAAGCACTCCTTTCGGCTGGCCAGTGGAACCGGAAGTATAAATAACATAGGCTAATTGTGAAGGATCTGTTTCAAAACCTATTGGAGCCTGGCTCTCTGCGTCTACATCGAAATCATCCACAGTAACGGTCCGCACATTGAGATCAAGAAATGTGCTGAGAAGTGGGGTCTGTGTGATCATCAGGGACATATCAGCATCATCAACAATATAAGCGATACGCTGCTTCGGATAAGCAGGATCAAGTGGAACGTAGGCTCCACCTGCTTTGAGCACAGCCAAAATGGCAATGATAAGATCAAGCGAACGCTCCAGATATAAACCGACACGAACTTCAGCTTTCACTCCTAATCGCCGCAACTGACGTGCTAGGGCGTTTGCCCTCCCATCAAGTTCAGCATAGGTCAGCGACTTGTCCTCATGCACCACCGCGACAGAATCGGGATATAGACAAGCAATATGCTCAAAACGTTCATGTATGATGCTTGTTTCTGTGTGCGTCTCCTTCTCTTTATCATTTTCTTCTTTCCCCCATGCTAGTAACCAATTTCTCTCCTTCTCCGGTAATATAGCCAGATGCTTTACAGGCTCAACAGGATTGGACAAAATACTATCTATCAATACCTGCAGGTGAGCTGTCATACGAACGATAGTATCCTCATCAAATAATTCAGTCGAATATTCGAAGAACCCAACTAGTTTTCGGTCGGACTCTGTAAGCGAAAGCAGAAAGTCAAAGGGTGCCATCCCGTTATGCACGGTTATGGGTGTCAACTCTAGTCCTCCCAAATCTGTCTTCAGAATTGGCGTGTTATGAAAGACAAAGCCCGTCTGAAAGAGAGGTGAGGATATGCTCAGATCTCTTTCAGGGTGAAGAACTTCCACCAGTTGTTCAAATGGAACATCTTGCCGGGCATACGCTTCTAATGCCACACGCTTTACTTGACGGAGAACGGTCTGAAAATCGTCGTCGTCCCCAATCTGTGAACGTATGACGAGCGTATTTACAAAAAAACCAATCAACCCTTCAATCTGTGCCTGATTTCGATTAGCAATCGGACAACCGATTGAAATGTCTGCTGATCCTCCATATCGAAAAAGAAGAACTTTTAGTACCGAAAGCAGTGCCATGTAAAGCGTAGCTCTATCTTCCTGAGCGAGATAGCGCAAGCCCTCAGTTCGTGCTTCGGATATTTCAAAATAATACCGGGCTCCTTGGTAAGTCGGCACAGTTGAGCGAGCCCGATCATACGGTAAGTTTACATCGGATCGCAGACCTTCGAGCTGACGACACCAGTAGTCCAGTTGCTCCTGGTATTCTCCGTTCTCCATTCTTCTGCGCTGCCACGTAGAGAAATCCCCATACTGAATAGGCAGTGCCGGCAAGGGAGAAGGTTCACCTTGGGAAAAAGCTTTATATAGTAAAGCAAGCTCCTGATGGAATACCCCCAGCGACCATCCGTCAGAAATAATGTGGTGCATGCACATCACAAGAAAGTGATCTTCCTTCTCCAAACGTATCAATCGTACACGAAAAAGCTGTGGAACGGTCAAGTCAAAGGGGCATTTTGCCTCTTCTGAGATCAATCGTTCGGCTTCAACCTCCCGTTCAGTTTTAGAGAGAAAGCTTAAATCCGTGATTGGCAGATTAAAGGCCCCAATATTTTCAATTTCCTGATAAGCGATAGCGTCATGGACAACAAATCGGGTGCGGAGCACCTCATGCCGTCGAATGATCTCACAGACCGCCATTTGCAGTGCTTTTAAGTCCAAACTTCCACTCAAGCGCACGGCTCCCGGAATATTATAGACAGGTGTTCCCGGGACTAATTGTTCTAAAAACCATAATCGTTGCTGAGCAAATGACAGCGGAAGCGACTCATTCCGATCACGGGGCTTCATTTCCCCAGTGGAAACTTTCCCCTTTTTCCATTTTTCAAGTAGGGCTCGCTTAGCATCCGATAGATTGCTGCCAGATAGAGATAAACCTTCATTTTCCACCTTTTGTCACCCTTTCTATTTCACGATCAGAGCCGCTATAAAAGTTGGCTGGCTTGTTCCTCGGTCATCGTTTCTAGCTTTTCAATTAACATCAGCTCGATCGCCTCTGCAATCTCTGCCACTGTCGGATGTTCGAAAAAATACTTTAATGAAAATTCGATGGGAAATCGACTGTTCACCCAGGAGATCACTTGTGTAGCGAGCAAAGAATGTCCCCCAAGACTAAAAAAATCATCATGAACGCCGATCGGAGCAACTCCGAGTAAGTTAATCCAAGC
Organism: Paenibacillus polymyxa M1; assembly: GCF_000237325.1. Taxonomy (NCBI): domain Bacteria; kingdom Bacillati; phylum Bacillota; class Bacilli; order Caryophanales; family Paenibacillaceae; genus Paenibacillus; species Paenibacillus polymyxa. The sequence goes on from NC_017543.1 coordinate 58,241, forward strand.
ATCTGCAAGCTGCTGCTCCAGCTCATGGCGAGGCTCCACTATGGGTACAGGCAGTACCGGACGAGGTTGAAGCAGCGGTTGCTCCCTATCCAAATCTACCTGCTCTGCTTTCCAGCTTTGGAAAGCGTAATTGTGCCGAGTGGTGAAATCGGACGTTGAAACAAGATAATGATGTACATTTCCACTCGTCATTAATTGAGACCATACATGAGTCCCTTCCTGTGGACGAATAGCCATTCTGCCCAGCTCTCCTCCTCTTTTTTCTAGCTCAGGTGCTGTATCCAAACTCCAAGCGTCCCAACCGATGTAATGCCAAACTGAATCCGACTGCTCATTATGCCTGCGTACAAATGCTTCTGTATAAGCCGCTGCGGCAGCATGTATTGACAACCCTAACCCTCCGAGCTTGGAGGCGATAGAGGATTGGATAAGACAATATTTGGGGCGATGTTGTACCAAAGCACGTTCCAGTTCGTTCAATCCCTTCACCGTACGGCCAAGTTCGACTTCCACTGTTGTGTGATTCAGATCGCTCCCAGCCACAAAATTAATTTCTTCCGAAGACCAATCTGTATAAACAACTCCGATAATGTTTCCGTACAAAATCGCAGCTTGAGCAATAGCTTCCGTCAATGCCCCCTGCAGCTGAAATTTAACTGGGATAAAATGAACCTCTGCTCCCTGCTCTTCTAGCTTTAAAACTTGGGACGCTATGTGCTGAGTATTACCCGCTACATTCATATGGTCTGCTTCAATTAATGGCGAATTGATTGAGTCAGCATCATCAAACGTATCATTCATCACGATTATTCGTACATGGCCTTGATTAGTCGGCTGCTGCACGAGATATTGAGCGAAGGTTTGCATTTTAGAGTCGAACGGACCAATCAGAAGATAAGTTGCAGATGAAGTCTGCACAATACCCTTTTCCTCAACCATTTCCGTCATAGGCACATATTCGACTGTCCACCGACGATTATTACGATAGATACGCAGAGCCCCTGCAGAGGCAGACACAAAATCTTCCAACATGGCATCCGCCATTAGCGATGCCTGAAGACGATGGTTTGGCATCATCGCATCTACCAAGTGAAAAGCACCCTTTTCATGTTCTTGCATCCAGACGTTTCCAATTCCTGAGAGGATCATGCGCTCAGGATGAACCTCGGTTTCACCTGCAATACTGTATAGTCCTTCAGTAACAATGTAAATATGGACAGGAATCTTGCACGTATAAACCTGTACTGCTCTGGAGAGCTGAAAAAAACCAGCCAGTCCACCAAAGTCAGATTCGCTTTCGCTCCATGAGCAGATGATGCGAATCAGAGGTTCATCAGAGGACAAAGAATCAAAGATTTTTTCATAGTGCTCAGGGTTTGTCGGGTTCAGGCTATACAACTGATCGTCAATTTTTTCAAAATTTGATGCTGCACGAATGCGAACGATTGATTGTCCGGTACTTTCGAGCCTTTCAGCCAGCAAATCAATCCATCCATCATGATTTTCCTCAAATACCATCCATAAACCATGGCATTCCTCAGGATGCCACAAAGATAACGCTGTCTGACGGAGTACAGGCTCATACAGCCATTGTTCAGGCTCTAAGCGCTCTAAACCACGACCGCGAGTTAAGGTAGACGCATTCTGAGACAAACGAGGTTCGATCCAATAACGCTGACGCTCAAACGGATACGTTGGCAATTCTATCCGGTTACGCACCCGGGACTCGTGTAACGCTCCCCATCCGATGCTTAAACCTCCGCTCCACAATTCTGCCACGCTTCTCAGCCACTGCCCCCGTTCTCCACCTTCGGTTTTGTACGTTGGTAATGTACGCATGCCTCTGTGCTCCGCTTCCCAGCAGCCTGACTGCCGCATCAATGTCGTTAATGTCTGCCCCGGACCTAATTCTATGACTACCGCATTCGGATACCTCTTTAGCACCTGCTCCGCATTGTCTGCAAACCTCACCGCTCGGCGCGTATGCGACACCCAATAGGCCGGATTGCTTGCCTGCTCCTTGGTAATCCACTCCCCCGTTTCGTTAGATACGTAAGGTAGCTGCGGTGCATGGAGCTTTACACGCTTCAAAGCCTCTTCCAGTTCTCCCAGCACCGCTTCCATCCGCGAGGAATGAAATGCACTGCCCGTTCGCAGTCGGCGGCATTCTACACCTGCTTCCTGCATGCAAACCATCAATTCTTCTACCTCTTCCGTCCGTCCCGTCACCACGCTCATTCGCGGTCCATTGATGGCTGCGATCTCCAGCGTTCCTTGTAATTGTTCGGCCAACTCGGATGCGTTCATGCCAACTGCCGCCATCGCTCCCGCTTCACATCGCTGCATCAGTCGCCCACGGACGCTCACCAGCTCCAGCCCTTCCTCCAAGCTGAACACTCCTGCTATACAGGCGGCCGTATATTCTCCCAGACTGTGCCCGATCAGCGCAATGGGTTTCACCCCCACACTCATCCACAACTGGGCCAGGGCATATTCGGTCACAAACAGCGCTGGTTGGGTCAGCCATGTCTCCTCTAATTGCTTCTCTTCAAAGCCATCTCTTCCCAGCAACGCATCCCGGATATCCATACCCAGTTGCGGCTTTAACAGCTCGGCACAGCGATCCACCGTTTCCCGGTATTTCGCCTCCTGCAGGTACAGTTCCGCGCCCATGCCTACATATTGGCTTCCCTGTCCGGGAAAAGCGAACACAACTGGACGCTCTCCCGCAGTTGCTATTCCAGTGCGAACCAGGCTTACGTCCTCGCCTCGCAAGGCGCGCAGCGCCTGCTCCGTACTGCCGCACACGGCGCTCCAGCGATGATCGAATGCCTTGCGTCCCTGTTGCAGAGTGAAAGCCACATCGGAAAGCCTTTGCGACGGATGAGCCTCTAAGTGCGCTGCCAATCGCTCGCACATGGTTTGTAGCGCCGACGGCGTTCGAGCCGACAACACGAGCACCTCTTCCGCTGATGGAGCGTCCGACGTCCGTTGTGCAGGAGCTTGTTCCACAATGACATGCGCATTCGTGCCTCCAATGCCAAAGGAACTGACCCCTGCCCGGCGAGGATGACGCGATTGGTCATGGGTCCATGGCTGTGTCTTATCTACGACATAAAACGGGCTGTTGGCCCAATCCACTGCCGGGTTGCCCTTCGTATAATGCAGACTCGCCGGTAGCATCTCGTGACGCAGCGATAACGCCACCTTGATCAGGCTGGCCACCCCTGCGGCAGCATCCAAATGTCCGACGTTGGTTTTCACCGAGCCAATCCCGCACCAGGGACCATTCGCCGAAGCTCCAAACACTTTTGTTAGCGCCGCCAGCTCAATGGGGTCACCAAGTGGAGTGCCAGTACCATGAGCCTCCACATATGAAATGGTCTCGGGTTTGACACCTGCCGAATCCAGTGCCATCTGGATAACTTCCGCCTGTCCCCCAATACTCGGAGCCGTGTAGCCCACCTTTCGTCCACCATCATTGTTAATGGCAGATCCTTTAATGACGGCATGAATGGTATCGCCGTCACGTAGCGCTTCATCCAGGCGCTTGAGAATCACAACGCCTGCACCATTGGCAAAAACCGTGCCGTCTGCTTCCGAATCAAAAGCTTTACATGAGCCGTCCGTCGATACAATGGAACCTTCCCGGTACAAATATCCTGTAGTTTGAGGTACTTTTACCGTAACTCCCCCTGCTAGTGCCATATCACATTCACCCGCAAGTAGAGCCTGTGCGGCGGTATGTACAGCGACAAGTGACGTCGAACAAGCCGTTTGTATGGTGATCCCCGGACCTTGAAAATCCAGTTTGTATGCCACGCGAGTTGCCAAATAATTCTCATGGTTTGCTGTAGTTATCGCAAACATACTGGTCGGGTCTGCCGGGTCCATACGAGGAAGAAGTGAGCACAACAAATAAGTGCTTTGAGTGGTACCTGCGTAAACCCCAATCGCACCATCGCTTCCGTTAGGAGCATAACCAGCTCGTTCCATTGCTTCCCAAGCACATTCCAAGAACACTCGGTGTTGTGGATCAAGAATCTCGGCTTCACCTGGGGTATATCCAAAAAATGCAGCGTCAAATGACTCAATCCCTTCCAACTTCCCTCCAAAGTTTACAAAATGTCGGTCACCACGCATTTTTTCAGGAACTCCTGCTTTCCCCAACTCTTCTTTCGAAAAGCTTCGAATTCCGCATTCTTCATGCAGCAAATTGCTCCAGAATGCTTCGATCCCTTCCGCGCCAGGGAATCGACCAGCCATTCCTATGATCGCAACTTCATTCGTTCTCTTGAATGGGGCTGCTGTTCCCTCTGTGGTACCTCGCTTTTGTCTGAAATGAGAATTCGCTTCATTGCTTTGTCCGACCAAATATCGCGCTAGTTTGGCAACAGTTGGGAATTGAAACAATTCAACGATGCTTAATTCTCTTGATATTTCAGTCTGAAGTCGGTCTCTCACCTCCACCAGGAGCAGCGAATGCCCACCTAAATCAAAGAAGTTATCGTGTATGCTTACCCGCTCAACTTGTAGCGACTTCTTCCATATCTCCGTTATGCATTGTTCCATGTCTGTGACTGGAGGGGTAAAAACAGATTTTTCAGGAATCGAAGCTCCTGTCCAACTTTGGAGCGCCCTACGGTCAATCTTACCTGTTACCGTAACAGGCAAAGTGTCCATAGGAACATATACTGCAGGAATCATATGCTCCGGCAGATATTCACTTAAAAATTTGCGCAGTTCTGCCGGGTCACATGGTTCACCTTCTTGCACCACATAGGCGATCAAACGCTTGTTTCTATTATTTTGCTCTGTAGCAGTGACTACGGCATTGCGAACTGTCGGGTGACGGATAAGAACCGACTCAATTTCACTCAGTTCAACACGCATGCCGCGAATTTTGACTTGATGATCTCGTCTGCCTTCAAAAAGAAGCGTGCCGTCTGGACGCAATCTACCGATATCCCCAGTCCGGTAAAGGCGTTCGTCTGGACCCTCGGCATGCGGAAAGTGTATAAATCGGTCTGCTGTTAAGTCCGGATGATGGAGATACCCCCGAGCTAAGCCAGCGCCTCCGATGCAGATTTCACCAGCAACCCCGAGAGGGATCGGACGAAGCCGCTCATCTAAAAGACAAATCCGCATATTGCGAAGTGGTCGTCCGATTGGAACGCCGATCCCTGGAGGAGGGGATGTCATGGCGTGGAATGTTGCATCTGCCGATACTTCCGATGATCCATAAATGTTGATTAACGTTCGCCCAGGCAGCAGTTCGAAGAACCGCTCACATAATACTTGAGGGAGAGTTTCTCCGCTCACAGACCAGTAGCGCAAATCTTGTAGATACTCTTTTCGCTTGGCACATGTTTCGAGAAGAACTCGCAGCAAAGAGGGAACCATGACTATGCGCGAAATACGGTGTTTCAACAAGGCATCCACCAAAATCAGGGGGTCTTGAAGAGCCTTCTTTGGCAAAATAACAGCCGGGATACCGCACAGGAGCGGAGCAAACGTCTCGGCGATCGCATCTACAAAAGTAAGTGCGGCCTGATGGCAACAAACTTCGTTTGCAGAATATGGATATGTTTCCCATCCCCAACGGAGACGGTTTAGTATTCCTCGATGTAAACCCACAACCCCTTTGGGGTCTCCTGTAGATCCTGAGGTATAAATGACATACGCTGCATTGTCCCCGTGGACATCAGGAGCTGGAGGATTCTCGTTATAATGCTCCGTCTGTTCGTCTAACAAATCCACACTCAAAATACGGTAATCTCCTGTGGGTATCCTGGATGCAAGAAAAGATTGGGTCACAACTACGGGAGGGGCTATTTTTTTTAGAATTAATCGTATCCGCTCGGTCGGATGCTCTGGATCAAGCGGTACATAAGCTCCTCCAGCTTTTAAAATACCTAATAGTACGGCTGTTCGCTCAATTCCCCGCTCCATGCAAACGCCGACCAATACTTCCGGTCCTACATTGGATGACAAAAGTTGCCATGCGATCCGGTTTGCCATACGGTTCAGCATCCCGTAGGAAATACATTGTCCGTCCTCAATTAAGGCCGTGCGATCCGTACTGGACTGGACTTGTCGGTCAAACAGCTCCAGAAGAGAAGTTTCTTCGTCCTCGGCAACAGTTACCGGTGTATGCCAGTCTTTTAGCACCTGGCGTTCCTCTTCTGAAGTCATGAGCGGCAGATCCATTATTGAACAATGCGGATTGGCAACAGCAGCAGCTAGGATAGTCTTATAATGTCCCAGTAGCCTTTCCACCGTTTCAGCGTCAAAAAGGTCCTTGCTGTATTCCAGCAAAACTGAGAGGCCCGATCCTGTTTCTTCCACATACAAGGTCATATCAAATTTGGAGGAAGTTCCAATACTGCTTACCTTGGAGAACTTTAGCCCCGGAAGATCCGGCAACGACGATGGTACCGTCTGAACCACCATAACCTGAAACAACGGAGAGGCATCCAGAGTACGCTGTGGACGGAGTTCTTCAACGATCTTCTCAAAAGGTATGTCTTGATGAGCCAAAGCTTCGACCATCGTATTTTTTACTTGTGAGAGAAGTTCCAGGAAGGTGAGACTACTTGAAACGTTCACTCGCAGAGCAACCGTGTTCACAAAAAGACCAACCACTCCCGCCGTTCCACTTTCGTTGCGATTAGCGACAGGACAGCCTAGAACGACATCATGTTGACCGCTATATTTGGCAAGTAGTGCATAAAATCCGGCGAGAGCCGCCATAAAAACGCTCGCTCCCCTACCTTTAGCCAAACCCTTAAGCCCTTCGACTATTTCCGTCGGCAGTTCAAGCGAAACTGTACCGCCACGCATCGTCGGCGTGGCTGGCCGTATTCGGTCGACAGGCAATGCCAGTTGAGGCGGATTGTCGTGAAGTTGCACCTTCCAGTAAGCTAGTCGTTGTTTGAGGATATCTCCAGCTAACGCAAGACGCTGACGATGTGCATATTCTCCATAGGTAAAAGGCAAAGAGTCAAGTTTGGGTGTTTCTTCCTGAACATAAGCTAGGTAACAGGCCTCGATTTCACGGATGAGAAGCTCGAGAGACCAACCATCGGAGATTAGATGATGCATGGTCAACAGGAGAATGCCTTCTTTTTCGCCCAACATGATCCAATGGGCACGAATCAACCGATCATGGGCTATGTCAAATGGAGTTTCCGTTTCAACCTGCTGAAGCCGGGATATCTCCGTTTCTTTTTCTATCGCCCCCCATTGACTCAAATCTGTTACACCTATGGGAAAGCAAGTGATTTCTGCTGGTGGGTCGACATACTGTATTGCTCCACCGTTCCTGTTCTGAAACCGAGTACGTAAACTCTCGTGCCGTCGCACAAGGTATCGCATACACTGCTCAAACAACTCCAGCTTGAAATCACCTTCAATGTGAATGGCTGTTGCAATCAGGTAAGATGTATTTCCAGGTGCCATCTGTTCTAAAAACCACAATCTTTGCTGAGATAAGCTGAGGGGATATTGCCGAGGTTGCAATTCCCGTTCCTGCAGCAAGCGCATCAACCGAAGTCGTTTTTCCTCCGTACTGAGCTCCATGTTTTATCCACTTCCCATCCATTCATCTTCACACTAAAACGTAAATCACTCGGACTCGAACAGCGTGATATCTTTGCCAGACCCCGCTTCCATTCGTTTCAGTAAGGTATCTATCTCTTCATCCGTCATACTGTTCACCCGCTCCAGTAACTCTGCAGAATCGTCTATCCCCAGTGAATCCAAATCCGTTCGCCCCTCCGTTGTTTGTTGTTCCTCCACTAGAAGAACCAAATGTGCGATGCATGGATATTCAAAAAAACGTGGTACCTCAATGTCAAAGCCCATAGTTCGCTTAATTTCCGCTGTCATTTGTACAATTAGAAGAGAATGTCCGCCCAAATCAAAAAAATCATCATGTGTTCCGATTTGTTCAATACCGAGAATCTTCTTCCAAATTTCCACTAGACCTGCTTCCAAAGGAGTCTCCGGTGGCTTAAAAGGCGTTGCTAGTTGAGGGCGTGGATACATTTGTTCTGCTGATTCCACAATCGGAGCTATTTCCTCCACAGCGCCGTGTAAAGGAACCTGACCTATGCCGAGTCCACATAATGCTGCGTTCGAAAACACAGTCAAACGAGGTTCGATCCAATAGCGTTGACGCTCAAACGGATACGTTGGCAATTCTACCCGGTTACGCACCCGGGACTCGTGTAACGCTCCCCATCCGATGCTTACACCTCCGCTCCACAGTTCTGCCACGCTTCTCAGCCACTGCCCCCGTTCTCCGCCCCCGGTTTTGTACATTGGTAATGTACGCATGCCTCTGTGCTCCGCTTCCCAGCAGCCTGACTGCCGCATCAATGTCGTTAATGTCTGCCCCGGACCTAATTCTATGACTACCGCATTCGGATACCTCTTTAGCACCTGCTCCGCATTGTCTGCAAACCTCACCGCTCGGCGCGTATGCGACACCCAATAGGCCGGATTGCTTGCCTGCTCCTTGGTAATCCACTCCCCCGTTTCGTTAGATACGTAAGGTAGCTGCGGTGCATGGAGCTTTACACGCTTCAAAGCCTCTTCCAGTTCTCCCAGCACCGCTTCCATCCGCGAGGAATGAAATGCGCTGCCCGTTCGCAGTTGGCGGCATTCTACACCTGCTTCCTGCATGCGAACCATCAATTCTTCTACCTCTTCCGTCTGTCCCGTCACCACGCTCATTTGCGGTCCATTGATGGCTGCGATCTCCAGCGTTCCTCCTAATTGTTCGGCCAACTCGGACGCGACCATGCCAACTGCCGCCATCGCTCCCGCTTCACATCGCTGCATCAGTCGCCCACGGACGCTCACCAGCTCCAGCCCTTCCTCCAAGCTGAACACTCCTGCTATACAGGCGGCCGTATATTCTCCCAGACTGTGCCCGATCAGCGCAATGGGTTTCACCCCCACACTCATCCACAACTGGGCCAGGGCATATTCGGTCACAAACAGCGCTGGTTGGGTCAGCCATGTCTCCTCTAATTGCTTCTCTTCAAAGCCATCTCTTCCCAGCAACGCATCCCGGATATCCATACCCAGTTGCGGCTTTAACAGCTCGGCACAGCGATCCACCGTTTCCCGGTATTTCGCCTCCTGCAGGTACAGTTCCGCGCCCATGCCTACATATTGGCTTCCCTGTCCGGGAAAAGCGAAAATAACCGGACGCTCTCCCGCAGCTACTGCACCGGTGCGAACTAGGCTTACGTCGTCGCCTCGCAAGGCGCGCAACGCCTGCTCCGTACTGCCGCACACGGCGCTCCAGCGATGATCGAATGCCTTGCGCCCCTGTTGCAGAGTGAAAGCCACATCGGAAAGCTTTTGCGACGGATGAGCCTCTAAGTGCGCTGCCAATCGCTCGCACATGGTTTGTAACGCCGACGGCGTTCGAGCCGACAACACGAGCACCTCTTCCGCTGATGGAGCGTCCGACGTCCGTTGTGCAGGAGCTTGTTCCACAATGACATGCGCATTCGTGCCTCCAATGCCAAAGGAACTGACCCCTGCCCGGCGAGGATGAAGTGATTGGTCATGGGTCCATGGCTGTGTCTTATCTACGACATAAAACGGGCTGTTGGCCCAATCCACTGCCGGGTTGCCCTTCGTATAATGCAGACTCGCCGGTAGCATCTCGTGACGCAGCGATAACGCCACCTTGATCAGGCTGGCCACCCCTGCGGCAGCATCCAAATGACCGACGTTGGTTTTCACCGAGCCAATCCCGCACCAGGGACCATTCGCCGAAGCTCCAAACACCTTCGTTAGCGCCGCCAGCTCAATGGGGTCACCAAGTGGAGTGCCGGTCCCATGAGCCTCCACATATGAAATGGTCTCGGGTTTGACACCTGCCGAATCCAGTGCCATCTGGATAACTTCCGCCTGTCCCCCAATACTTGGAGCCGTGTAGCCTACCTTTCGTCCGCCATCATTGTTAATGGCAGATCCTTTAATGACGGCATGAATGGTATCGCCATCTTGTAATGCCTTGTTCAGCAGTTTAAGGACCACGACACCTACACCGCTTCCAGCGACCGTTCCCTTTGCCTGAGCGTCAAAAGCCCGACAATGGCCGTCTGGCGAGAAAATCCCCCCCTCTTGGTAGACATATCCCTGTTCGTGAGGAACAGTAATGGTCGCTCCACCCGCAATGGCCATGTCACAATCGCCTCGCGACAATGCTTGGCAGGCAAGATGAACGGCTACCAAAGAAGTCGAGCACCCAGTCTGCACCGAAAGACTGGGCCCCTTCAAATTTAATTTGTAGGCAGTACGAGTTGACAGATGGTCTTTATCATTCCCCATAAGCGCTTGATAAGAAAGTAGCGGATCTGCCAGATTAAAGTGAGAGAACAGCGCGAAAAGTAAGTAGGTGCTAATGCCTGACCCCGCATAAACACCTATAGGAATTTCACCTCTTGAGGGATCGTATCCGGCTTTCTCCACCGCCTCCCAAGCACAGTCAAGGAACAAACGCTGCTGAGGGTCAAGCATCTCCGCTTCCCTTGGACTATAGCCGAAGAAGCTTGCATCAAACCATTCAATTCCATCAATCGTTCCTCGAGCAGATACATATTCAGACGATGCATATATATCTTTGGAAAGGCCGATTTTTTCCAGCATATCTGGCGTGAAATGCCGGATGGATTCGACCGCGTTAGTCAAATTTGCCCAGAACAGTTCTATATCGGATGCTCCAGGGAATCTTCCCGACATGCCAACAATGGCCACCGATTCATCTTTGGGGTCGGCATCTACCATGTCTCTTGCTGCAAGTTCCGTTCGATTCGGAGTGTTCTCCACATTCTCTTCTGAGAAGTGAGTTAACCGCTGAGTCAATAAACGAACCGTTGGATACTCGAACAACTCCAACAATTCAATATTGCTGGAAAGTTCGGCATTTAATCTGGCGTGGACCTGTGCAAGCAATAAAGAATGCCCTCCGATATCGAAGAAATTTTCATCAAGACCCACACTGCTGATATTTAGCAGGTCTTTCCATATGGAGGCAACCGCGCATTCAACTGCAGTTTGAGGAAACTGCTGTGTGCCTGAATCTTGTTCACGAGCTTCTTCAGGTGCAGGAAGCCGTTTGCGATCAACCTTCCCATGCGGTGTTAATGGTAGTTGTTCCATAAACACAATTTGTGATGGGAGCATATAATTTGGCAACCTTTGCTTACCGTAGCTGCGAATTTCATTGGCACTCATCGGAAGTGTTGGAGTCACCCAATCTTTCACCTTAGTCTCTTTGAGTTCGCGAGTCGCATAAATATAATAGACGCTTTGCGAAACATCCAGAGACCAATCTTTCTCCGAGATCACTTCGAAGCCATGGTGCCTTAACAGCTCGGTGACGATATGAAGACGGCCCTCTACATCGTGGAGTTCCAATACAACTTGTTCGATTTTGGGCCAATCTTCATTGTCTATCCCTTGGAGCACGGCTAATTCAGCTTTTTCTACATTAATTTTCAATAAATCAATGCGTTCGACCTGATATTCGCGCATTATATCAGAGAGCCTGCGGACAGGAACAGACAGTTGTACGCTTTTCAAACGGTCGTTCAGAATAGTCTCCAGCGCTTGATCCATGTCCATCGATGGGGTACCGTTACGGCGAATGTAGGAACGCACCAGTTCTTTTTCTTCATGTAAATCTGTGTGTAAACCTGACAAAAAAGAAAATTTGGGGTAAAAAGCAAACTCTCCCATTCCTTCCTCCGCGGCGAGCGCGCAGTCTATGATCGTGGCCTCGACTTCATACAAACGAGCGTTTAAAGTCGTTAATTCCCGTACATATGGATTGGGTTCAAATGCGAAAATACGCACGCCGGGAGCTTGCATATGGGCCTGCAGAGTAAACAAACCGATATTGGCACCTACGTCAAAAATAGTATGGTTTTCCTCAATCGATATACCATGCCGAAGATAAGCCAGATTTTCATAAATATCGTGATACAAAAAGTTGGTCTCATTTTTATTCAACTGCACGACAGCCAGACCATTGTCCAGTAGATATCGCCTGTGCCCTGAAACCATGGGAGCACGTTCGAGTGTCGGTACGACATAGGCAACTAAAGTATCCTGTCCCGCTTCATCTTTACGAACTACGACACATGTTTCCTCGATATCTGGATGACTAGTAAATACAGATTCAATTTCACCTGGCTCAATCCGAAATCCGTGGATTTTGGTTTGGTCGTCGATCCGGCCCAAAAAAGTGATTGAACCGTCATCACGCTGTTTTCCAATATCGCCGGTCCGATATAGTCGGGCTCCTTCCACATCAGAAAAGTGATCCGGCAAAAATTTTACTGCTGTCAAATCCGGTCTATCCAAGTAGCCTTCGGATACGCCGGAGCCACCGATCCAGATTTCACCGTTAACTCCTAGGGGAACCCGATTCTGATGTGCATCAAGCAGGTGAACTGTAACGTTAGATAATGGATAGCCTATGGAAGGAAAAACACTGTCTCGCACCCGGGCAACGGTAGCATCTACCGTACACTCTGTAGGTCCGTATAAGTTATAAAACTCCAGTCCCTTGGCTTCACGCATCTCCAACCATGTTGATTCCTCGATCGGCTCTCCACCGATCAATCCAAGCAATGGACGATTACCCTGATGCTCCAAAAGCCCGAATCTCATCAACATTCGGCACTGGGAGGGCGTACAGTCGAAAGCGTCAATTCCCTCATCTCGAAGGTAAGCCACGAAGGCGCTGCCGTTCAAACGAATATCTTCAGGGATGATATGCAATGTGCGGCCCCGAAAAAGCTGAATAATCTGTTTGACCGATGTGTCAAAGGATAAAGAACCGTTTACTGCAATCTGCTGTACTCCTGAATGATGTCGATAAATCCTTTCCTCTAAGGCCTCACTTAAATAGAATACTGATTTGTGCATTACAACGACCCCGCGAGGCTGACCTGTCGAGCCCGAGGTATAGATGACATAGACCGGATCTTCTGGCATTGCCAAACGATCCAGATTAAGATCGGATTCTTCAGCTAGCCCTTCTTCCCCGGCCTCCAAATATACACGAATCGCTGAATTGTCGTTAAGCTTGCTATCCAGAAACTTGTCAGTCAGGATCACTGCCAGTGAAGCATCTTGGATCATGTAACGAATTCGATCTTCAGGATAAGTGGGATCAATTGGAACATAAGCACCGCCCGCTTTTACAATCCCAAGCAAACTCACAATCGCTTCGATTGAACGATTAAGGCAAAAGCCTACCCGAGTCCCCCGTCCCACACCGAGTTTACGTAAACGATGGGCCAAACGATTGGAGCGTCTATTTAATTCGCGAAAGGTCAATTTCTCATTTTTGTAAACAAGTGCTGTCTGATCAGGATAGGCTTCCACAGCCGCTTCAAAACACTCATGCAATGTGCGTTCCTGCACCAAAGCAGTTTTGGTCGCATTCCATTTCTCCTGCATCCGGATTTCTTCAGACGTAAGTAAAGGCAGTTCGGATAGAAGAGCTTGGGGGTTTGCAACAATTCCATTTAAAAGCAATTCTAAATGCCTGATCATTCGACGAATAGTTAAAGGTTCAAACAAATCTGTTGCATACTCTAAAGCTCCTTCTAACCCGCGTTCAGTGGAAGTGAGTAACAGCACAATATCGAAGCGAGAAGTGCCTAAAGGGACCTGGATGGAAGCAGTTTGCAATCCGGGCAATTGAATCAAAGAAGACTTAACAGTCTCAAATAAGAAAAGCACTTGAAATAAAGGCGATTGACTTACGCTTCGATCTGGTTGAACTTCTTCTACCAACTTGTCGAAAGGATATTCCTGATGCTCGAATGCTTCGATAGCCACGTCCCGCACGCGTTCCAGTAATTCAAGAAAAGTAGGTTCTTCAGCTACATCAATCCGCATGATTAACGTATTCATAAAGGTCCCGATTACCTTTTCTAATCCGGTTATCCTGCGTGTAGATACGGGGGTGGCCAGCGAAATCTCATCCTGTGACGTATATCTGGTTAAAAGCACGCTGACAACTGTCAAGACGGTCATAAACATGGTTACACCCTGTTGACGGCTAAAATCAGCGAGCGCTTCGGCTAATGAAGAAGGAAATAAAAAGGTTTCCATGTCCCCTTTAAAACTCTGCCGGGCTGGACGAGGATAATCCGTAGGCAGTTCTAAAGGAGGCAAATGCTCCAACTTTTGATGCCAATACGCTTTTTGAGTTTGTAAAGCATCTGTCTCTATCCATCGACGTTGCCAATAAGCGAAATCAACATATTGGATTTCCAATTCGGGCAGGGGCGACGGCTCTCCTGTCAAAAAGGCTCCATACAAAATCGAGATCTCTTGGCCCAAAATCCCCATAGACCATCCATCAGTTACAAGGTGATGTAGATTCAATGCAAGAATATATGATTCATCCTCTACACGGATCAACTTTGAACGAATTAGCGGACCCGATGCAATGTTAAAAGGAATGCGTGCTTCCTGTACGACCAACTTCAGGGCTAGGTTCTTCCGATTTGTATTTACTTCCCCCCTAAGATCGACACGTTCTAATTTGAGAAACATCGAGTCTTGGATATGTTGCACTGGCTTTCCATTAGATGATGGAAATGTGGCCCGCAGCGTTTCATGCCTACGGATGATTTCGTTCAAACAACGTTCTAGAATGTCAGCGTCCAATGCCCCTTCAATCTGAGTAGTAATCGGTACATTGTATGAAATATGAGTAGGATCAAGCTGTTGCATAAACCACAATCTTTGTTGGGCAAATGACAGAGGCAGTTCGGCTTTTCTACTAATGGGGGCGAGTGGTAGGCTTAACAGCCCACTACCTCCCTCTTGTTCCTGCAAATAAGATAACAGCATTTTTTTGTGAGCTTGAAGATCGCAACGTAACTCCGGTGTCAGAACTCCTTTGGGCGCGCGAAACCGTAAATTTCCATCTTCAACCCACAGATCAATCCCCTTTTTACGAATCTGGTCTACTTTGGCGCGTATAAGGCTGGTAGTGGTATCATTCATTACAATATGCCTTCCTCCCAAACGTATTCTTCTCCGTCCCCTTCCAGATCGTTAGTCTGGCTTTCGGGTACTCCGCCGAGAAGTGAATGCACCAGCACATGATTGTCTTTCAATTTGAACAGACTTCGGATAGAATCAAATTCGATTACGCCGACTGGGCATAGACCCAGCTCACATGCTGACGCTTCAGACATAAGTAACTGTCCCATATAACCAGATTCAAGAGTGCACAGACGGGTAGCCTGCTCTCCGTACATCGGTCCGATGGCATCCAGATCAGCTATTAGGAAAATCGTGAAAGCTGCCTGCTCGAATACGGGCTGATATACGAACGGGACGTGAATATCTTTACTTAACCGTGCTTCAGGCGACAGGAACAAAAGCCTATTTTTGGACGGATCATAGTAATATATCCCCTCATCCAATCCTTCGACGTGTCTACCATGAACATATAAATACGTCTGAACCGCATAGAGTTCCCCGAAAGATGGGTATTGCCTGCTGCTTTTTCCACCCACCTCACTATGCCGCAGCGATTGGAGCATTCTTGCCAGACGGATAAAGGGTACAATCTCTTGCGCAAAATGGCGACATGGCTCCAATCCTTTGAATCCGGCAGATTTTTTCTTGTTGGTTAGGTCAATTGAAGGAGCGTACGGTTCCGATCGCAACCAGTGACGCTGTCGTTTAAAATGCTCGCGTTCTTCAGGGTCCAAAATGATTTCATAATCAACCATAGCGGTTTCTTCCTCAGCTTTGACCGCCTGGGCCTGCCGGGATTTCACCATTGTATTTTTATCCAGTCTGGAAGTATACGAGCGTATTATGTCCCCAACTGTCGGATGACGGTAGAATTCATCGAATTTAATTCGAATACCGAATGCTTTTTCCAAAGCATTCGCCATTCGCACAACATCCATCGAGGTAACGCCAAGCTTAAGAAGATCGGATTCCTCTGTTAAAATCTCAAACTGTAAGGTCTCCCTAATTAAGGCCAAAATTTGGTTCCGATTTGTTTCTTTCTTTGGTTGGCTTGCATCCGTTTTTGTGGTCAGTCCAATCTGATGTGGTGCGGGCAAGGCCTTGACATCCAGTTTTCCATTAGCGTTTATTGGCCACTGCTCCAGGATAAAGACTGTGGCTGGAACCATGTAATCCGGGAGTTTATCGCTTAGGTACATTCTCAAGTGCTGACCGTCGAGTTCATTGGTATAAGTAGTATGAAGCAGCACATATCCTGCAACTAAAGAATCACCCGATGGACCCGCCTTCACTGTTACAAGTGCCTCCTTAACGGCCTCATGCCGCCTCAGTGCTTCTTCAATCTCGCCAAGTTCGATCCGAAAGCCACGAATCTTGACTCGAGTATCCTCTCGTCCCAGGAACTCAATGTCACCGCTTGGCAAGTACCGTCCCAAGTCTCCGGTACGATACAATCTTTCTCCCGACTCTGGATGAGTAATGAAGCTGTGAAGAGTTTTGTCCGCATTTCGCCAGTATTCCCGGGCTAATCCGATTCCCCCAATATACAATTCCCCGGGAACCCAGACAGGACGATGCTCCAGTTTTTCATTCAGCACATAGAGATGCTGGTTAGCCATTGGTCGACCATATGGGATGCTTTTCCAAGCCAACTCAATATGTTCAATGGGATATAGAACCGACCAAATTGAGGCTTCCGTCGCACCCCCTAAGCTCACAATTTTCACATCGGGCCGAGCAATTTCACGAATCCTTTCTGGTAAGCGAATAGGAATCCGGTCGCCGCTTAGTAATATCAACCTCAGGCTGTCCGGCAAACGCCGAAATGACGCATTCGCATAATCAACCAAAAGACCCATTAAAGCAGGAACTGTGTTCCAAACAGTAACCTGACATTCATCCATTCGGTCAAGCCAATGTTTGGGGTCCTTCGCTCCCTCGGAATGTGGATAAACGACTGCACCGCCTGATTGAAGCATGCCTACTAGATCAAACACCGACAAGTCAAAGCTAAGCGAAGATAAAGCCAGTACCCGATCTCCAAACCCTATCTGATAGCGGGTACGCAAATCTTCTAGTGTATTCTTTGCACCTCTATGCGTAATAGCTACCCCTTTGGGTACCCCTGTTGATCCCGACGTATAAATAATGTAGGCCAAATCATCCTCTGAAGCCGAATGTTGCATAGGTTGAAGGATTTCATCCTCCTGAAAATTGTGATCGTCCACACAGTAACGTTCGACCCGGTTGGGCCAGTCAATACGTGAATTCACCCTTGATTGCGTTATGGCATAACGGATGTTTCCATCTGAAAACAGCAATTGAATCCGCTCGTCCGGTAAGCTCGGATCAATCGGAAGATACGAGGCACCGGCACGCAGGATTCCAAGCACAGCTACCGCTTGCTCCCATCCCTTCTCCATCACTATCGCCACAGGTTGATCCCGAGTTATACCCCGGCTTTCGATCCAGCAGGCTAAGTTGTTTGCAAGACACGCCAATTCAACGTAAGTTAATGTTAATTCAGGCGTTTGTATGGCCAAATTCCCCGGATGTTGGCGTGACAGTTCAAAAAATGGCTCATGAAGCAATCCTCCCGGTAGTGTTGTCTCCGTTGCATTGATTTCATGAATCCGCTCCAAATGGTTCATCGGCAATAAGTGTCTGACAGGCTCGTCCCAAGCCTGAGCCTCTTCCGTCAATCGGCTGAGCAAAGAACAGTAGGCCGTAAACATATCGTCGATCATTCCAGGAGGGAAAAGTTCCTCAGCCACATCCCAATGAAAACGCAACATGCCGGCATCTTCGTAAACCTGATGATCCAGAAAGACTTGCGGGGTTTGACTTATCCCATACACCACATCGCCCAAGCCCCGCATCACGGAGGCATCCAGACCATCGACCGCCGTTAAAGTGCTAGTGAAAACAACCGGCATAACTACGCCAGCCTTGTCCAGATTGGTGCGCGCATAATCACGCATCACTTTTACACCACTATAAAAACGATGATCTAAATCCTCCCAAAGCTTCTGCTGAATCATTTTTATCCGCGATCCAAATGAAGCTTCTTTAGAACAGTCCACCTCTAATAACGTTAGAGTCGTAAAATCGCCAATAATCCGGTTCACATCTGGATGTAAGGGAAGGCGGTTGAAAAGCGTTAAATTTATCGTAAACCTCGGATTCCTGCTCCAAGCGGCTAGCACTTCACTGAATGCCCCTAGTAAAATAATCGATGGAGTAACTCCGAAGCGTCCTCCATAGCCACAAAGCAAACGCCAATCTTCCGCATGAAGAAAAGAAGCGAGACGGCGAAACCTTGATGCTTTTAATGGACCCGCCGAGCGGACAATAGGTAGTTCAGGGGCTGGCGGCAGTTCCGGTATCCGTGCGGCCCAATAAGCTTCCGAACGAGTATACGCTTCACTTTCAAGTATCTGCTGCTCAGCAAGCACATAGTCGCGGAATGTTAACTCTAATGGTTTTAAAGGAACTTGCGGATTATGGATAAGCTGAGTAAGTTCTTGCAGCAAAACGTACCAACTTTGTGCGTCCCCGATTAATAGGTCTACACTAAAATGCAAACGAAGCTTGTCTATGGAAAAGCGGGTTACACTGACATCAAACATAGGATACTGATCAGCAGGTTTATTAAGATGTGAGAGTTTATTCCGAATTTCATTAAGTTTTTGCTCTGCCTCGATGGAGTTCAAATGTTGCAAATCTCTGTATTTTACTTCATAATGCGGAACTTCTTTAAGAATAATCTGCATTCCATCGTTACGGACGATAGCTCGCATCATCGGATGACGATTAATGAGTACGTTTAAAGCATGATTCAAACGTGAGACCGGGAATATATCGGTCTCAATCTCGATATAAAGATGTGCTCCTACATCGCCAAGCTCAAATTCAGAACGACGGCCGATCCAGTAAGCTTGCTGCACATCATTGAGCGGGAAAGGCTCATAGAGATCCTCTGGGGCTGGAACAGCAGGTTTCCAAGCATAATCTCCAGAACTTTGCGGCAACCCGGAACAAGCTCCTGCGGCTGCAGCTTTATCCAAGTAAGCCGATAGCTCAGCAATCGTCGGTGCAGCGATTAATTCACGCAGGGGGCACTCTATTTTTAAAATCTCTCGGATTTTGGAAACTAATTGAATGGCTAAAAGAGAGTGTCCTCCTAATTCAAAAAAACTGTCCTCTATTCCAATCTCACCAATACCGAGAAGTTCGCTCCATACTTGGACCAACGTTCTCTCTAACGGTGTCCGGGGAGATACTTTTGCCTTGTCTTTGTCCCACTGCGACGCATCGGGTGAAGGCAAGGAGTTACGATCAGCTTTGCCATTGCCCAAGAGGGGGATATGTTCCAGTTCAATGAACAATGAAGGAACCATATATGCAGGTAACGCTTGCCGTGTATATTCACGAAGGTCAGCGATCGATAGCGTTGCGCCCTCTGCTCTCACCCAATAGGCGATAAGTCTGGAGCTACCCGAGGCATCGGGCTGCGCAATCAGGACAACATCACATACGCCCGCATGTTGCCTCATCACTGCCTCGATTTCCCCCAGTTCAATCCGAAATCCACGGACCTTGACCTGATCATCATTACGGCCGAGAAACTCTAACGCACCGTCCGACCGAAAGCGTGCCAAATCGCCAGTACGATACAATCGAGCGCCGGGTCTGTCTGTATATAGATCAGGCAAAAATCGTTCCGCTGTCAGTTCTTCCTGGCCCCAATAGCCGCGAGCTACACCTACTCCGCCTATATAAAGTTCCCCTGCCACTCCGATCGGCACACGATGTCCTTGAGCATCCAATACATACATCTGCATATTCGCAATAGGTCGACCTATGGGCACTGTTAATTCATCCTGCTTGCATTCCCACCAAGTGGCTTCGACTGCGGCTTCTGTTGGGCCGTACAGATTAATCAAACGGACTCCTAGTCTTTTTATACACGCTTGCGCAATATCTGGGGCAAGTGCTTCGCCTGTACAATAGACCTGCTGGAGTGAGGAACAGCGACTCAAATCCCGCTCCTGCAGAAAAATTCGCAGCATAGAAGGGACGAAATGAGCCACGGTAATTCTGTGTTTTGAGATGAAATCAACCAAGTACGCACTATCCACATGCCCGTCCGGTCTGGCTATCATCAGCCGTGCGCCCGTTATCAGCGGCCAGAACATCTCCCAAATGGAGACGTCAAACGTGTATGTCGTTTTTTGAATGACTCGATCGCAGGTTTCAAGCTGAAAAGTTTCAAGCATCCAATGCATTCGGTTGCAAATCCCTCGGTGTTCGTTCATAACCCCTTTGGGCTTGCCCGTCGAGCCGGAGGTATATATGACATATGCTAGATGCTCCGGTTTTATATCGACGTTTACCGGCAATACACTTTCTTGAGAAATTTTGTTCTCCCATTCGGCATCAAGCATAACCGCATGAATTTCCAACTCAGGAAAAACTTCCTTTAAGTGCGTTTGTGTAAGAAGAACCTGCACGTTAGAATCTTCAATCATAAAGCGGATTCGTTCCAACGGATAATCCGGACCTATAGGTACGTAAGCCCCGCCGGCCTTGAGGATACCTAAAATGCCAATAACGAGCTCGAACGAACGATCCAAAAGCATACCTACCGTCTGTTCCGGTCCGATCCCTTTCTTTCTCAGATAGTGAGCCAGTTGGTTACTTTTCTGCTCCATTTCCAGATATGTGAGCTTTTCACCTTCAAATTCTAAGGCTACGGCATTCGGTGTACGACGAACCTGATTCTCAAACATTTCGTGGAGCAGCCAAGGGCCGTCATAACTGGACGACGTATTGTTCCATGCTTGAAAATCAAGCAATTCCTCTTTGTTAAGTATCGGTAGTTCGCCAATCGACAGTTCCGCATTGCTTGCAGCGGATTCAAGCAACGTTTGCCAATGAGATGAAATACGGGCTACGGTAGATTCATCGAACAGATCGGTATTATATTCGATTTCGAGCTCCAATCCCTCCTCGCATGGAGTAACTTGAAACGTAAGATCGAATTTAGAGGTTCCACAATCTACTGGAATTTGTTGTATCGTTAAGTTAGCCAGATCCAGAGGTGGCATCGGTGAATTCTGAAAAAAGAAAGCCACTTGAAATAAAGGGTTGTGACTCAAGTGTCTTTCAGGCTGCAATTCCTCTACCAATTTTTCAAAAGGGACATCTTGATGTTCAAGTGCTTCCAGAGCGATAGTACGAACCTGATCCAACAACTCAATGAAAGAAAGTTCAGAAGACAGATCAGCACGCATAACAAGTGTGTTCATAAAAACACCGATCAGATCCTCCATTTCCGGATATTTCCGGTTCGCAACAGGACAGCCGATGCGGATCGTGCTTTGGTTAGAATAACGGTACAGTAGAGCATGCAAACCAGCTAATAGGATCATAAATAAAGTGGCATTTCTTTTACGAGCAGTATCTTCCAGTTTTTGCTGCAGGTCAGATGGTAGCATTACTCGCAATTTGGCTCCCTTGTACCTTTGAATTGCCGGACGACGATGGTCTGCAGGAAGAAAAATAGGAGTATTATCATGTCCCAGCTTCTTTTTCCAGTAAGCTAGTTGCTCCCGCATGTCCCCTGCTTCATACTTGCTCCGTTGCCATTCGGCAAAGTCAGAATACTGGATTTTAAGATCGGCTAATGGCGATGCATTTCCTAATCTCAACGCATCGTAAAGAGCGGTCAGTTCCTTCAAGAACACTCCGAGCGACCATCCATCTGAAACCATATGATGCATAACAACCACAAATAAAGACTCTTGTGGGCTCATTTGCACGACCACTCCCCGAATCAAAGGAGCTTTTCCCAGATGGAACGTGCGACTGGCTTCGGCCAAGACGATTCTCTCTGCTTCTGTTGATTTGTCAGGCTCTGACAGTGTGCTACAATCGAAAAACGATAAACGAAAATCTTCTACTGGCATTACGCGCTGAACGACTCGCCCCTCTTCTTCAATAAAAGCGGTGCGTAGTACTTCATGACGGCGGACGATTTCGCTCAAACTGCGTTCCAGTACAGAGAAATCCAACGCCCCCGTTAGATGAAGAACCCCAGGAACGTTGTAATACGGATTGTCCGGATCAAGAAGCCACATGAACCACAATCGCTGCTGGGTTAAAGAAAGACCTGCTTCATGTTCCTTATGGTCACGACGTGGTATAGGGGTCATCCCCTTTTTCTTGCTTCCTATACGCTCCAGTACTTGGTTCAACTGCGTTTGCGTTAATGCTTTCATTTTTTGTGATGACTCGTTCACGTTACTCCCCCCTCGCTTCTTCTGTTTGGCGAACATAATTATTCGAAAGCATCTTCTGCTAATGCGATTTCTTCCAATATCTCGCTCCCCACTTCTTGTACCAGCAAGTCTGCTATGTGTTCGGATAATAAAGCAATCGTGGGAGAGGTGAACAGTTCAACCAAACGTACCTCAACCATAAAAGCTGCGCGAACTCGACCCACAAATTGGGTGGCAAGCAGTGAATTACCTCCAAGATCAAAGAAATTGTCATTCACTCCAACCTGATCGATACCTAAAATCTCAGAAACAATAGTAGCCAGCATTTCTTCAATCGGGTTGCGGGGTTTCACGTAAACAGTTTCCAGCTCAGGCCGTTCGGAATCGGGCTCGACAAGAGCTTTATGGTCTAGCTTTCCATTTTCAGTAAGAGGAATTTTATCCAAAATCACAAATGAAGATGGAACCATATGAGCAGGCAACCTCTCGGATACATAAGTGCGTAAAAGTGGTACAAGCTTCCTTGCCAACGTACCTTGGAATGGGTCATTTGCATACGAAATTAAAGGTCTCTCCTCAAATATAGGCTCAGGCAGAAAAAAACGTTTTCCCTGTCTGCTCATCCCTCGATGCAACAAGACAGCATGAAAAGAATGGCGCTCATCTGCTGTATCACCACAACCAACATGAACGGAATAAGGCAGTTCGTGCTCCCAAGCCCACAGTTCTTCAGGATCAATGCCTTCCTTAGTCCAAGTTGAAAGCAGAGGCAGCACGTCCAATTTCGTCCGCTCCTTGGGTCCATGCATGACCTGCTCCCAAATCCCCAGTTCACTGGACAATCTCCGGTTCGGTATCCTCTTTACGATTAAAGCTTCAGGATTCTCTTGCTCTATCATGCTTCGTAGAGAAGAGAGGGTGAGGCTTTCATTTTGCCAATCAAGCACTAGTGGATTACATTCAGGTGAATCCGCACTGAAAGCATCCTCAGCAGAAATGTGAAGCATCACGTCATAACGATACCGTACCAACTCACTGTCGCAGCTTCCATGTTTGAGATAAATCTCCACATGACTTATTTGCGGTATCTGACGTTTGAGTGCATAAAAAAATTCAGGTTCAGCGAGCAGTTCGTTTTCTTCTCTTACTGCATGCTGGGCAGCAGCACAAATACGTGATAACTTCATGTCCTCCGGCGCATGAAAAAATTGTATGGAGGTATGAAAAATTTCTAGCAGAGCAGCGTTCCTTACATCGCCAACAAAGATTGTCCCACCTGGTTTCACCCGTTGCACCGCTTGATGCAATATATTTATAAAATACTCAATGCTCGGTAAATACTGCATCATGGAGTTGATGATGACTGTATCATACGAATGGTCTACCAGTCCGGATAGGTCATCTGCGGATCGATGGAGCAATTGCACTTTGTTTTCCTCTATCCCCACAGTTGCCATTTGACTCCGAATATAGTTCAAAGCCACATCGGACAGATCTAAAGCCGTATAGCATGTACAACCTGGAGCCAGCCGAAACAAAAGCATACCGGTACCGCAGCCTATTTCCAAAATACGATCCGCTTTTAATCTTTTAATTTGTGCTACCGTATGTTCGACCCAAGCATGCATTTCATTTTTAGGGATTGGCTGATTGGTATAGCTGCTAGTCCAACCTGTGATGTTCAAGGTAGGATCTTCATATGCTTCTCCCTGACCATAGGTCGTATCGAAGACGGTTTGCCATTGAAAAACTTGCTCTTGTTCCATTTGTTCTCCGAACAAAACAGTTTTAGCACTTTCTGGCTTTGCAACGACATGCGCAACCAATCGGCGATCCTCTGATGTCGGTTCCCATACCTGCAGCACACAATCTTGAACCATTGGATGCTGCTTGATCACAGCTTCAATCTCACCTAATTCAATGCGAAAACCACGAATTTTGACTTGCCCGTCTCCACGCCCGAAATATTCTAGCGAACCTCCTGGCAACATACGTCCACAGTCTCCCGATCGATATAAAAGTTTGCGTGTATCGAATGGATTCTTAATCAGCCGAGATTCTGTCAAATCAGGACGATTCAGATAACCTTGGAAAACCCCAGCTCCACCAATGCAAATTTCTCCTATAGCTCCAAGCGGCAGTGGACGCTGGCTAGAATCGAGAATATGAATCTGAAGATCAGGTATTGGCATGCCGATCGAAGCGGGATGCAGTATCGCCTCTTGTATGGATTGGATTGGGGCATAGCTCACATGTACCGTCGTCTCCGTAATACCGTACATATTAATTAACTGTGGACTGTCTAATCCGTATCGCTCAATCCAAGGGACAAGTTGCCTAGGGTCAAGTGCTTCACCGCCGAAAATTACATATCGCAAACCAAGTGGAACCGAATCAGAGCGCTGACAAATCGCGTAAATCAGAAGACGGAAAGCAGAAGGAGTGTGGTTCAACACCGTTACTTTTTGTTCACGTAACAAGTCCAAAAACAATTCTGGCGAACGACTTGTAGTATAAGGGACCACGACCAGCTTACCCCCATGAAGTAACGCCCCCCACAGCTCCCAAACGGAGAAATCGAACGCATACGAATGAAACAAGGTCCATACGTCCTTTTCTCCAAAATGATACCAATCCGTTGTTGCCTGAAATAGCCGAACGACATTATAATGTGTGATCAGTGCCCCCTTTGGATTTCCTGTTGAACCCGACGTATAAAGGACATAAGCAAGGTCATGGGGACTCACAGCAACTTTAAGAGGCTTGCCATCTTCTAACCGGGGCTTCACTCTAGCATCAATACAGATGATTTGAGCCCCCTTCAATTGAAGCGCACGCTCACGCGTTGTCTCTTGTACCACAACGAATGTAGCTGATGAATCACTGAGAATAAAGTTTAAGTGTTCTGTAGGGTACACTGGATCTAAGGCTATATATGCAGCCCCGGTTTTCAAAACACCAAGAATTGCAATAACCGTTTCAATGGAGCGTTCGGTACAAATACCAACCCCAATCCCTTGCCCAACTCCCAAATCAATGAGTCTGCGTGCCAAGTAATTCGATCTGACTTCTAACTGCTCATAGGTCAGTTGGCTGTCGCCACAAACTACGGCCACGTTGTCAGGATGAGATTGAGCCTGTTTCTCAAACAATTGATGCAAACAAGCTTGTGGTGAAAATTCGATAAGATTTTGTCTATTCTCTGTTATTAACCTACGCTTCTCTGTCTCTGATAAAAGCGGCAAGTCCTTAACAGCACATGTTGGATTAGTGACCAGCCCCCACATCAAAGTTTCATAGCTTTGAATAAATCTTTCAATAGTCGTAGCATCGAATATCTCGGTATCAAACTCGCATTCGATCAGCAAACCTTTTGGAGTTTCAAGAAGGTCGAAAATCAAATCCAGCTCAGACGTACCATTGTCGATCTGTGCCACTGGAGCGATAAAGGAGACATCCAAGGCAGGGCCAATCTTTAGCGAAGTCGCTCTGTCTGAAAATGTATGCATAACAACTGCAATATCATACAATGGATTTCGATTGCCATAACGGTCAGGATTAACCGCATTAACAATTTTCTCAAAAGGACATTCACTATGAACAAAAGCGTTCAAAACTGTGTTTCCAACCCTTTGAATGAATGACAAAGCACTTTTTTCCGCACTCACTGTCGTACGCAAAGGCAAATGATTGGTAAAGTCACCCACCAGATGTTCAAGCTCGTCCGTTGTTCGATTGGACACAGTTGTGCCAATGATGAGGTCTTCACGGCCAGTCCAGCGATACAATAAAGCCTTCATACCCGCAACTAGTGTCACGAAAGGAGTAACGTTCTGAGCCCGACTCAATGCATTCACCGCTTCTATTAAATCAGTTGACAGGTAAGCGTGTATCCTGCGCCCAACATGCTTAGTAAAGGCATTTCGCTGCCGATCGGCTGGAAAGCAGGGTTCAAAAGAAGCCCCTTCCAAATGCTCTTTCCAATAGTGCAAATGAGGAGCGAGATAAGTGGCACTTAATCGTGACCGCTGCCACTGGGCATAATCAACATATTGAATTCGCAGTTCAGGAAGCGGGTAATCATCCCCCTTCAAAAACGCGGTGTACAATAAATCCAGCTCTTGTAGTAATACACCGACCAAAGACCATCCGTCTGCCACGATATGGTGAAACAAGAGGAGCAAAATGTGATCCTCATCACTAAGTCTTATAAGCTGCGCCCGCATAAGCGGATTTTTATTCAAATCCAGCGGAGAACTGGCCTCCTCTAAAGCAATACGGCGCGCTTCTTGCTCAGCCCGTTCTAGTGAGAGATGGCGAAGATCAACGATTGGTAATGGCATTGGTTCGGGAGCAAGTACCCGCTGGCGTGGTTCCCCTTCAACAACATCAATACGAACCCGTAGAATCTCATGTCTGTCAAGAAGCTCCTGAAGGCATCGGTGTAAGATGTCTTGTTGCAGCGTTCCTTTCAGTCGCAGGCCAGTAGGCAAGTTGTAAGCAGTCGTTAAAGGGTCTATTTCTTGAAGCAACCAGAGTTGCATTTGCGACGTCGACAGCGCGAACGATTTTTCTTTCCTGTCCAGTCGCATAATCACCTCTGGCTCAACTTGCAAACCGGCGTTTATCGCAAGGTCCACGAGTCGAGCACATTCTGAAGCTATACTTACTATTGTCGCTTCCCCCATCAGCAAGGCGATGGATAGATCAATCCCAAGATCACATTTCAGACGATTGCGCAATTGTATAGCCATCAACGAGTCGAATCCCATTGTGCTCATCACTTGCTGGTCTTCCAGAGATTGTTCTGAAAGCATTAGCATTGAAGCTAGCACATCGTGAAGATAAGCGGCTAGCGCCTCTGTTCGATCTATTCCGTTCTCAAGGATTCGCTCAATATAGTTGATGTCCTCCTTCCGCACATCGCAGTACGGGTGATCCTCTATCGTTGACTCGAATCCAGAAGATAAGATGTTACTTAATTCAGCTTTACTTGTAAGCTCGCTTCCTCTTGCTTCCCTGTAATTTGACCAATCAGCCGTTACTGATGGACTCCAATAATGCTTTTTATCGAATGGATAAGTAGGGAGTGCAATTTTTTTTGACTGTCGTGTATTTCTGCCGCTCCAATTTAAAATAGATCCTCTCGAATACAATGATCCTAGTGTCTCCAAAAGAGTTCTTCTTTCGTCCCCTCCTTTCCTCAATGACGGAAGAGAGACGGTATTAATCAGAGTCTGAGATATCAAATGTGTGAGTGTTGCTGTTGGCCCGATTTCGATAAATACATCACAACCCAGCCCACCGAGCACTTG
The DNA here is from genome assembly GCF_000237325.1 of Paenibacillus polymyxa M1. Taxonomy (NCBI): domain Bacteria; kingdom Bacillati; phylum Bacillota; class Bacilli; order Caryophanales; family Paenibacillaceae; genus Paenibacillus; species Paenibacillus polymyxa. The sequence continues at coordinate 85,881 of NC_017543.1, forward strand.
TATACCCGCCGCAAATTTTACCGGCTGACGAAGGTGATCACGCCAATACTCGGCATTCGGCTTTACTCCAGCTTGCCAAACTGTCCCAGTCAAATTACGAATGAGTGGAATTTGAGGTGCTCCATAAGCGTATTTTGTCGCAACAGCCTCAAATGGCTCCATCACTACATCCATTTTGGCAGAATGAAAAGCATGCGAAACCCGCAATAGTCGACTATCCACTCGATTGGCATTCAGATGCTCGCACAGTTGGTCAATAGCCTCTGTATCCCCAGCAACCACAGTATTCCCTGCACTATTAATAGCAGCGACTGATAAACGATCTGCATAAGGTGCCAGCAGGTTTTCTACTTCGGCTAATCCCAGCATAACAGCGACCATGCGGCCGGGTTCTACTAAAGATTGCATTAACTGACCGCGTTCGGCCACCAATTGCAATCCATCCATCCAGCCCAACATGCCGGAGGCACACGCAGCAGAAAATTCTCCTAAACTGTGACCACTCACAGCAGAAGGTTCAATCCCCCAAGTGCGGTAAAGTTCAGTTAGGGCATACTGAAAAGCAAAAAGAAGCGGTTGAACATAAGAAGTGTCTTCCATCCAGTTGTTTGCTTCCTTCTCTCCAAGAATTGCAGCTTTAATTGATCGCCCTTGAAATGCAGGAAATGCCTGAAGCGTTAGATCACAAGCATTAATGGTCTTTCGGAATATGAATTCCGTCTCATACAGTTGCCGACCCATACCGGGGTACGCCTCTCCTTGTCCAGCGAAAATGAAAGCAATTTTGGGTGTTTTGAAAGTCTTTGTTAAAGAGAGTGGTTTGTCCATTCTTTTATCGATTAAGAGCAATTGAGCAGACATTTCCTCTTTAGTTGCCCCCACCATAGCAATTCTATACTGCAGATCAGCTCGCGTCGTATTTGCCGCATGACAGAAATCTGCTAATGAAACTGACGGAGATTCTTGCAGAAACCTCCCGTATCGTTCTGCCAAAGTCCGTAGCGACCATTCACTGCTCGCTGACAAAGTTAGCAGTTGTAACGAAGAATCGACAGGTTCTGTTATTGGCTTGTCTACAACAGATGGCGCTTCTTCCAGAATAACATGTACATTCGTTCCGCTGAATCCAAATGAACTGATTCCAGCGATCCTTCGTAGAGAAGGTCCTGGCTGCCAGGGCATATTTAGTGTCGGTACTTTGATAGGAAGCGAGTTCCAATCAATGTAAGGGTTAGGCTGATAGAAATGGAGGTTTTTGGGTATAGAGCGATTTTGCAGCGAAAGAACTGTTTTTAGTAGACCCGCGATGCCAGCTGCTGATTCCAAATGACCTATATTCGTTTTTACAGATCCGACAAAAAGAGTATTTTCCCCATTTCGTTCCTCACAAAGCGCGTCTGCGAGAGCATGCATTTCTATAGGGTCTCCCAATACAGTTCCTGTACCGTGCGCTTCCACATATTGGACCTCATTCGGCAGTACACCCGCATTGCTGAGCGCTTCGCGTATAACCGAAGTCTGGGCAGCCTTGTTCGGTGCGGTGAGACCATTCGTTCGCCCGTCTTGATTGGCAGCCGAACCACGGATCACCGCTAAGATATTGTCTTTTGCAGCTTGAGCATCCGATAGCTTCTTCAATACAATTACTGCGCAACCTTCCCCACGTACATACCCGTCGGCGGTACTGTCGAAGGTGTGGCATCGTCCTGTTGGGGACAACATTTTTGCCTTTGAGAGACTAATATACAGTTGGGGCGCGATCGTAAGATTGGCACCACCCGCTAGTGCTATCTCGCATTCTCCATTGAGTAAGCTTTGGCAGGCCAAGTGCACGGCCATTAACGAAGATGAACAGGCGGTATCTACTGCTATTGAAGGCCCTTGTAGTCCCAAGCAATATGAAATTCGTCCTGCAGCCGTGCTTAACGCTCCGCCAGAAACAGCATACGGGCCAAGTCGTTCAATATCCATAAACTGCAACCGTTGATAGTCACTGTTGCTAAGACCAAGAAATACCCCTGTAGGATGACCTGCCAGACGATCTGGCGACTGACCGCTACGCTCCAGAGCCTCCCAACTCAACTCCAGCAGAATCCGCTGCTGCGGGTCCATTTCCATTGCTTCAGGACGTGAGATATTGAACAATCCAGCATCAAAGACATCAATATCGGATAGGAACCCCCCATGCCTGCTATAAGTTTTTCCTGGCACGTCAGGATCAGCATCATAATATTTTTCCAGAGACCAACGATCTGTCGGGATCTCGCTAATACAGTCCTCTCCTCTCTGAAGCACCTGCCAGAAATCTTCCGGATCGGATGCTCCAGGGAAGCGACACGCCATTCCAACAATCGCAACAGATTCCACATTATCGGTTGGCTTGGGCGGATTTGACTCAAGTTTGTTCACCCTGTTGTTAACAGAATTTCTCTCTGTTAGGTATTTCGTCAACTCATGGATGTCTGATTGCTCATAAAGCAACGTCGAAGATAGCTTCCATCCGACGTACGACTCTATCTCACTCGTCAGAAGGATGGTTTCTTTTGAGCTGAGCCCCAAAGACGAAAAAGGCATCCGCACGTTAACTTCCTCAGGAAGAATGTCTAGCCGGGGAGCTATCTGTTCACAGATCCATCGCTCCAGCGTCTCTGCTTTCTCAGGACTGGCATATTTCCCCCATTTGTGATGATCCACTTGAATTGCCCTGTCTTTCTTTTGAGATTGCTCCAAGGAACTCCAACTAACAATAGTATTCAGCAACCCGTTTTCATAAGCCTTACGGCTGGCGCTACGTTGAATTTTCCCACTGCTTGTTTTTGGAATGCTTCCAGGACGAATTAGGGCGAGGCATACTAGTGAAATACCATGAGCGCCGGAGATCGTCTCCCGAATTTGATGAGCAATCGCCTCTATGTCAAGTTTAGCCTTGCGAGCTGAACGCTCGATTTCGTAGACAACACCAACCCCTTCCGTTCCCATGGTCGTTACAGCAAATGCTGCGCCCGCACCTCTGCGTACAATAGAGCAACTTTTCTCTACAGTGAGTTCTATATCCTGTGGATAGTGATTTTGCCCATCGACGATAATTAAATCTTTAAAACGCCCCGTAAAGTACAATTCTTCGTTCCGTAAAAAACCTAGATCACCTGTACGTAAAAAAGGTCCTTCATTTGTTTCGCTAGTATAGGCCTGGAAAATATCTACTGTCTCCTTCGGCTGGTTCCAATATCCTGCACTTACCGAGCTGCCTGCTACCCATATTTCACCCACCTGATTATCGGGACAAACTTTAAGTGTTTCCGGGTCAACGATAAGAATTCTCGTATCCCAACCGGCGTTCCCACAGGATGGCAAGGCAACTCCATTTGTTTCATCATTACAATCTACAATTCGATTCAAGGCCAATTCTGAAGCATCTGCTATGACATAGGACGGTCCATTATTTAGGGATGACGCAACTTGAAGGGTTGTTTCCGCCATCCCATACGCGGGTGCCAACGCTTGCCGTCTAAATCCGCAAGTGGCGAACCTTGATGCAAATTGCTCTAACGTATCTTTTCGAACGGGCTCTGCCGAAACTGCTACGGAACCCCAACTGCTCAAATCTAACTCACTTATTTGCTCTGGCGAAACCTTTTGTATACATAAATCAAAGGCAAAGTTTGGACCTCCACCATGCGTAACCTTCCACTGTGTAATCGCCTCAAGCCAGCGAACTGGCCGCTGCACGAAAGAGACCGGGTCCATCAGATATCCACAATGCCCATTGTAAACTGGGAGCATAATTCCTTCGATTAGTCCCCAATCATGAAAAGGAGGGAGCCATATAAGAGAAACGGAGTCCTCTTTATATCGCAAGGATTGCACCATAAGATGACATTGTGCCAACAAGTTACCGTGCGTGATCATTACTCCCTTGGGGGTGGAAGTTGAACCAGATGTGTATTGAAGGTAGGCTACCATGTCCGAAGTTGCATCAAATGGAACATAGGAGTTCGCTTGACCACAAGGGATGTGATCAACCACTAAGCGTAGCACCGTTAAGAGTTCGGGGACCTGTTCTTTACAATCTTCAAGTTGTGCCAATAAACCCGATTCAGTTAACAGAATTACGGGATTAGAGTCTTGAATTATAGAGCAAATTCGTAGGCTCCCCCGGTCAAGTGACTGATGTCTAAGACGGGGAGGATAAGCAGGAACCGCAATGACTCCAGCATATAAACACCCAAAAAGCGCTGTTATATAATGGATGCCAGGATTAAAAAGAAGAATCGCCCGCTGACCCGGTTTAACCTTTACCTGTAAAGCACTTGCTATGGCTTTGGCTCGAAGGTCTAGCTGAGCATAGGTGAGCAAGTCAGACGGTAATTCTCCGTCCTTAAGAAACGTATGTATCGTTTGATTTGGCATTTCTACCACACGTTGTTGGATAATTTCCAGAATTGAAGATTTCTTTAACAACACTTTCACCTCCACAAATAAAAAGCCATGTAAAATTAAAAAGTGTTTCTTCTTTTGAAAAGTGAAGGAACACTTTTAGATAAGATTGGCTGGAATGATAGAGTGAATAGTGCCGCCACCGTTGAAATGCTAATCCATCGATGGCGGCATTTGTTAAATTGCTGTGTTAAATTCGAAGCGTTTCGTAATCTTGCTCTTCCATATCTTCATAGCTGCAGAGTAATCGTTCAGAATACGGATTCCTTCCTCTTGACCGAAATACTCAATAACAATTTCAGGTGTATGCATCCATAGATCCATATCACCCAACGACTCCATTGGAAGCGTCAATGACAAAACGTCATCTCCACCAATAAACGTCCGGTAAAATGTCAGCCTGTGTCCCAGTCCTTGAGGATGATTATTATGTGCCACAAGGATTTTGGTGAAGTTTTCTTCAAATTGAGTTTTTTTGCTTGGTATTATATAGAAATCAAGGTTATATAAAAATTGTTCCATAAGTAAACAACTCCTTTTTTAAAGTTCAAAATAATCATATATTTAGATTACTACTCAACGAATTCACAACCGGAATTATCGCAACTAGGTACGAAAGTCATCAAATATGATTTGTAGTCTTCAACGCCGGAAAGGAGTGAGTCATAAATTCTCTTTGCCTCTTCACTTCCATATACGCTTAAAATATCCCTTAGACCTTGCCAATGATCCATTTCACCGAAGCTTCTCATTGGCACATATAGATGAAGCATGCGATGATTTGTCCCCTCTTCGACATAGGTTACCCACTTTAAGCCTTGACTGTGCTGATTATGGGCTTGAACTGCTTTGGATACCATTTCTTGATATTCTTCCGTGTCAGTTAGCTCGTTGAGCTGGACGATGGCGTAATAAATATACTCCAACGGCGTTTCTTCCTTTTCTTTTGAAGGGTTACTGGCCGTAGGATAGTATTTTAGCAACTTGCTTTCACTTGAAATCAGCGTAGAAGCAAACGCTTCTAAGCATTCTTTGCCTTCCTTTTCCCCGTATATTTCATACATAATTTCCTTATCAGAGGGCGCTTTTTCACGTCCATCAGCGTCATTTAATGGATACATTAGCCATACTACTCCTTCACCAATCCAACTTCCATAACAGGAATAGGTGCTCCCATTTTCGTGTTCTTTGTGAGCATTTGCAATTTTCAACAAACAATCATGGAACAGCATACCTGGTCCTACTTCATGATTTAAATCAATTTGGTACATATAAGGCGAAGGCTCTGTTCCATTAGGAGAGGTATACGGAAACCCCCATTTTAATTCTAAACTCGGAATAACTTGTGCCATGTTAATAACTCCTCTCATTTAAAAAGTGGTGTTGCGGTTTTGGTAAATCAGATATGTAAAATCAAGATGTGCGGAAGGAATTGGATCGTAGTTAGAAGGCGATAACTCGTCAAACTATCACTGAGAAATTTAAGAATAAAATTTTCATCATAAATGTTCTATTTATAATTTATAACTCGATATGCAATAATGGTTATTTTTATAACAAAAGTAAATATTGACTTAATTAAAAGATTATTTGGTATTAATTTCTAAAGATTATTCTACCATTTGTCTTCAACGGCTTTTGACAGAATTATGATACCCAAGCTAAAAGTTTTCTTTATCGTTTATTCAAGTAGATTTTGTTCTAATTTACGTCTTTATTTTAAACTCTCAACTAAAAAATGCGAATCAACCTTTCGGTTGATTCGTGGGGTTGATTTTACCTAAAATGATTACAAGCTCTACCTACATATGAGAAACTACAAACATATTTATTAGCCTATTGAAAGTCTGACTTATTCGGTCAGTATAAGATTCGATTCCACCGATTTTTTTCACATAAAAGGGGTACACCCAAAGGCTTAAGGATAACCTAAGACATCAACAATTTCCTTCGCTCTTTTTATATAATTTTCAACAATAAATGTTAGTATATGGAATGTAGATTACAGATTAAGAAGGAATTTGAGCGAATACTCTGAAATTTATAAAGGAAAAAGCCATAGAGATTAAAGAAGCAGAGTTTCGAGTAAAAAGTGAACGGCACGAAAAATTATCTGAATTGAAGAATGAACTGTCGGAAAAACATTCAAATAGGATTGCTGAGTTAATAGAAAAGTTCCAAGCTAGTAAAGACGAAAAAATGTGATTAGCCCCATCATTTAGTATCATAACCATGAGCATTTTATATTAGAATACCGATGGCCATTAAAATGAAAGCCGGTGAACTACTCTATAGTAGGATCACCGGCTTTTATACTTATTATGTCTCTAATTAGTCTGTATCCTTATTTTGCTCTTCTACAGAGCCACAGTTGATCTAATCACTCCTGTACATCATATTTAAACCACACTCTTCAAGGCACCTTTCTCGTAACAATGCAGCAAGTTTTTTTCACCAAAACTGCTTATTTAACAGTTAATTTATATCAATTAGGGCTTCATAAATAGAATCTTTTCCTCTATACTTGTAAGTCCCTATCATTCTTAATTCTTTCCCATCCAAAAAATACTTATCACCTATATGTGGATGAGGTATACCTTCTATAGTTGAATAGTCGACGAAGCGAAGTTCATCGTCTAGGTATCCAATTCTTACTATATCATCTGAATGTTCAACATAAAGCCATTGGCCACTCTTTGATCTCCCAACAAAATCTCCAAGTAATAATGGATATTTTTTAGGTTGGCCCAGATCGTCAAATTGTGGTTCACCGGTTTTAAGATTAAGTATATAAATATTTGAATCAGCTGTTGCTACAATATCTCCAGAATTCAGGTCTATATATTGATAATCAAAACGCTCTGACGAACCAAACTTAAATTTGATATTAATATCTATAGAATGTTGATAATCGCTACATAAAATGAGCTTTACAGAGTCTCCTTTGTCGAATTTTAAAGCGTACCCCTTGGATGTCAAAATAATTTTATCCAGTTTCCACGATTTGTCTATTCCATTATCAACAAAAGAGTGTACTTGAATTTTATTATTGCTGTCTAGGTACTTTACTGAATATGATTCCTTATCAGCAAAGATAAAGCCACCAGGAACCCCCTCAGCATAAGCATATTGTTCTAATTGACCTAATGCTAAATCTTTTGATACCCAGTTTCCATCTTTTCCCACTGACATATATATTTTTGGAGTATCGAAATAATTACTTGGATTCGTTTGAGAAGAGACTGTTAATCTGTCATCCTGTTCAAAGGCATACCTACTCGTGGATTCATCATTTATATTCGTGTACTGCTGATTACCATATTGTAAATTTACTTTTTTTAGAACAAATTGTTCTTTTGTAACTTCACTTGTTGATGTTGAATCATAATCTATTTGTTTATAAGATTCAGATGGATCTTGATTGCTGCAAGCAGTAGCACCAAATATTATTAGCAAAATTAGTAAAACAAGAATCTTTTTCATAAATTTAATTTAACCCCTTTTTCATTTCACATATGACTTGATCCTGGCTAATCCTCTCCATAAAAAACAAAAAGTTCATCATCTCATTTTCAATTACCACTTGGCACCGCATCCGTAAAAAGAATTGGAGTTGAAATTGAAATTCAATGTCTCAGATAGTAAATTAACACGCTGATTATAGAGAAACGATAAACATCAAAATAGCTAATTTTTTGTCCGTCTCTATAATAATCGGGTCCCCCCCTCTTCACCTATATATGTCCAGATACAAAGTCGATATATTCGTTATTAGGGATCGTCTAAAACTCGTTTTCTCTCCTATTTATATCGTTTCTTCAACTGTTCGATAAATTTAGTACCAAATCCATGTAAAAATCAATATCACGCAATTTCAAAAAACGATAAACTTCCCGCTTTCACTTAGGATGTAAATTATGCCAATAATATAATACGACAAATTAGATCAAATTTCCTCCTTTTTATATTGTAAAGTAGGAAATTAGTCACTTGTCTTTCAAAGAGCGCTCCATTGTTAGAGATGGGGAACATCCAACCAAGGATACTCTCTACCTCTTAGTCAGACGCGAACGAGTATGTTTACGTAAAAATGCTAGCTTCAGCGTTCTTTAAATCATAGTTCGCATGGCTGACTTCATTAAATGTACATAATAAATAGCTTCCTGTATAACGGCTGAAAGCGTGAGCGCCCTCTTCTTATCGATTTCTCAACTTCTCAAGTAATCTTGAAGCTGGCTGGAGCGCTTGGCATCTGCTGCCCCTGTTACCATGCGGAAGTCAAAAACGAAAATGCGCGTTCAATAAAAAGAACCGGCTGCAGCTGGTTCTCTCCTTCTAACTTGACCTACTTTCAAAACGATTTTAATCGATAAGCGCGATGATGGAGCGCAGCGGAATCATGGTGCTGCCCTGTGCATGCATACATGATGATTAGCGCAGCGCCAGCGTAGCGGTTCATGATGTATGCTTGCCATCTTTGATTCAACCCACAGCTCTTACGCTCCGTGGGCTCCGTGAAAGGAACGACAGGAACGTAGAGCGCCTTGGCCGGGCGCTTTCTCCTGGCGTAGGCGCTCTAGTTATCGGCGTGAGTAGCGGCCCAGCGGTACGTACTGGCTCTTAGGTGACCGCTCTTGCTGCCTTAGAGCCAGTAGCATGAGCCAGCCTCCCCGCTCTTCCTTTCGCTCGCTCCCATACTTACCGATCAGCCATTCTAATTTAATGGTTTTAACCAATATATTCCTACTTAAGCACGTTGAAGACACGCCCTAATTAGAACCGTTTCTTTAAGTAAGCTTTTTGAATCATCTGTAACATATTTTTAATTCTAATTTTCGGCTTCCACTTCTTCATACTTCTCTATCTTCTCAACCTTTACGCCTAGATGATTTAAATTCCTATTTTCTTCGTCAATTATCAGTAATTAAAGCTGTCATGAGCGACTTTATTGTGCTAATTATAGTGATATTGTTCGGGATCTCTTGGATTATTTAAGCTCGAATTTCATAGTGAGCTGACAAATGAAAAGAAAGCTTCAGACCGGATGAATCAGCCTGAAGCTTTCTTTGTTTCGTTTATTGCGTTTTAATTAACTATATCAAGCACCATACTTTTTAGCTGTAACGAAGTTTACTGCGTGGCTAGCAGGATGAGCAACCCAAAATACATCAATTGCATTTCGAATGCGTAATATAAGAATATCTAAAAAGTAAAATACATGCGTCATTTCTGGCGCCTGTATTGTCTCCCTACCAAGGCGTTTCCGTTTTGTGTTCAATCACTTTCAATACTTTGGGTTCAACAATCCGTTTCAATAGTTCCAGCGTATGATCGTCAACAGTAGCTCCACCATGCGGATTGGTTTGGATTTGTTTTTTTGCCTGCGTATTTGCGATTATGTCGACGACTTGTTGTTTGGAAATCTTTTTAGATGCAGCGATCTCGACGACCGATGCCCCCTTTGCCAATTCTTGTTTCAAGTCTTCTGGACTCATGCGAAGTAAAGAAAAGAGCTTTTCATCGTTTAAAAAGACATCCGCAGTATAGTCAGGCTTGCCGTTTGTCGTGAAAAAGCCTTCCACGGATGGAGCCGGGCCGCCTCCGATCAGAGAAACGCTGATCGTATTCCCTTGTACAAGTACCTTATAAAACGGCGTTTTTGATCCCTTTTCGGTGTAGTTCAATATAAGCGTTTTTTGGTCCGGATTCTGCATCGTCTCCATGTTACATTCGTACTTACTGGAGCTACCGTACAGTTTGTTAATGAGATCATCTACTTTCGATTTGATTTCTTGATCGGTTAAGGAGATGACCGGTTTCTCCTGAGGCTCCCAATTTTCTTGGTTCACCTGTTCGATTTCACCCGTGGCGTTCAAATCAAGTCGGATCTTTTTGCCGTGAGCTCCCTTTTCCTGCAGCACGATGCTTGTTTGAATGGCTTTCCCCTGACTTGCATTCGTGGGGTCTCCTCCAAGCCGGCTGGCATCGATGATTTCAAACGACTTGGTTTCCGGATAAGAGCGATACAACTTTTCAAGTGCTGCTTCGCCAACCGCATCCATCTTGACTTGTTTGGCTGTCATCGGTGTTCTCGTAATCATTTCAATCATGGGAGGGGCCGCGAATGCCGCGGTTGGAATCATAATTACTGCAGCAACGATGCTGCCAATCAATCGTTTTTTCATCGTTTTTTTGCTCCTTTGCTGTTGTACGTATTGAGAATAAGATTGTTCGATTCGTTTGGAAACAGCCGGGGGACATTCCATGGCCTCTGCCTCTTGGTGCAGGTACTCGCTGATTTGTCTTTCAATAGGCATTGTTTTTATCCATCCTTTCCAACGGGAGATTTCCCAATTGTTTTCGAAGCGACTGCAGACCAGCATGATATCTGGACTTGACTGTACCCAGCGGAATATCGAGTAATGTCGCAATCTCCTCCAGCGTATAATCGTGATAAAAGCGGAGGATGATCACCGTTCGCTGTCTATCGGTCAGCTTGTGCATGGCCCTCGATATCTCGGGGTCTGTCCCATCCGTCCTCAACGTGGGCTGATCCCAGTGATGCTCTTCCCGAGAAAAGACACGGATGCGTTCGAAAATTCGGAATCTCCTCCAGCTTTTCACCCGGAATCTTTGCACTTGTCGGATGACCAAGCCGTGCAACCAGAAGTGGAAAGGACGACTCGGATCGTAGTTGGGAAGCGAGGTCCACATTTGCATGTAGATCTCATTCATAATATCTTCGCGATCCTGCGGATGATCCATCAGAAAAGAGACGGTCCGGTAAACATCCTTGTAAGTGGCATCATACAACGTATGAAACGCCTTCTGATCTCCTTCGATCATTTTTGTGAGCACGTGGTACATAGATTCACTTTGCATTCAGAGGGCCCTCCTGAGCAAGCAGCTACACCCTATATTGTCGCTCGATGGAAAAAAGGTTCGGTTTTTTATATTTTCGGTTGGGAGTCTATGGATTTAGGATGGATAAGAAGAACTGATGACCTAGGAAGAATCTTTATACCCGATAGATATCACAATTTTTTTTCATTACTTGGCCGTAATACGATCCTCCAGTTGATGTTGCTCCAGAACTTTGATTCTGCGCCTTCTCATTTCCTGGCGTACACGGTACTGTTCCTTTGATACACGATCCTGCATCGTCCTCATGTGTAGCTCGAACAGAGGGCCAAGCTTAAAATTTGATTCCTTTATCTTCTTGATATTCAGCTCCAGTATCGTCAACAAAAAGGGCAGCTCCACGTACTCAATAACAAGTTGCAATTCTTTCACATTGTCTGCCTGCACTTCTCACCTCAACGCGACCCCATATTTTCATTTCATATTCCTTCTCTTTTGATTAAAAATTATTTCCGAACCATTACATGTTATGAAATACATCGTATCCCTTATCAGTAGGTTGGTATAGTTGTGTCTAAGAAGCTATATTCAAGAATTATTACTGCATTATTCTTGCATTCTTTTTGCATTCTTCTTGCATTCTTTTTGAATTATTCCCATTGTTCCCAAATGTGTTACATGGTATATTGGACATAGGATTTCCGATAAAGAAAAAAACCGTAACCTAAAAATGGCTACGGCTGAGACTTTTAGATGATTTACGAAGCAATGTATATTCAAGTAATCCGGTTACTTTGGATGTACTTGTGATACAAAAACAATATAATTGGACGGTAAAAGGATTGCCAAACTTTGGTCGGTTGGGGCGTCCTTTTACTATTTTATAAGCATTATAAATGTTAATAACGCTAACAAAGAATTAATGGCTGTAAAAACGACCATCAAGATATTGGTTACGATAGAAACGTTTTTTATGCTGTTCACCTCCCGGATTTCCGGAAGACTTGCACCGCACCGTTTTGCTCATCCTATAAGTCTCGTGATTAAGTATATCATGTTCCCATGTTTTAGGTATAGGTGACTATTTTCGAATAATAATAGGTTTTGGTAAACATCGGGTATATTTTTTCACGGTTTCTTAACGTTTCGGATTTCTAAAGAAACAGCTCAAATGTATTCATACTTCCTCTATGATAGAACTCATCAGAAACCTTGCCACGTAAGGACTCAGCTCTTGTAAAGATTTTTCCGTATCTTCCATCGTCTATACCTTTTTTTAACATTAGTCATTTGAACTATTTAGCTACCGCAGCTTCGTATTCCTTTACACGGCGATAAAAGGTAGGTTTTGTTAATCCGGATTGCTGGATAGCCGCCGTTGCCGTTATCCTGCCAGCCTTCCATTCCTTATAAGCTTGAATAAACGTTTCATCAATTTTTTTCTTGGGCCTGCCGAATGTCACTCCAGCTGTTCGTGCAACTTCAATCCCTTCCGCCTGCCGCTGCATGTTCTTTTTCCGCTCCTGCTCAGCCACGTAAGCCAGCATGCTCAAAAATTGGTCCTCAAGTAGTTTCCCTAAGTCGCCCATCATTTTAAACTTCCTTGAATCGAACAAAGCTTCGTTGTCAAGACATACAATGTCTGCGTTTTTTTTCACGGGTGATATATTTCCACTCCGCGATAATCCCGTCGTAATCCCGGCCAAGCCGATCCAACGCATCCATATAAACAAGGTCGCCTTCACGAATCAGCAATCTAATAGCCTGATACTTAGGGCGCTCAAAATCCTTGCCACTCATCTTATCGACAAATATGTACCGTTCATCCACGCCCAGCTCTCGAAATTTTACGAGTTGCCGTTCTGGGTTTTGATCTTTTGAAGAAACTCGTCCATATGCCAGCTTCAATTATCACACCTCCGAAATACTGTATCAAAATATTAGTATTCTTTTTGATACGTTTCTAAAGTCATTTTAGTACATTTTGATACGCTAAAAAGGGGGGATTTATAGTGTCTCGAAAAGCATACCTTTACGGACAGAATGACGAGGTATATGTGCTGCTATATGAATAAAAAAGGGCATTCGTAGGGATGCTCTTCCAGGATGTCGAAAAATCATTTGGCTGCGTCTCTGACCACAGGACCAGCGCCGGGAAAATCCAGCGATTTTCCCGGCGCTGGTCGGCTCACATGAGCAACCAAAATCTATACTTCATTTCAAGAACATATTAATATTATTTATGAATAAAGTTAATCTTATGTCTTTTAAATCACAAACAGCAATACGCCCAAATTAAATCCAATGTCAAAACTAATAGATTCCCCATATAATAACATCTACTTTGCGGGTGGTGTCACATACGCATACGCTCCCCAACTATGTAAATTCATACCATTCTCTTGAATTAGTTGCTATTATTAGAGGTGAAAAGGAGTGAAATCATTGAAAAGTACAGGTATGACACGTCCCTTAGATGCGCTAGGTCGTATTGTCATTCCCAAAGAAATGCGGAGAGTGCTAGATTACGAGATAGGCGATCCCATTGAATTCTTCCTTGATGAAGAGGCGGGTATTCTTTGCCTTCGGAAGTATATTGGAGTTGCTTGCATGCTGTGCGGATCATTGGAGGGCTTAACTTACTTTAGAGACTCATTTATGTGTGTAAACTGCATTTGTGAGCTGAAGAGTCATCCAGGTTCCAGTAAATTACCTTCTCCCTATCCAGCAGCTGCAGATGATGTTTATCCGAAAACTAAAAAAAGAATGTATCAATCCGCACCGCAAATGCTTGATAAGCTTAGAAGGCTTATTGAATCAGATCCAAACGCCTCCCAAAAAGAATATGCTAAACAACTTGGTATATCGCAAGGGCGTGTTTCGCAACTTAAAAAATTACTGTAGACAGTAGAATTGAAAAAGGCTCCCTATTTTAAGGAGCCTTCAGATTTTATAGGAGTTACTTTCAAGCCAGCGTGATAACTGCTGCTCGTCGATCTGTTTATTGGCCACTGGATGGCCATATTAAACGATCGATGAGGTTCAGCTCCATGCCATTTATATTTAAATTACTATTTTCGTTCATTCTTCGTTTGTATTGTTCTTCCGGCAGTAAATATATACTGCAAAGGATCATCATTTATTTTGAGATACGATAGACTTTGAGACACGCTGCCTTCCGGATTAACTTTTGGACGTTTTCGATCCGGGATATCTATAGACGCGAAGTCTGCATCCATATCCAACGTTTGATTAAATAAGCAAATGATGTGCAAATCTTCTTTCCCTTCTCTAATCGTAGAGCCTGTCCGATTTAATCCACTCACCGTAATACTCCCTCTGGTTTCGCCTGCTGAGTTTTTCTCTTCCACAAGCTTGAAATTTTGAATATCCAGTGCAGAAGGATTGTCAAGAATGAATCTTCCTTGGTCCGCTTCTATTACTTTTTGAAAAATCTTGCTTTGGTCAAAAGACGGATTTTTTAAAATCACTTTGTTGTTCCTGTACTCAAACGGGATATTCATACTTCTCAGCAATACTCCAAGCGGAATGACAAAGGCATCCTGAATCACTTCGGGCTGAGTGTCCATCTGTGCTGGAGTATTGTTCAGTTTATATGTTTTTGCTCCCTTTTGAAACACAATTTCATTTGAACTCCACCTGATTTTTGCTTCCTGAAGTTTACCGTTAAAATCAACTTTTGCGCCAAGAAGCTCGGCAACGGAACGAAGCGAAACCATGAGACGTTTTTCTTCATTAACGTAGGGACCAATCGGTGTGCAGTACAAAACATCATAATCATTCACTTTGAGCAAAGAGGTTCCATTGACATGAATAGAGTGATTAATCGGTGCTGCATTAGCGTTATAAGAAGAGGTTCCAAATATAGCACTCACAAGAACTGCAAGAGATAATACAGCCGTTCTATAAAAATATTTTCGTTTCATTTTTTTACCCTCCGTTTATATAACGAAGCAAGGTCTTTTTTTGTTGCAAACATTTACGGAACTCTAATATTTATAGTTTCTTCACCAGGATTAATAAATGAAGCTGTAACTTGCGAAATCGGTACATTGCAGTATCCTGCAGTTTGTGACGATGTAGTCCACGGAGTATTATTTGTTGAGCTTGTGACATTATATGAATTGTACCAGTGAACTCCGTTAATAAACGATCCAGAATGTGGAGAACCTGTAGACGCTATAGTTGTCGATCGTTTAATAGATTGATTATAGCCACTAGTATTCCAACCCTTAACATCTCTTACCACAGTGCAATCTTTTTGAGAACTACCTACAATGGAACCCGCTGCATATAAAGCGACTTTATCAGACGTTGGAACATAAAATTTCAAAAATACATTTTGGCCCGATTCAAAGACTAGACCTCGTGAATAGCCATTCTGTCTTATGAACATTGCCCAGTTATCGTTTGTAGGCTGATGGAAAAAACCCGCATCAACCTCATTTGCTGCAATTCCACCTGCATAAATGTGGGCTGTATCACCATTTCCTCCAGGTTTATTCTCATCTAAACCGATTCAGTATTAGCTAGTGTTTTCTCGTCTCATTAGGAATAGATTGGATAACATCTATATAGGATTTCGCCTTTGCAGTAATCTCCTTTTGTTGACCTTTATCATCGTTGTATACAGCTTTGATATTCCCATTCTCATCATTAAACATCATAATATCAGTTACCCATTCAACATAATTATAACTTGGTCTTTGGCCAGCACTAGATACAATATCATCCAGACCATTTCCTGATGTAAATTGCCAAACTGCCTTAGCAACTCCATCCTTAATTTCAACTACCGTATTACCAGCTGACCAATCATTGCTAAAATACATGTATCTGGATGAATCCCCTCTTGGGAAAACGTAAGTATATTCTTTGTTAGCCCCCGGCTTTTCTAAAGAAGAAAGCGATTTGAAAGAAAATTGAACCGGCAGCGATATAGCAACCTGACGAGCGGTTTGTAAATCTTCTGCCTGTAAGCTCTCTTGGTCTACCTTATAATTACTATCTTGAATGAATAATATGGACCGAATCTTCTCATAGTTTGCCTTGTAGCCAAAGTTCTCCGACACAAAACGAAAAGGTACCAGTATCCTTCCTTGAGTCATTTGGACAGGAACGTATACCTGAACTGCTTGGTTATTTTTAAATGCTTCTTTTTTGTTGGCCGTCAGCTTAATTTGATCTTTGCCTTTTGTGATGAGAGCAGATTGACTTTTACTATCCCATTGATAGGTTACCCCAAGTGAAGCAAGCGTGCGTATAGGGAACAAAACACGCCCGTCCTTAATAATAGGTGAAACATCAGTTGCTATAAACTTTCCATTCACATTCACCGCATTAACGGATATCGGATTGGCAGCATCAGCAATGGCCCAAGATTGAAACGTAAGTACGAAGAAAAACACAAACACAATAACCTTTTTCAAGATAAATTTCCTCCTTTTTCAATGAGCACCCTCATATATGACGAATGAATTATCCGAAAAGTTTCTATTATATTGTATAATAATTGTATAACTGTAAATTCAGTGAGGGGAAAGAACGATGCTAAAAAATCCTTATTATTTAACTATTGTTCTTTTGGTATGGCTCATAGCTAGTCTAGATTTGCGAATTTCATATAGTTATCCGAATGCTCTTTATAACTGGTTATTAGCATTATTAATAATCCGTTTAATTGTACGTGCTATTCATGCAACATATCAGAAAAATGGGATGACCAATAGGATAACTGATTGGGTTGTAGAATTATTTATGCTTCTCATTTCATCCGGAGTTATCATATCCATATTTTCAACTAAGGACTTTTCAGGGTCAGATCAATTAATCTTTCTGCTTGCGGAGCTAAATTTACTTATTGGTGTGTGCGTAAATATTTTTGAAATCAGAAAAAAAGGACAGAATTAGATAATATGTTTATTGATGCATAACAGTAATAATTTGTATTCGTGAAGTATAGTTGAATTGAAAAAGAAGGTGATACCAATGACGACTTTTGCTCTTGTATTATTTATTGCAGCTGTGATTCAATTTATTCTGGATAAAATTATCAGCAAAACAGATGAGAAGATATCAGACACGGATGGTTTTATCCCTTACAGGTGGTTCGTTGTGATTGGGGGTATTGGTATATTTTTATCACTTTTTTTTGTTAATGAACCCCCTTATAAATATGTTTGGATTGGCGTATTACTTATTATAGTGTTCGGTGTTCGATCTATCTTTCAATGGAAATATATTCGCAGTTCACAAAAGCATATTATTTCACTATTGATGATGGCCATATCTGTAGTTGGTACAATTGTTTACGTTTTAATTTAACAAAAAACCGCATACTTAGTGCGGTTTTTTTGTTGTACTACTATTGATGATTAAGAAGAGTAAATCCAAGTTCCATCGAGTCGTGGCATGCGGTCAATAGGACCAGCTTGAGTGATGTAACGTGTTATACCTTCAGCGTTGGAGTACTCTACAAAAGCAGCAATGAGTCCAGTGTCTACGCCGTCAACGTTATCCCCTGTCATCCAACATTTACATAGCCTTTATCACCATTAACGCTTGTAGATTTTTATATTATTGTTATCTCATATATCCTTGACCTCCTTTGAATGTGTAAGAAGAACATGTCCTAATGGTAGAAGAGCCAATTATAAGCCAGTGAACTACAGGTAAGTAGCTTCACCGGCTTTTCTACTCCTCGTAGATCCCAATTATCCCCTGTACACTTGGTTGAGAAATTCATCATCTTGTTCAAAGGCATCTACGCTCGATCGGCCAATTCTTGCTTCATTGTTAGTTTCATGGTTTTCAAGCTCATAGCCCTGAGCTAAAACCAAGCAATAGTGATAGACTACCTTTTTGAGGTAGAGGTCGACTGTCTTTTACTTAAATATCTCATCGTGAGTTTTTCTCGTTTAGCTCATAAAAAATCCCTCTATAAGTAAACAGATTAATCGTCTTTCTTTTTTTCTGTCTATTATAGAGAGATCATAACATTACGATGTGCTTTCTTTTTTTAGCGTTTGCTGTTTGTACCAAGCCAGAAACGCATCAAATGGAATCGAATCCGAGAAGCTTTTAAATTTACTATAGCTTTGTCGGAAGAGAAAAATTAGACAAAAATCAAAAACAATAAAAGCAACATGCGGCGTAATAAACACGCTTTGCAAAATCAGGATTTTCGCTAAATAGTAAAACAAGAAAGCAAAAGCGAGCATCAAAGTCGTACGCATCATATTCGCTATAGCTAAGAACATGTCCCGCTTCGCCATACGATCGTGAACAATGCTATAAATCATACCGAAATTCTCGCTGCTCGTTATGTCCATATCATAGCCGTATACGTTTTTGAAGGCTTCTTTAACAGCCTCGGCTTTTTTTTGACTCATAATGACTGTAGTCGTACGACTTTGAAAAGCGATTTGGCCGCCTCCTACTTGCTTCTCACTTATAAAAAACCATTTGATCCACTTTACACGCTCGAGCATTCCTGATAACGTAGTCAGCAATTGCCCGCCAATATAGGCAACCACTACTATAACAGCAATAGTTCCCACTTGACCAGCGTCTTGCCAAACCGCAACTTCCGGATGTTGGCTTTGAATGAAAGAGATCAGCACGATTCCCGGAAAAAGAACCGCGATGAAATCATAGATCTGAAGAGGAATGTTCATGTTCGCTCCTTTTCAACTGCAGCTT
The DNA here is from genome assembly GCF_000237325.1 of Paenibacillus polymyxa M1. Lineage (NCBI taxonomy): Bacteria > Bacillati > Bacillota > Bacilli > Caryophanales > Paenibacillaceae > Paenibacillus > Paenibacillus polymyxa. The sequence continues at coordinate 104,901 of NC_017543.1, forward strand.
GAGATAAGGGATCAAGCGACGGATTTGTCTCTGCGTACGACCCGGGAACGATCACAGCCGCAAAACGTTTGTAGCTGCCATCCTTTTGATGAATGGTCACGCCCAGCTCTTTGTTTTCAGAGATAATAATCGATACTGCTTCTTCAACTGCATAATGACGTTGATTCGCGATATCTTTGAGACTTTTAATATCTGTTTGACTCGGCTCGTAAGCGGCACTAGGATGGGAATGCCATTCACCTGCGTATCGGATCTTTCGACCGGTCTCCGTCTCTATCTGATCCAAATATGCCTGACAGTACTGATTATCTCGAACAAAGAGATCCGGACACTCTGTCGAATGTGGACCTGAGTCTGAGGCACCCGTGATATACATGATGCCGTGTTTCAGATAACCGACCAGGATGCCACCAGTTTCAGCTGGAGCAGCTGTATTCGATTGCGACAAAATGGACTCCGCCACATCGCCATATATACGAACACTGCGGATTTTCGTTCCGGCGCAAAGGCGGCATAATGAATGCGGCTTAAGCGATCGCTGATGGAGCCGAAAGGGGGAAGCTTGATCATAATCCACCCCCTCAATTTCTTCTGTTGTCCAAACCCAGTGGTTAGCTTCGCCAGGTGTTTCTTTCTGCAGCTCTTCCAGCACCAGGCGGCTTGTCAGCGAAGAGATCAGCTCGAGATCTGCAGCGCTTGCCGGACGGATCGGATTATTACACTCATTCGTTATGACCGGAAGGGCCGAATCCTCCGGAATGTCGATGAAATCTGGATGTCCTTCCGCGAAGTAATGTGCTAGGCACTCCTTACAAGCGTCGGTACCGGGAATGACCCGAAAAATCCGAGCAGCTTTTCCGCCCCTAAGAGCGCGTACATAATACATGGTCGTATTTTCACTGATCGCCAGCTCATTCATATACGCTTCGACATTATCGTCCGCTATGCTTGAAATTGCTGTCTGGCAGCCGCTCAAAACTCTCCAAGACTCGTTATCCAGCAAATAAACGCTGCAAGGCGGCCACTCCCGGGCGAATACAAATGGATTTTGTTCAGCTACCATTCCTCGTAACGCTCTCGTCTTCGGCATTGTGATCCAGCTTAGGGACGCCTGGTGGCGCACCAAGTTGTGCGCGTGAACCATGTCTTTATCAAAAAGGTTCAAGTAGCCAACACCTGCCTTGCTGAATTGAAGAACCAGTGTGGACCCAAGCGCTCCTAGTCCAAAGAACGTAATTTTCTGATCTTTCAAATCCTTACGCGAAACCCGACCACGGTTCCTGATATGGAACTTTTCCTCGGTCATGTCTTCGGTGAAAATTGCCTCGACATCATACAAATCAATACGATCGCGAAGTTCCTGGACATCCAGCGGGCCGAGATCCAAGAGGGGAGAGGCTTCACCAGTACGAACAAATCTGAAGAAAGACCATTCCAACTCACCTTTACGACTGGGATACCGAATTCCAATAAAGAAATGAGCGCTTGCCCTTTTCAAAAGTGGTTCCAGCTCTCGTAGCCACGATTCAGAGACCTTTCCAGCTTCATCTCGGAATAAATCCAAAAAGGTCTGTTTGTCGATCACAAGGTTGGGTTCGGAATTGAGTGACCACCATCTCCCTTTAATCAACGTTCCAGCTTGCAGACCTTCCTGGACAATTTTCTTCTCTGAAAACCATTCCTCAGCACTTGTCTGGAGCGTACTGTCGAGCAAATTTCGGCTTCCAAACGAGTAGCTCGATACTCCATTTTCCGCTTCACCGGCAATGCCTGCTCCATAAAAGAGGGTCCCCGAAAGGGCGGTCATCTGCTCGAAATAGAAATCACCCTTGATTATCGTCAAATCAAAAAAAGCGTCGCTGATGATAAAATTCAGATCCTTCGCATGCTTGTGAAAATGCTGAATCAGCTCAAATTCATTGGTATCGAGAGGGAATTCTCCGGTTAATGTTCCCCGACACCATTCCATGACACGGTTGATAATATCGCCGACACTTACCACTTCCGCTTGCTCGCTGTGCAGGTCATCCGTTTCTAAAATGCAGAGCATGCCTTCGACATTCTGATGGCGTGTAAAATAAATCTTCTTTTTTCGAATTGCCAGATGAAAGGCATTGGTAGAGCTTGGCGCACTCGTTACTTGGTCGACTTCCGCTTGCGTTAATGGCTCTTCTAACAAAAAGACGTGCGGCGTTTGATATGGGGTCGCGTCTGGATAAAGGATCATGATCGGAAAGAGACCGGAATGACTACCTCTCACCCGAATATTGCCGGACGAAATAAGGCGCTTATTCAGCGCCCATGCTTTTTCATCGTAATTCGAATTTTGAGAAAGCTCCGATCGTTGGTCTTTAAAGTATGCTTCGTGATCTTTCCACCACATTCTTATTGCCCTCCCATCGGCTTCCGATCTAGTTGCGTCTTCGTGTACGGGTTGATAGGTGCATTCTGGTTGGAAGTAGACTTTTCTTCCTTGAAGCCGTACGTTTTTGCCAGCTCCTTGTCCGTTTTAATGGAATAGGTTCCGTCTTCTTGAATATCAACGATGACGCATTCACGATTTTCACCAAGATGAAAGATGTTACTTTCCTCAAAATAGTTTTTGTATAGATTCATTGCGACAGTATGTGGGTGTTCGTGCTTACTTTCTGATTGCCGCGGGGCACTGACCACGAGGTAAGTAGAGTTCATTTTATCCAAGTGCGTCAGATATGGCTCGTCGTCTTCTTTTTCCATGAAGAAGGTTCTCGATCCATGGTGAACAGCGCTAAGAATTGTAGAAGGGAGTCGTTCCTTATGGTACTCGGTAATATGTTCTTTCCAGGCAACCCAGTCCGCATCACCGGTGATGAGAACCTGCTTCTCGTTCGTCCCGTACTTGAACCGGATAACGGCACAATGTTCATGAATTCGCTTGTTGACCTCATCATCCGTTCCGCTCATGATGTCATCGCTTACGTGTTCGGCTGGTGAAAGGATATCGTATTTCACATAGCCAATTTCAGCTTCTGATCGTGTTCCTCGCAGAACTGTCGTATTTTCTTCACCAACTTTTTCGATCAAGTCGGTCAGCTTCTCGTAGGTTCCAACATGATCGCCCTTCGGCTCAAATCCTGAGTGCCAAACTTCGCGAATATCGATCTCTTCCGAAATGCAGTCGAGCCCGCAAAGATGGTCTTTGTGTGGGTGCGTATTTACAAACGCATCGAGCCCATCGTCCAGCAAATCTTTCAGCAGTGGGACCAGGTCAATCCCTTCCGCTTTTCTGTCTACATTGCAGTCTATGAGCATCCATTTCCTTCCTTCAGCTGATGGAATCGAGAGCAGCGTGGCATCGCCTTGTCCTACGTATAGGAAACAAATTCGAAACGTCTTGTCGTCAGCAGGTACCAAAACATTCTTTGCTGTGTTAGTCATTTCCTATCCCTCTGTTCTTTTTGTTTTAATGAGGTTTTTCACTACAAGAAAAACTGTCTGGGTAATGGCGGAAAAACGCAAACAGATGTTCCGCACCGATTATAGCATAGTGCTTTAGGAGACAACAAGGATAATATGGAAGATTTGCCCCCTGTTCCAGATGAAAGGGTACGTGTACATATGGCCTCCCTCTGCAGCCTTATGGCTAATTAATGCTTGCAAAGAAAAATCCCAGTTGAAATGACGGGAATTTTTCTAGAATAGATGAGCAGCTCGGTTCATACATTTTCTCTTTTGTCCTAGCGATTGTATGTTTTTGAATAAAATTGATGAAATGTTCTAACTAATAGATTCATCGTCAGTATCCAGTTGGAACGAATGAAAGGAGCCAGAGCAAATAAACCAAGCTGTCATTTGTCTTGTGAAATGACTCCTCCCCTAAAAATTGATAATGAATAAAAAAGACCAGCTCATTTAGCTGGTCCTAAAATTAAATTTAGCTTTTTTCAGCCATTTCCATGCTGAATCATAGGTTTAAAGATAGGTTCTTTTGCAAGTGTAGGAATTACAAACACAAAAGCAAAGCTAACCGCCAAACAAAGTAAAACGATTGCCTTTTTCATTTTTACTCACTCCTTTAATTATTCTTTGATAGATAGCAATGATTTCAGAACTAGCCTTGTCTCTAAAAGATTCGAACAACCCTACACACATTATTATATATGATTTATTATTTGTCGAAGCAGATTTTTCCAAACATGATACTAAAAAGTCATATCCTTTAGAATATATGCTATGATTCAGGTAATAATCCGCTATTTCATAAAAAAGATAAATCATATATTCCACTATAAGATATTCAGTATACATCCCCACAGCGGTTTTCGATATAAATCTATTTAATTCAGTTTCAAACTTATGAAGTATAGGATCTACATTTTGGTTAAAACGGTTGGCAGCTTCCATGATATTTACTAAGGCAGGGAGAATCTCATCTTCATTATTTTGGATATAATCAAGATACTCTGGTAGGATTTCAAAATCCCCTGATAAAAGTTTGTTACCATAGGTGTTGGCCACAGCCCATTCCCTAAAAAGATTTTTCCAATGTAATGTCTGTTCATCATCTTCCTTTACCCAACTTAAATCAGCATAAGCATATGTGCACTGTAGTGCATTGGTATAATCCCCTCGGGCTTCGAAGACTCCTGCCATAAGAAGGCTGGAATAAGCCAGGTAAAAAAATAGCGGTCTCTTGGGTGACTTTAAGGATTCAAGGTTAATACATTTCCCATCACGTTTATGATGGTATTGGTAATGTGCCTTATTTTTTAATTTAATCACAATTTCTTCGACTTTATACCACCGTCTTAAAGAGCGATATGTATTGGCCAGATCCTTCAGAGCGTCCAATTGATCTAATTCATTTAGTCGTTCTGCAAATGGTTCAAATTGGCTGGCAGCCTGATAGTTTTGCTGCTGATTATCACCTTGCTTTATCAAAAAAATCCGATACTGACACTTTGCCAACCTTTCAGAATATTGATTTTTTTCATTCTCAGCAACGGCTTGGTAAAGAAAAACCGCCCCCTCCATCTTACCGTTTTCAAATAAATCCTCAGCTATTTCAAATAGAGAAGAAGCATAATTTATTTTATCCTTAAACCTTGTAACAACCTTTTCAAATAAATCTAAATTATCAAGTTCAACACTGTGGTACAAAATAGAACTTATTCTAGTCCAGTTAGGCTTTAAGTCAACTAAATATTCCTCGAAATATCGCTCATAAAAATGACCTTTGGGGAGTTCCATTACTGATGTGATCCTATCTAGTTCATCCATGGAAAGAGTACGGTTTCCGCTAAGAATAGCACTCACTGTACCAGGGTTCAAATGTGTTGACCTTGCGAGTTGAGCCATACTATACCCGTTCTTAATCATTAAATTTTCCAACTCTATGCGTATCGTGGTTGCATTATTCAAGATATAGCTTCCCCCTTTACGTTAACATGGTGGTGTTACCCAACGTTATAATTATTTATATTTTTTCAGGTAAATATTTTCAATCTATCATACCATCTTTTGTAATCATTATATAGTGTTGGGAAATATGAGATAACAGGTGGATTCTACTCTGAATTAGCAGAGACAGAGAAAATAATTAATTTTTTATCACTACTATTTCCTAATATAAAGCAACAGCTAATACCCATCCAATATTCAATTGCACATCACGGGTATTCTTATCTATACCATTTTGTATCAACAGTAATGGTTTATTTATTTTATCCTGACACAATGAGTTGATTAAAAATACATTCTCAGTTCGTTATTCAAGATTTCGATGGTGCCAAATAACCTTTGGTGAGTTAGGGTTGTTTCTCCAAAAAGAAACATCAATATAATTACCAGCACTCAAATTTAAAGCCTGAACGTCAACATCACTTAAATAGATTCTAAGGGGTGTATCGTTCCAGATGATGCTTATCCGCTTATTATTTGCAACCCCTTTAAAAGGTTCATAGTGTTCAACATACCAGCTACTTTCGTTTTTTTCTAATATACAGTAGTTAAATTGTATACGTTCAGTTTGAACAAGTGATACCTTCTCTACAATTTCAAAGTCATAATATTCCTGTTCATTTTTTGTAAACCTGCTAGTGAGTTTTAGCTTATCACCATGCTCAATATTTTTTTCTCTGACAATTCGCTCAGAAATAAATATCCCACTTGGTGGGTAATCCGGTACTATCCCCCCTTTTAAATTTCTTTTGAAAACGTAGATAGTTTTTTTATCATTCTCATAGGATAAAGTAAATTGATCTTCGTCGGATAGCTCAGGTGAAACTGTTGGGGGAATTCCATAGTCTTCAGTTACGAGACGAGTAGAAGATTTAATCTCATTATTCGGTAGCTTTGGACTTACAATAGATATATCCGAGTAGTTTGAGGGCCCTTCCCATACAAGCTTTGTTTTTTCCATTTGCATATAGTGAAGAAATAACTTATCGATTTGATTACGAAATCTCCAAATATCTGCAGATGATTTTATAATTTCAATTTCATTAATACTTTCTTTAAAGATAGTCCACATTTCTGTACCATCTTGAAGCAATTGCTTTAAATGTTCTTCAAGTAGGGCTTGATAATTCATGTGTATTGTCGATAATACTGCCTTTTGTAATTTCATGAAAACCAAAATTTTATCCTCATTGGTAATATTATCAGGAGACCAATAAGGGTTTTCGTTAAGATCGATAAGTTCTTTCCAGTGGATATTCATGTAATCTTCAAGCATATCATCCCAGTTTTCATTTTTCCATATTCGTTGAATATCACTCAACCCATTTTGTATATATTCTAAGTACCTAGAAAATGTACTTTTTGAAATTAACTCACTTATTTTTAATGCGGACTGATCAAAACGTTTCATTATGTTTCCCCTTTCAGTTATAAAGCCTCCTTGTAGACAAGCCACTATATCAATTATATGGTTATAATAAAAAAATAGAAATTTATACTGATTTTTTTCCTAGTCAACTTAATCCCCTATTACTTAAATCGTTAATAGACTTGTTTGTTATAAGAACCTTCGGGTTCCATAATTTCTTATTAAGTTTATATTTCACTATCAGCCAAAAAAACCTCTAAAAATGTGACATGGTTTTATCGTCATATCTTTAGAGGCGTTTAATATGAATTCTAGTTAAAGCTTTCGTGTCAAAACAAAATTATAAAATCAGTTAAGTTAAGTTAACTTAACCCAGCAAATCCTTTATCTAAGTAGGTCAGGAGTTTATCAAAAGAATCATTCCGATCAATCCATGAATAATATTGTTTGATAAGACCTTCTGAGTCATATGGCAATTTAGTTTTATCCTCGGGCAAGGATAGCTCAGATGATATTAAGGGTAGATATTCTTTACACACTGTATTAAGCCAACCATACAAAAATGTGTACCCAAGAATATTCTGTTCAATCCCGATGGCACACAATTGAAGCAAGTCTGGAATATCCATCGCCATAATTTCTCCATCTTCTTGGTACCAGCCACCTAACCCTCCATCTTCTAAACTATAATTCATATTCGCAAGCTGAACAGCTGCTTTTTGTGCTGGAGTTAGTACTTTTAACCATTCAGCTCGAATGTACATGTATGGATAGAGATCACGCTGAAAAATATCCATTTTATTATTAGCATCAAAAAGTAATCTATCATGAATTGTGTTTATTCTTACACTATGAATATTATTACGGTCCATAAAAATAATAATGTCTGAGTATGGAGTAATCTTCTTATCCATACTGATAATGTCTTTGATGCTGGAAGTAAGAAAGGTAAATATGACACACTTACTATTATTGCTTTTAAGATATCTAATCAATGATTCAACGTTATTTCTCTGTTCGTCAATGACAATAAAATCGGCTTGGCCGCTTTTACTAAGTCGGTCTTTATTATCATTTGTTAACTCGCAGTCATGCCCATTAGTATAATACTCGAAACATTCATTATTATTTTTTAAACGGATTAGCTCATTGAGGAAATTTGTTTTACCCGAACCTATACTTCCATGTATAAGGATCTTTCCCTCCCCATCCAATTTTTCTAGTATATCTTTGGCATTCTTTGCTGATAATCCCCACTTTATCAAGCGTAAGATTTTGGCTTCGTCACTGAGAATATTTTTTGCCATTATACGAATTCCCCTTTTGAATTTTCATGTTTAAACATATTCTTAGTTAATTCAATTGATATTCAATAAGTTAATAGCTTATTATTTAAAAAAAGCGCCTATATATGACACCAGTAAAAAACAGACACTCCCAGATAAGCTGAAGGACTTGACATACCAATTGTAACTTAAGTAAATATAATTCGAGAAAGACTTAACCTTCCCCTAGTTTATTATTAACTCGTCGGTTCTTTTTGTATTAACTCGATTGGTGTTCCATTAAGAGAGCAACAACATGTTATTATGCCAACATCTGCACCTTTTGAGAGAGTATTTTCTTTCTGTCCACCTACCTTCCAAAGCTGCCTACTTGATCAACGATTCGTTCAATGACGCCACATTATATTATTGTTCCGTTGGACAATTGTTTATTTATACAAGTATACTTATGATATGTTGAAAGGTAGTGGATTGAATGAATCATAAAATGGTGGGTTGTTGTACCATAATAGCTATTACAATTGTTCAGTTTTTCTATTTGATTTGGGATATCATTCTTTTAAGTCCCCGAGCTATCTTGATCACTGGAGTGGGTCTCCTCATAGAACTAATTATCATTCGCTTTTTCTTTATTGATCAAGCAAATGAACTATACGATAGAGTTAAGGAAAATTTCTTTTCTAAATAAACATAAATGCCATCATATTGGAGCTCTCCTGGTTCCTTATACTTAAAGTTATTACGGCAATTGGTTAATCTCCAAATAAAGACTTAGTATACTTTTGAAATGATAAATAAACTCCGGATTTAAGCTCTTTCCCCTTCTGTAGAATCCATTCGATAGGTAACAGGTCATAATTTCGCGAATCATCGACAGTTAGAAAACATGAATGAGCAACCGTAGGCCGTTTGACTAACTCCATTACAAAAGCATATAAAAATAGATTCCCTAGCATTTTCCCACCTTTTAAATTGGATGAATGTATGAAAACAATTTTACTTGAATTAATTGCATCGGGAACTCTAAATGTAGAAGTACTGTTTAGGATCTTAGACAATTGTCTATTACTTAAAATCTCCTCAAGGAGTCTAATTAATTCTACATTCGTCGTTTCATGTCTGGAAATCACAATTTGCTGACTTTCATACTGATGACCTATTGGATAAATCGAGGGAACAATGACCCCATCGTGCTCGTGGTGAAGGTAAGAAAAGATGTAATTGTTAAAGTAATCTATAATGGAGCTCCACTCAGGATTTTTATCCATGTCCTTAATTTCCTGTAATTGAATAACTACATTAGCTAGGTATCGACAATCTTTATATAGATGAAGTAAGTGAGTGAAATTAACATTCTCTTGGAAAAAAGCCTTTGCCAATCTTATCATCCATACACAATCCCGTTCTATAATGCTTTTAAGGTTCTCGTCAACTGATAAACTCCTTGCTAATGCCTTCGAAACGGTATGTGGAGCATGTTCTTCTAAAAGTGGATTCCAGCCTGATTCAAATTGTGGATTACAAGAACTTAAAATGACCACTTGAGTTGGTGAGATTGCAAGTCCATTCATTTGTTTCTCAGCATTCCTAAGTAAAGTACCCTTCTCCTCCAAAACCACTAAAGAACGTTCCTCACCACGCGCAATTCTAATCAAGTCATCAGTAATCCTTCTTAATAAGTGACTGGGAGATTTACCAGTCTCCTTACATAAAAATGCTTCAGAAAAAAAGCGGTCAATGTCGGTAAATAAACTGGGTTCTGTGCTTACATGCTTCTTAAATCTAACATCCTTTGCTTTTTTGAATATTTTATTTCCAAAGAGTCTGAACATGAAAGCCTCTCCTTTATCATTTTGGGTAAAATACAAATAAGCACCTCAAAGAAACCGTTATGGCTTCTTTGAGGTGCTTCCTCATTAAACTAATATATATTCCCATTATTTAATATAGAATGATATACGTCAAGTAACCGAGTGGGAGAAGTTAAGATTTCAAAAGACAATGTGTATTAGTAACTAAAAAAGAGCAATATCAAAAAAAATTTAAGGAAAAGATCGCAATGCGTTAAGTCAATGATCTCAGTAGTTATAGTCATGATATTATGAACGTATTTGCCAGTAGACGTCTCTACCAATGAAAGAGAAATAGCTATGGCAGTTTCTAATAACTAAGTATTTTTTAACTTTAGTTGAACTAAGCACCTATGAATTCCATAAAAGTACCTAGTTCATATATGTGTTTAATTTGATGATAGATCCGAAAAGTAATATATAATATAAGAAATCATATGGTCCACCCTTATCTCAGTAACGAGGTTTTGGTAAAAGATACAACAACTTATCAAGTTGATATTTATGTTCATATTTTTTTATAACATCTTGAAATATTGAAGCTACTTCATAAAAAGGTGAAATTGACTCATTTTCTTTTAATGTTGCAAGTTCGAATAGAATGAAGCCTTTCTCTTTATTCATATTTTCGTCAACAAAATACAAGGCACTTCTTAATGCATCATTTTGTTTAGTTAATTGCTTACTCAATTTATAGAAATTCGAAGCTAGCCAATAGGTCTTATAATTTGTATGCGGTGATACCTTGTTTTTCATTCCCATACACCAATCTAGTAGTGGTTCAATATTATCTAGTCTTTTTTCTTCAATTAATTGTTCTATCCATAAATGAAGATATTCTATCTGAAATGATTCTTTATCTACAATAGTAAGATAATTAACTTCGAAAAAATCACGTATCTCAGAGTATTTAAAACGATCTATCTTATAAAGTATATAAAAGCATTTGTACATATTATTTATCGAATCGCTGTCTTTTATTTTTTGGTAGAAGGACAGGGATTCTGAAATATAGCTATATGCTCGGTCTTTATCTTCTTTAATTAAATATAAAACTCCTAAAGTAAATTTGATTTCCGTCAGATAATATAGATTTTCTTGTGATATTTTTTCAGCGTTATGAGCATGAAAAATAGCTATGTCTGTGTACCCAACAAAACTATACAATAGAGCCATATTTAAATATGTATTGTACCGCTGCTCTTCAGACAAGTTTTTATCAAAACGCACATCAGCACGTTTTGTAAACTTCAATGCTACAATAATTTCATTCTGATTAAATGCCCTACATGCTAATGCATTTAGTGAGCGAACCCTGTAATGATTCAGGAGTGAGTGATTTCCAGATAAATTAATTATTTTTTTGTAAATAGCTTTAGCTTCCTTGTATAATCCACTCGAAGAATAAATCTCTGCTTGAGTAAACAATAATGCGGGGTGGACCCATTTTTGTTCTCTAGAACTTAATGTGATTTTGATCTTTTCTGTTAATTTTTTAGCTTCATTTAACAGCCCTGCAGTTACAAATTGTAGGGCTAATTCGAGATCCGAAGTATACTTTTCAATAGGTGGTTTTAATAGTGCATCATCATTCAAGATATTAGCCACAGGTATATTTAATGATTCTGCTATAGAGTTTATCTCATCATAATAGTCTTTATGTATCTTTCCTTTTTCTATAGAGGATATTTTTCCAACAGAGATATTAACGTTTTTTGATAAGTTGGCTATACTTACTTTAGCATTTTGGCGTGCCTTTCTTAGATTGATCCCAACTTTAACGGGATCAAAATCTTGAAAATTATACATTTTCTTTTCCACATGAGTTCCCCTCTTATAAAGAAATCAAATAGGGACTTCCGTCCTATTGTGAGATAATTATAAACTAAAAATTCACATTAAAGAAGGAGGCTAACAAAATAGCGGAACTATAACAAAGAACTAATTTGTATATTTAAACAATCATAATATTCATTGGTTTTAATTACCTTTCCGATATATTTTTAACCTATATAATCTGAAGAGTTGAAATAATGATCCGGGAGTAATTATCGGAGTGTTCCCTACTGCAAGATAAGCAATAAGAAGGTGAAGGCAGGCAGAGAACATCTCTCATCTCTCGTATAAATGTCAACATGCGAGGAATATCATGAGAGGGAAAGCATGCCGTTACAAAAAACAACAAATTGTCCTGGCGTAGGTCCACCTTATCCACTTAAAAAGCTGCATGCGGCTTGACCTAGGGGTCTTCCTTGTAGCTGAATACTGAGTAATGGACGAACACTCTAATATCCTAGATTTAAATGAATTGTTTTTTGTCTTCATTGTTTCACACCAAGGAAAGATTTTGCGTATGTGATTTAGAAAGAAGCACTTTCTGGTTGTCTAATAGTCCCCCTCCCAACTAAGATTTGGCTTTGTCTTCTGGTACATAGAATATCCCTGAATTTTATCACTCTACTCCATTGAGGGTACAGGGATTCAGTCTAGCCAACTTGTGTAAATTCTATTTGGTGTACTGCCTTTTTCTTGATTATTTCGCATTATAGACATAGCCGCTTCACCTGCAAAGTATGAGGTATATTTTTGAGCAGGATGTCGATACCCTAGTCGATGAAGCCATGCATGCCAAAGAGAACCAGATAAAAATACTGTGGATACTGTTGTAAAATCTAATGCTTTTGGATTTATCGTTACTGACAAGGAGTTTACTTCTGGGTTTGATGCATTTTTTCCTTTAACCGTTGAGGTTTTCAGCGGAGATTCTAGGTACATGATATACGTTTTAACTTTGCCAAATCCATTTGCAGCTACTGCAGTTGTGAATGCGTCCATTGATACACTGGCTGCAGCAGAACCATTTGCTATCTTCTCTTCAAACCAAACTGGAGCTAAATTAAATCGTGCGTACTTATTACAACTGATTTGGTACCTTGACCTTACTGCTCCACTATTTAATTCCTCGAAGTGATTGTTCCAGTTATTAAGGACAACAGAGATCATCTGTCTTATTCGAATCACCTGAGTCGTAGTAAACTGCGTATCCACGTAAAAAAACATAGTTTCCGGCAGCGCTTCGCTTACAGGTGTAACTGGCACACTAACTTGAATTTTTTTATACATCGCTATATTGATCACCTTCAACCTTTTCAGTTTGCCTATTGTTTAGTATATGTTTGCCAATCTTCCGATGGAACACAAATGGATTGTTTAGTAAGCACAAAAGGTTGTCTGAAGGGTAATTATCTAAATCAATAAAAAACAGCGACAGTCTTATTTTCTCGTCTGTCGCTGTTTTTATGGGGGCAGTCTTTATATCTTATTTGCCTTAAACACTTAAAATAACTGAGCTGATGAGTGAGTCATTAATACTTAAAGCTAAGATTGAGCGGATTATTCTACAGTTCTGAGTTGTTCTAATTGTAGATGAACTAGCTCCTGCATTCGTTTTTGAGACAGCCCCAAATCTTCCAAAGCTTGAGAGTTTGCAAAGGGATGAATCTTTTTACCTATTGTTTTTTTGTAGTAATTCAGTGTAAACTTTACCCTTTTCCGCGCTGAAATACTACTACTTACACTTGCTCTACAGAACAAGCTTAACTCCGCAAGTGCTGAAGCCGTCTCTGTTCTAGAAAGTTTTGTCCAAATGATATAGTTTTGTCTATCTTGGATGCCTGATTGAAGGACCAGTTCTGCGACTTTAGGAAATTTCGAAAGATCAATAGTATAATTCATGATAACTTTTCCCCTTCCATCTTCAGAAACATACGTTGAACCATGTATCCGAAGTAATAGATAAGAAAATCCTAATCTTGGAGTCGGATTGTTCTCTTTCTTTCTCATTATGTTTGAGTCATTATCAATTATCAATTTTCTACAGGAATATTTATTTATCCTCTCGATAAGGATTCGTTTGAGAGATGTAATTCACCACATTTTCTATTTCTTCATCTGATACATAAGCCGAAACAAGTCGCTGCCTTGGCCCATCTTTAGGTTTAAAGATCATGTCTCCTTTTCCAAGTAAATCTTCTGCACCAGACTCGTCTAAAATAACCATAGAATCATTCGTAGCTGCTACAGCAAACGCTAAACGTACAGGTAAATTAGCTTTTATATTCGGAGATAAAAATTGCTTTGTTGGCCTTTGGGTAGCTATTACCATATGAATACCTGCAGCTCGGGCTAGTTGAGATAAACGTTGAATTTGTATCTCTACGTCTGCAGCAGCAGTCATCATAAGATCTGCAAGCTCATCTATAATAAGCACAATATACGGAAGTTTTGATGCTTTCGGATTTTTTTGTGTAATTTGCTCATTATACGATTGAATATTTCGAACACCCAATTCAGCAAAAAGATCATATCGTTTATCCATTTCATTGGTTAAAGATTTAAGTGCCATAATTGCCCTTTGAGGATCAATTATTATCGGACAGAACAAATGCGGAAGTTTAGAATATACCGACAGCTCTACCTTCTTTGGATCAATCATAACAAATCTCAATTCGCTAGGCTTCAAACCATAAAGCAAACTGATTATAAGTGCATTGAGGAACACAGATTTACCCGCGCCGGTTTCACCTGCTATTAGTAAATGGGGCATCTTCGCTAAATCAGCAAAAATCGGATTTCCAACCATATCAACACCAATGGGGAAAAGGAGAGCACTCCGTTTCACGAGAAAATCTCTATTATCTAACATTCCTCTTAAATTTACGATATACGGGTTTTTGTTAGGTACCTCAATACCAACGTGATTCGAACCTGGTATGGGTGAATATAGTGTGATTCTTTCGGCCTGAAGAGCTGCCTGGAAATTATCCTTATAACGTCGATAATTCGAAATATTAATCTTTAACGTCTCTGGGAGCATTTCATAACGAACAACTTTAGGGCCATGAGAGACTTTTTTTACTTTTGCAGGCATCTTAATCATCGCAGTAGCAGTTTCAATCCATTCGATCTCCTGACGATTGTTCTCTTCTGATTTATGTTGTTCTTGAAACCGTAGTAATGATGTAGGCAATTGAAGTACTCTCGGTTCGGGAGACTTGAATTCGATGCCAGCATTGTCTTTCATAACAATTGCCGCATCAAAGTAATCGTTAGCATTTTTCCTTTTGAATCCTTTTTTTACTGGGGTTTCACCTTTATTAAGTAATTGCTGAACATCATCTTTTGTTATCTCCACACCGAGAATCACTTTACTAATCGTGAAATCACAACCAGTATACTTGTATCCGCTGCAACCATAAAATCTACCTTTATCTACGACTAAAGCTGCCTGACACTTTGGACAATAGCCGAGATCATGCATATTCATAGCTTTGCGTGACTGCATCGGCGACCGATTGTTCTGCTTAGATGCTTCCCCACTAGTTTTTGTATAATTAACAAGTCGAGTTTGGGAAGCAGTGTAACCGAGACCTTCTTTATTGCTCTTCAAAACCGTAGGTTTATTTTCATCTTGAGCTAGCTGCTGCATCTCAGGAGTTGTATGATCAGATGAAGATATAGGTTGATTATAAACTTCCTCTATTAGACTTGTAGCCTGTGTATTTACCTCAGGAGATAATTTTGTCTCTTCACTCCGTACTGTATACGATGAATTTTGCTGCACTTGCTGTTGAACCGAGTCCGCTGATACACGCGGAAATCGTTTTTGTAACTCTATAAGATCAATAAGTACTTTTCGTGGTGAGTATCCTAAGTAAGGACCGATAACGCCATCCTGTTCCATCCGGTCAATGAGTCCTGCACATTCTGTATAACCAAGGGCTAATCGTCTCTGTAAGAAAGAAACACTAACCTGCCTTGATTGTACAACCTCTGAGACGGCTTTAAAGTATAACTCATCCCCTAAATTAATCAACTCATTATTAGTACTTTGAGCCTGAGCATAAGTATGGTGTAAATGCTGTGTGCCAATTACGGAAGCAGAAACCTTACTTTGTAATCCTGCGATTTCAGTCGAAGGCTGAGATAAGTCTTCTTTAGTTGAATCAGTTGTTGTCTGAGGACCTTCTCTCCTCATCGAATTTCGTGAATTGGATACACTAAGGGTTTCAGCAATTGATGCTGATGGTGAAGCAACAGAAGAAGACATTCGTTGCACTGAAACATATCCCTCTTGAACCAAGTTCAAGGTTAAAGCTTTTACCTCTTCGATAAATTGATTGTAATTTACTTTGCCCTGTCCTATTTCACGAAGCTTTTTCTCCCATTGGCCAGTCATTTCTGCACTTGCAAGAATTGATTTACCGATCGCTTGGATGAGTGTTCTACCTTTTGAAGTTGAGTAAACCAAATTCCTTCTTATTTCAATGTACTTTTGTTGCTTGAGTTTACCTATCATCCCCGAACGTGTAGCTTCAGTGCCCAAACCATCAATGCCTTGAAGTATTTTTTCCAACTCTTGATTTTCAAGACTCTTTCCGGCATTTTTCATTAAAGTAATCAGATCACCTTCAGTGTAACGTTTAGGAGGTTGCGTCTTACCCTCCTTAGAAATAACCTCAGTAGCTATACCTTGTTCCCCTATCACAAGAGGAGGTAGATTTTGCTCATCTGCATCAATTGTCTCCTTTTCTTCTATTTGTCCTCCTGGATAAAGTACTTTACGCCACCCTTCCTGAACTATGATTTTCCCTTTAGAAATGAAGGAAAACTTAGCATCTACATATGTGATAATTTCTTTGTAATCAAAAATTGCATTTTCATAATGAGCCGCAATTAATGAACGTGCAATTAACCCGTAGATATGTCGCTCACGATCATCTAAATCAGAAAGTTGGGGGACGTTTTCTGTTGGAATAATGGCATAGTGATCAGAAACTTTTTCCGGATTTACGTACCTTCTATTTCCAATCAATGTACTAATGGGGGCAGGTAGTAGATCAGAAAATTCATGTACATTTTTTAACTTATTAAGAATTAACGGAAATATAGCTGCTTCATTTTCTGTGATATATTGTGAGTCAGATCTCGGGTAGCTCACAATCCCACGCTCGTAGAGTCCCTGAACGATATCCAACACTTCTTGAGTTGAGTAACGATACTTTTTATTTGCTAAAGTTTGCAATGATGAAAGATTATGTAGCAAAGGTGGTTTAAACTGCTTCTGATCTTCTTTAACATCACGTATAACTGCAGGTTTACCCTCACAAGCATGCTTCAAATCTAAAGAAAGTTTCTGTACAGGTAAATTCGTCAATGAATCTTTATACCACTGACCACGGTATTTCTTTCCGTTCACCTCAAACTCAGCGAAAACTTGCCAAAATGGCTTTGAAACAAATTTTTCAATTCCAAGTTCTCTTTCAACGATTAATTCGAGCAACGGAGTTTGTACACGTCCTGTGGAAAAGATACCATCCTCTTTAGCACCTTTTTTTTGAAGCATTAATGTATACAAGCGAGACGTATTCATACCAACTAGCCAATCTGCGCACTGTCTACTGTATGCCTCGTAGTAAAGATTCCTCTTTGCAGCCTCAGGGAGTAAGTTTTGAAAGGCTTGCTCAACAGCACTTTTGGTAAGAGAGGAAGTCCATAAACGTTTTATAGGTTTCTTATTCCCTACTTGCCTTAAAATAAGTCTAGCTATAAGTTCACCTTCTCTACCAGGATCGGTAGCTATTATGACTTCGGTCACCTTTGAATCATTTACAAACTTTTTAATAATACTGTAAAGCCCAGACTTAGCACGGTCGATTTTATATTTAAATGTCGAAGGGACTATGGGTAGATCTTGAATGTCCCATTTTTTATATTTTGGATCATATTCATCGGGCTCAGCTAAAGAAATCAGGTGTCCAGAAGCCCAAACAAGAAATCCTCCTTTAGGAAAGGTTTCACTTGGTAGTAGTTCAATGTATCCGTGAGCTTTTTTATGAGGAAAAGGTTTCGCCAATTCTTCAGCTTGAATTTTTTTCTCCGCAAGGACGACTTTCATGTTTATACCTCCTTTTGATAAAAAACAAATGCAAAAAAAAGCACAACTATCCCATTAAAGTGGGAAAGAGTGCTTCTCTTTTGTATGTTTTATGATATTTAATACTATTATAGCAAAAATCTGATACCGTGTACCATTTGAGTTATCTAAATAAAGGACAGATATACATCCACTAAAATTATGTTATTTCAGAAGATTAAAAAACGTATACTCATCTTCTGAGATGATGCCGAAATCAAAGTAAAATTGCAGTCGTTCTTTATCAATTTTATTTGGAGCTTGACTCCAGATTAGAAGTAACAAATCAACTTGTTTACTATCTATAATCATGATATAAGTTCCATTTTGGTTGTATTCATATGAGCGCAATTCAAATACTTCACGAGTCATTTCCTCGGGGTCTCTATTTTCAAACAGTTCATAATAGCAGTTATTCTCCCAGTAGAAGACAACCCCAAACAAGCTAATGGGGTATTTAATTGATTGAGTCATGTATATTTCACCTTCTTCACTCCACATCTCATATACTCTCTTCGTTAAGCCTCTCATAGTCCATAGAGTCTAAAAGGAAGATAATTAAATCTTTTTGAGCACAAGGAGGTTCTTTCATTTTATTTGCATACCGTACTGCTGGGGTAACATGTTTACGTATAAGCGAATTTAGATCAGCTCCATAGAAAGTAAATTCAGCGTGGCCCTTAAGTCTATCAGCAAACAATTTTCCATATGTTCCGGTATCTACTTCTAACAGAGATAGTAGTATAGCTTGAATATTGCTTTCTTTGCTAAGGAAATAAAACATGTGTGGCTTTATTTTAAAGAGCCTGCGTAGATATTGACGTATTTCACCATGCTGTAAAAGACCACGATTATTGTAGCCCTCGAACATAAGCGTGATGGAACTACGTGCTTTTGTTTTTTTCTTTTCCGCTCGCTCAATAATATTTAGATGTTTTTGGATCTGTCCAAGCTCAAGCTCTTCTCTCTTTACGCTTATTGATATCTTCGTTTTCTCTGAGTCAACTAATTCAACGAAATCTTTTTTTGTCTTTGTACAAGACATCATAATTTGTTCAATGAATTCTTCTCTATTCATAAAAAACACCTTTCTATTTGAGAGTTAAAAGAATGATAAAACTCGTTAGATATAGATTTCTTGCCTTTTTAGTTTGGCTATGCTACTTATTCGATTAGATAATTTTCACGCTCACTAAAAAGGATGAATGGAATCTACCATCATCCTCCACAAGGTTCAAAGAAAAAAGCAATATATATACAATTAGGTTTGGAGTCGACTTCTTGTCGAAGAGGTAATCTAATCTGTACGTCCTTTTTATCCAATGTTTCTTGGATGTACTACATCATACGAGGGTTCATCATAGAATATTGATACTTTTTATATAATAAACGAAAAGGTTTTTTTCGAGAAACAAAACCATTATATTCTGAGGCAACTATTTATCTTTTGTTGGAAACAGACGGAGCAAACTACGTGTGTATTGCTGGAGGTTTCGTATATAATTAAGAGCAGCCTCACCTTCTTTAGAGATCATAAGTACTCCGATATCTGTAAGACGATAAATATAATGATGTCTTCGTATGGAATTCCATTTACCCTCAACCCATCCATTACTGATATCTTCCATTTCATGAGCAAGATCATATATGTACCCTTCTCCACATTGCCAGTTATATCGCTTTTCCATTAATTCATAAATGTTCACTACTGTCCCTAACTTATGTTCAAGATCATTCAAAATCAGTAGAAACAGATAGCGGGCCAGATGTCGTACACTGATGAGACGGTTGAAATGTTTCAATACACCTTCATCCCAAATAGGCTGTTCTCTACTTCCGGAACCAGTAATAATATATGCGAAGTAATCTGCAGCTCCCTTCAGACGTTGCAATAAATTCAAGTATGTATTTATGAATTGCTCATGTTTTTTTATTCCAGAAGTAGTAATAGTCATGATACGTCTCTTCCCTCTAGTCTCGATACAAGATATCCATCCTCTTAAATCCATATCTTGGACAGCTTGATAGATATAAGACTTAGATTTCAAATTGACTGATTCATTTATAACTGAGTCAAATAATTCTTTTATATATTTTGGACCATTTTGAAGTTCACGAAAAACAATTAAATAAATAACGTCTTTCGCACTAAGGCCGATTTTAGTGGGTATCAAGGGAGTCAAGGTTTTTTCCAAGACAACTCCTCCTACTTTACTTAAATTCTTTTTTCTTCTGACACTGTTTATGAGTTCACAAATCAAGAATTTTTTAACAAGGATCTTTTTTAAGTATTACTTTTTTTACACACTCACTGAGACAATTGAGCCAACTCTTTGAAGAATAAGTAATCCTTCTTCTATACTATCAATAAAATACTTTCTATCATCCAATACCACTACATCATGCTGGTTCAATTTAACTTCACTTTTAAAATAAATGAAGTTGTCTACTCTTGGAAGAGCCCCCTTATAGTAAAACATTTCATCCTCTCCTTTTTAAGTATATCATTTATAATCTAAGTCCATTCAGCGGCAATAACATACTCACACATTTCAGAATAGTGGATCTCAACCTCTCAACTGTAATATAGGTTTCTTTGCTTAGTTGCATTGGACTACAGCCGAGAACAATTCCTCTTCGCAGTGTGGGTATTTCTTCATTGTCATGCTCCTTGTCACCATACCTTCGTTTACAAACACTTTCGCTTTCAATGAAATCCCCTCCGATGAAAATAAATAATTTCATCTACTCCCCCAATCTTTGCCCTACTCTTTTTTTAAACTTAATGTACATAATATTTTAAATATTTAAGAAGTTATATAATCTTTTAATTTTAGCATAGACTAATCTTTAAGGACATAGAGGCTTATAACCTAACAGAGTTTTTAAATATAGGTAAATGAAGAATGATTGCTTAGTAGCTAGATACATCACATTATGTACTTTATATGTCCGTAGAATGAGGTGTTTGAAAACTTGTATATACGGAAATAATCAAGTTCAATTTCTTATAAAAAATAGAAGAGAAACAAGTCGACTTGTTTCTCTTCTAAGTTTTAGTCATTGGATTTTCAGAATTCTTAATACGTAAGTTCATTGTAATTTCGAATTATAACTTGAATTCACTATTTATCTCAGACAACTCGGAAACGATCTTATTAATGTCGATGCCATTAGTGGAGGCTAGAATATGTCCGATAGCATCATTCACTGGGAATGGAACACATTCACGACCCTTGTATCGAACCTGCCCCCATTGCGTTGAATCGAAAATACCATTTGGGATATCTTCTCCGTCACCAAGCCACATTCTAGCACGATAATCAATTATCATACCTTCCGGCAAATTGATCCATAAATGTGGCTGAATTGTACCCTTCGTCCGAATATCTGTTAAATCTCCGACCATGACAGAATGAGGTATCAAGGCTAGACTGAGTAGGAAGCTTATGACTCGTGTCATCCCATCACATTCTAGGTGGCAATGGTCCAATTGATCTAGCACAGTTCTCAATTTATCGTATTTTTCCATTTTCGCTCTCTTTCTAATTAAATATCATGACTTTTATCCATTTATATTACTACTATTCAAACTTCTACATCAATATGTTGATGCCTTAAAAGAAAAATGCTACTGATTAAAACAAGTAAATTTGTTCATTATTTCTATATTCATACTCTTTTCCTTTAAAATGTTTATTTCAATCTCTTCGGTTGCATTATTATGAGATGTTTCCACTTTATTACCCGACACAAATTTAAAAAATAAATTATTAAAGTAGGATTGTATTAAGTTAAGAAAAGTTTTCTCTGAAGGATATACTGGGGAGTCATAATTCTCTTTGAGGAATGATGATTCTATTTGCAGACACTTGAAGATATATAGTTCATACGCTCGAGCAAAGACTTCTGTTGGTTGGAAATAATAACTTCGATTGTATTTTGAAGTACCATTCCAAGTTTGTTTAAAAGGATCTTCATTGGGTAAGTGTTTAACACTTTCTTCAGTAAGTTTTTCATAGATTTCAATGATACCAAGAAAATCTAAACTTTCACTCATTATTTTGTTTCTTATCATTGTATGATCTATCTGGTGTCCAAGCTCGTGAATGTAGGCATTCGGATGTTCAATATCAATAATTGTTGCACGAAAAGACGAATAATGAAGCCCAGCTGCACGATGCTGGCCAAGCTTTCTAATTCTAAAGCTATAATCACTTGCTTTAGGAATATAAATCTTATTTTTTAAATCGTTAAATTCTAGCTCCAATGAGTTAAATCGTACTAAATCAACGTCATTATCAAGTTCAACTTTACCGTAATGAGTTAAAAAATCATTTTTCTCCATAACGCTTAACACTTTACCACTAACATATTTTTTATCTTGGAATGCCTTAGCGTATGTGGAGTGTTCCTCTAAAAGCCGTTCCGCCTTAGTTCTAGCAATGAACATGCTCCGAATGAAACGTGGTATTATAATTTCCTTCCCTTGCTTTGTGCATAAGATATGAGGAGTACCTTCATTTTTCTGAAGAGAAAAATCTTCATAGGTGTAATAATTATCTACCAAGGATGATTCACAATCAATAAATGGTAGCTTATTCTTATAAATTTCCCGGGTAACCATCTCAGCTAATCGTTTATCTTCAGGAAGAATAGTCAAATTCATCTTAATAGAGCGTTGAGAATAGTATTCAGCTATTTTAAAGCGAATGTAATCCCCCTGGTTTTCTGTAAACTTGGTCAAAGAGTTAATCGAAATAGTCTTAGTTAAAATCTTTATGCAATCTGCAAACAAAAAGTGCCCTATTTTCTTACAATTGCTCTTTAGACCCCAATATCTCATATGATATTTGGGCTTAAGCGTACTGTTAAGAAAAGTATAAGCAACATCCAATTTCCCCTTATAGCTAATGGTTATTTTGGCCGGTTGATACTTCTCAATAACATTGTCCTTATTTATTAAATTTGCACCTCTGTAAAGTAATTCTAGAATAGTTTTTTCTGTTTCCGTTTCAAACTTTGTTAATAACTCAACTTTTAAATTATAAGGACCTAAGGATATATCCTCAATAAATTCGAGTTTTTTTTGAACATTTAGGCCCATAAAAATACCTTTAACCTTTCTTTTTACGGCCGATTCAAACTTACCCATTTGTTCATAGATATTCTGTCCAGGCATCACAGAAAATTTAACATCAGACAATAGATGAGATAGGCCATAATATTCAAATTGTTGTTTTAATATCTCATCTTTTTTTAATGTGTGAATACGTTGTTTCATAAATTCATCCCCTATATTTTTCTTTATGGTGTATAAGACCAAAATTTCGTATCTAGAACCATATGCGAAAAAAGGGATAACAAAAAAACACACCGAAAAATGAACTATACCGTTAAGGTATTCCGATCATAATGATCTGAAAGTTCACTTTACAAGTGTGTTTTGAATGAAATCTCCAGTGCCGCATGGCTTAGAGTAAGAATTTAGTCAGGTAATGCTTACATAATAACATTTTCTGTTGTGGTTGTGAATTGTGTACTCCCCCTATGTTTAAATCGTTCAGCTAAACTAGAAAATTCTTGCCAATCCTCTTCTAAGATTTTGTTTCGCAAAAGTAAATCTTGATTTATTTCCTTGAGGGATTTGACCTCTCTATCCTTCTCTTCCAACATTGCATGTAGATCTCGAAAGAGGGAATGAATCGTATTTAATTCCTGTATATACTCAATCACTGTTTTCACTTTGTCCGGAGATAACAAATGTTCCAATTGATATACTGTCGATAATTCACTTGTACTTTGAATGCTTGATTCAGTATACTGCAGAGTCCCATTTTCATTTCCAGATTTATAATAATTCTTCTTTTTACGGGCTTCAATGATTTCCTTTTTCAACTTTTTTCGGAGAAAATTATTCCATCTAAAGCTACATGCTCCGCTAGTACGACCATCTAAGCGATTAGATGCCTCAGTAAAACCCTTTAATTGTGTTGAACCCGTACTTATATGTTGCAAAATTATATCACTAAGAATCATGTCTTCAATATCACTCCATACAGGCTCTCGTTTCCTACTTCCGTTATCACTCACTTTCTCTGTCTCCTTTCGATGCCCTTTTCATTTTTTGATAATATCATTCTTGCCAACTCAATTTATCTATATACCACGCGTATTACTCGCCTACAGTGGACTCTTAAGTGTAAATACCCTCTTTCAATGAAGTAAGCCCTTAGTTTTCTTCAGTCGTTACCTAACCTACTAATTTTGAAACTTTTCTACAACCTTTCAAAGAATAACAACAAGCCCCGCTTATACTTAATTTCAGATTTCTACAGACTGAAGTATCTCTTACGATGTCTTCTCCTTGTTCTTAGAGGATATTACTTCAATAAAATCATACTTCTGTTGCACGTTCTTTATAATTATGACTCATTTTGTACAAGCGAAAAGCACATCCCCAGACAGCTCATTGGTTTTCATAGAGAAAGGTAAGGACCGTGTTTTTCCAATCAATGGCGCAGAATCTGGAGCAATGTACCTCATGATATTTTTTTACACGTGGTTGCTGTAGAAAGAAAATAAAGCCTTAGACTGGAAAATAAAGTTGTAGACTGAGAAAATAAAGTCTTAGACTAACGATTCATCATTAACCGAGGGACGGGCAGATTTGTTTAAAACCAGCGAGACTGAGCAATTTCCAGAGATCGCTCTTTTGGCGAACCGAAGAGTGTGGCTGATCAGGAAACTATCTGCGCTTGGAAAGTAATGTTAGCTGTTGAGTAAAGTGAAATTCCGCAAAAAATATCAAAACAGAGCGTTCCATCTGTCGTAAAGTGAGTATATCGATATGGAGGCATTAAAGTGAATTATAAGGATTTGGTAATCAAGGCCATTACCTATATTGAGGATCATCTGACCGATGAGAGATTAAGCACCAAGGTTCTGGAGGCTGCGGGCTATTCGCCGTACCATTTTCACCGGATCTTCCTATCGGTTACGAGAAACTCCGTCTCGGAGTACATACGCAAGCGGAGATTGACACAAGCAGCATACGATTTATTTTATACCAACCAAAGGATCATAGGTATTGCCATCCTGTACCGGTTCGAGTCTCAGGAATCCTTCGCCCGAGCCTTTGGGAAAATGTTCTCCATCTCGCCTGGACAATTTCGAAAGCAAAGGGACATGAAGGACACGCTGTTCCGGGCAATGGAGAAGCTTCCTTTGGATGAAGTGGGGCTACAGCATTTGAATAAGAGCGTCTCCCTCGTGCCAGCTATTGTCTGCCTGAATAAGCTGCATCTGGTCGGCATGTCGATACCGGGTGTCAATTCGGACGAAGTCGGAAAGCTATGGCGGAGCTTTAGGCAGCGTTTGTTTGAAATTGAGCGAAAGCCGGATACGGAAGACATATTTTATGCGGTCATTGAACTTACAGGTAGGCAATGGGAAGTCACGTATATCGCTTGTGTCGAGGTGGCTAGCGAGGAGAGTGTAGTTCCCTTGGGAATGGTCGCTAAGCTGCTCCCAGCTGTAACTTATGCGGTTTTTACTCATATGGGGACATTATCGAGACTCAACGATACGTTGCAGTACATTTATGAAACCTGGTTACCCCAGTCAGGCAGAGCTCGTACGAATTACCCGGAGTTTGTGCGTTACGACCATCGATATCTAGGACCGATGAACGAGGATTCGGTATTAGACATATATATTCCCGTTGGCTCGCCATTATAGGAGCATGTAGCTCAAGGAGAGATGAAATTAAGATGAACAAAATAGAAGACATAGTTGAAGGATATGCAGGTTGCTGTGAGGTACAAATTACCGACAACGCATTGAAGGTGACCGTTCCCATGATCGTGATGTATCCGACAGATGCACCGGAACAGACTGATAGGTTAGGGCCGTACTCGTTGGAGGTGGCCAGAGACGCTGCGCCGCTGGAGGGAAAATTTAGACTAGTCCTCATTTCGCACGGTACAGGCGGTTCACCGCTTGTGTACCGGTCGCTCGCTCGGCATTTGGCGCGATGCGGCTTTATCGTTGGCCTTCTCGAACATCCATTTAATAACCGCAATGATAATAGTTTGGAAGGTACTGTCCAAAACCTCACCTATCGCCCCCGGCACCTTCGCATGGCAGCCGACTGGTTTTTTGAAGATGAGAGGTTTAAGGGACTTCTACAGCAGGGAGGCCATTCGGTCATCGGGCATTCCATGGGGGGCTACACCGCGCTTGCAGCAGCTGGTGGTATCCCGACCTCCTTCCCTACTGAGAGCCCGGATGGGAAGCCGCAGCAGATCGATGTCCCTCATGATTCACGCATCCGGTCCCTGATTTTGCTAGCCCCGGCGTCCGTTTGGTTCCGTAATGAGGGAGCATTAAACAACGTTCGGCTCCCCATTCTCATGTTGGATGCCGAGCGAGACCCTTACGCACTTCCTTTTCACGCGCAGATCATCATGAATAGTGTTGCTGAACCGCAAATGATTCGCTATCGGACGGTGGAGAATGCCGGACATTATTCCTTCCTGACTCATTTCCCAGCTGAGATGATTTCACCAGACTTTCCCCCCTCGCAAGACCCGCCCGGCTTTGATCGCGTGCAATTTCACGAAACGCTGAAGGCTGAAGTAGTAGAGTTTCTGTTGACTTAACATTAGGAACAATCACTTTCCGTCGAAATCAAATGTTAACTGAGTGTTCGATTAACTAATCGTTACGCTAACTGGGGAATGTTAGTTCAATATCAGGCTGCAACAGCAGCGGCAGTCTAAGACTTTATTTTCACGTCTTAGTCCGCCGCTGCTTACTTTATTGGAACAGTCTAAAACTTATTTTGCGAAGGCTGCCAAATTAATAATTGAAAAACCACATTAGATCAACAACTCCAGTCTAGAACTTTATTTTAAACGAACAGTTGCATTTCTTACTGTGATAGTTCTTTTATTTTTTTGTTTTATGACAAGTTTCCCCTTACTTCGACATTCAATATAATTTACAATAACAAATATATTTTTGTAATTTATGTTTTTTATATTAATTATATGTAAAGAAACCATTAGAAAACGATGAAATTTGAGTACAAAAAATTCACCCTATTATTCTGTGAATTTTTGTATATATAAAATTTAGGAGGATTCAAATGGGAAATAAAAAGAAACTAGTTCCACTCTTAGCTGGCTTTGCATTTTTAATCGGATTTTCAAATTCTGCGCTTGCCACTCCAAGTTCCCCAGATGAAACTGTTAAAGGAGGATGGAGCGAGGATGGGGGGTATTTTTCCACAACAGAGAGAAAAATATCTCCAAGCGCTGAGGTGATAGTTGACCATAATGGTTGGGCAGAAAGAAACTCTTGGGGAGCTGAACGAGCTGTAGGAACCACTTGGTGGAAAGACACGTACCATTACACAAGAGCACGAATGGAATTACCTGGTGGTAATGCTGTTACGGATAGTGGTAGACAATACGGGTATGTAAACACTTATGCAGCTTCTCCTTATGCAGATCCAAACTTCTTAGCTAAAACTTATTATGGTAAGGATTAATACGTATAAATAGCTGAAAATAATATAAATTGTGAAATAGTGAGATTGCTCCTCTTTATCCGGCAATCTCACTATTCTTTAAAGAGGGTATAAAAAATGAAAATAACCACAAGAAACAGCACACTATGGGTTGCGATATTGTATTTATTGCTAAGCCTTATTGTAATTTCATTTGGTTACTACCAAGTAAAACATAAAGAGTTAAATATATTATCTAGAAGTTTATATAATGAAAACAGTATCTCCTTCACCGTGGATAGCCATGAAGAACCATTGGATTGGAGTAAAATTGATACCTCGCAATCCTACACCATTTTCTCGGAACTAGAAACTATAAAATTCAAAAATGAAATTCAGGACATTCGAGCCATTTATTTTAAAAATGATACTAATCTCCCTCCCATGGTGTCAGGAAGATTTTTTAATAGTACTGATTTCTACAGTAATAAGAAAATAGCTGTTGTAGGTAAGAATGTTGATAAAACCAATATAAAAGTTCAAAACAATAAATCTTACTACAACTATCTTGGAAGA
Organism: Paenibacillus polymyxa M1; assembly: GCF_000237325.1. Lineage (NCBI taxonomy): Bacteria > Bacillati > Bacillota > Bacilli > Caryophanales > Paenibacillaceae > Paenibacillus > Paenibacillus polymyxa. The sequence goes on from NC_017543.1 coordinate 132,910, forward strand.
GACTTTGAGATTATTGGAACAATGGGCGCAGAATATCCTTCCAAACTCGATAACACAGTATTGTTAAATATAGATGGCGTGGATTTTAAAAATTCATTACAATCTAAAATTTATGTCCTTAATATAAATAAAAACCCAATCACTCCAGAAGGGATAATGAAATTTAAAGACAGTACCTTATCAGTTAATGTATTTGATAGGGGAAATAGTGGTTCTACTCGGTTATTAAATATGGATGTTTTACAGGTCTTGACACTTATTTTCATTATTTTGATACTTATTTGTTCAAGTTTTATCTTTGCTTTCTACTGGATTAAAACAAAGAAAACAGAAATCTTAATCCTCTGGCAAAGTGGCATAAAAACTAACCAGATTTTCAAGCGTTTTGCAATGTCATTCTTTTTAATCACATTCATATGTTACCTAGCTGTTTGCCTTATCAGCTTTTTATTTTTGATCCTAAATACCTCTTCGAATTTTAATGAATTGTTAAGATATGCTTTCGAATTTTTTAAGGGCTACATTATCATCTTACTCCCATCAGCACTATCTGTTTGGATATCTTTTAAAAAGACAATTGAACAGATAACTTTGAAAGGATATTTAGATAAATGAAAATGATCATTACCGAAGTCGTAGAGAGTCTCAAACGAAAAAAAATGTTCTCCTTGTTAATCATACTTCAAATTGTTATTTTTTTTGCTCTGATTACTACTCTTTTTTTACAGTACTCTAATATTGAAAAAAAATCAGACCAAGTTAATTCACTCAAAGCTATGAATGATTATCAGCTTTCCGATACATTACTTGAAGATCAAGATATGAAGGAATTTACAAACAATCCCCAATTTTTAGTAATTGCAAAGACATTCTACAATAACTTAAATAAAATTCTGGATGATAAATATATTTACTTGTTTAACCAATCTATCGCTGTCCTACCTGATTCAAAAAAGTGGGATCAGAAGTTTCTCTTTGGATACGAAGATGGAATAGATAGTCCAGCATTCCGATTAAATAACAAAGAGCCCTATTATGCAACTAAAGCTGTACAAATGAATGAACAAGCTTTTAAAAATTATTCTATTAAGGTCAATAAAGGAGCGCCTTTTTCGACAGATGACTTCGTCAATAAGAATAATAAAGATATTCCTATACTTTTAGGATCTGAATATGAAGGAAAATATCAAATTGGTGATACAATAACAGCTAATTATTTGATGAAAGACTTCACGTTAGTAGTTAAAGGGTTCATTCAGCCAAATACTCTGGTATTTAATGCACAATTTCCAGAAATATATTTGGATCGTTATATAGTTATGCCTGCTCAAGAATTCCCTGCTCCTGTTAATGAGCATGAATTATCGTTTCAGAGGAAACATTACCTCCAATTAATTAACGGGCATATTTTTAGTCCTGAAAATGAGTACGTTGTCCAAAACAAGCTAGAAGAGATAAAAGAAATATCTGATTTCCATAAGATAGGTATTCTTGGCGCAAATAAGCTTCCTTTAACTTATATACTCTCTACCCTTGAGGTAAGTATGTCATGGCTAAGTCTTATAACAACAGTAATATTCGTTATTTGTGTTCTTAGTATTAGTATCTTAATTATAACTAAGTTACAAGATCAATTAAAAAATATATCTGTACATTTGATTTCTGGAGCCTCTATGAAACAGGTGTTTTCTTACTACGTAGCTGAAGTAATAAGTATAATTTTGCTTCCTGGAATTCTTTTTCTTATGCTTTATAAATTCTTTGTTGATTTTCTATTTAGTTCTTACCTCTTATTGATTCTATCTTGCATTATAGGAATGGTTCTTTTTTCAGTAATTCCAATACTGATACAATTCAGAAAATTAGAAATCAGTAAATTGCTAAAACGAACGGAGTGAATGTTGTGATTCAAATTAAAAATTTAAGAAAATATTATTCCGTTGGAAATCGTAAAATAGATGTATTGAAAGATATAAATTTGGAAGTAAATCAAGGTGATATGATTGCTATCATGGGGAGAAGCGGTTCTGGGAAATCTACCTTGTTAAATATTATGGCAGGTTTGTTGAAAGCAGAAGGCGGTACTTATTTCTATGGCAATGAAAATGTGAATGAAATGAGCCTGGAACAGTCTGCTAATTTCAGAAGAAAAAATATTGGCTATGTAGTCCAAAATTCTGCACTTATTGATAGTAAAAATGTTTTTGATAATATTGCTTTACCTTTGCGATACACAAAATCCTCAAAAGCTGATATTGATAAAAAAGTAGCATTCGTTCTTGCTGCATTAGATATTAAACCCTTGCAGTATAACTCCATAGATACATTGTCTGGAGGGGAGCTCCAACGAATTGCCATTGCTAGAGCACTTATCCAAAATCCAAAACTTATCTTAGCTGATGAACCAACCGGGGCTTTAGATGAACAGACAGAAATCGAAGTACTTTCTCTTTTCAAAGAACTAAACCAACAAGGCAAAACAATCATTATTGTAACTCATAATCAACAAGTAGCAGAAAGATGCCATAAAATATATTCAATAAAAAATGGGGAGTTAGTTTAAATAGCATTTTTAATGCTCTAACGGAATAATTCGGCGTTCAATACTTAGTTTGTATCAAGGCTCTGCGATCTGTGGGTCGTGTTAATCTGGCGACAGGAATTATAGCTTCTTGGGCTGCGTTCTCTGTCGCTTAAGGGCTCTGGCTAAGGGTATAGCGTTTCTCGATTTAGATTCTAGCTAGTCAGCTCGAATCAGTAAGAACCTATATACCCAGAAATTTTGCTCGTTTTTTTGGATGGAGTATCCTAGGAGAGAAAGACATTCGAAGCTAATGCTTGTGAGGAAAAACCATTATACAATTGGTCAAAAAGTCTTGTGTAAAACAGAAGAAAACTTGTTAACTAGTGAACTCTTCCAGGGAATTGTTGTGCGTGTACCCATCCCTAATAGAAATATTGCAAGTGGATAGGCACAAGCTAAATATTTAAATAGCACTACAAAAAAAAAGTTCTATGCTTGGGGCCTTTCTATTCAATAATATTCCGATTGTTTATTGTATGTAATACCAATTAAAAATATGTTCCTTTAGCGATCGGAATGGCCTTAAGATAATTCTTCTCCATGTAACTTGTTGAAACTGAGAAGTGCCTTGATTTTCAGGTGAAAAAACACTTTTCCATTGCCGTATAAAAGGTAACAGGGCTGGGAGCCAAAAAAATAGCATCACAACCAAAAAATATGCTAGACCAATCGGGGAATTTAATATGAGGCTCCAATAATCGCTCTGATTATCAAGCTCTAGTATTTTCGCTAAAGCAAACCACATAATTCCTAAGATAAGGCCTGTAAATACATAAAGAAATATGATGGAACCAAGAAATGACACAAGAAACATGGTGATCTCTCCTGATATTAATCATTATTGTTATTCTTTAAACGCTGTAATGCATCCTTTTCAAGATATATAACATCTCCACATAATTCTAACCATCCTACCGAGTATCCATCTTCACAAACACTACAATTAAATGAAAAAATCATATCTTCTGGATCGTACTCATCCTTAATAACTTCTAATTCCATGATCTTGCCATGGCAAGTTCGCAGTTTCATATATTACCCTCTATCTATAGCATAGTCTTAATTCTTCATATTAAAAATTGTAATAGTCTACCTTTTAAAAATTTCTTACTCCTAAAAATATTGGTTTTTACCGTATTTAGTTCCATAGAAAGATTATTTGAAATTTCCTTCATAGAGTAGTCAGAAAAGAATCTTAAGACAAATACATTTCTATAGGAGAGTGGCATCTCTTCAACTATATTTATTATGCTTATGTGTTCTTCTTTTTCAATAACAAGTTGTTCAGGAAGCTTTCCTTCATCAATAATGGTGTCGACAAGGTTCGAATTATCTTCGCCAATTGGTACATCTAAGGAAGTGGATGACTTTCTACTTTTTTCACGAAAACGATCTATACATAAATTTTTGACGATCCCTTTCATCCATGTACTTATTTTACAAGAGAAATTAAATTTTTGAATGTTGAGATAAATACGAGTAAATGCCTCTTGAACAATATCTTCAGCATCCTCATGATTTTTCATATATTTAAGTGCATGGTAATAGAGCATAGCATGATATTCTTTATAAAATTGAGTAAAAGCCTGCTCATCTTCTGTAAGCAATTTTTTTAGGTTTTCAACTGATATACTTGGATTCATTTTCCCTCCAATTAAATATTAGCTCTTTATTGTATCAGAGCATTTATTGTTTGAGAAAAGGCCACTAACAAGGAGACTTTCAAGTGATGTTCTAAATATTATGGAGTCATTTAGTTAATGCACCTATATTGAACATTAGTTAGTATTGCTTACTAACGAGTTTATCTAATTAGTGTCCCATCCTAGACCAATAATCGCCTTTATCAGACCTGGATTCCCTTTAGTCAAATCGATTCTTTGGCCTTTTGCGAGATTAATTGATTCCATAAAGCTCCAACTAGTTTTCCATGAAAAGAGCCGCATTCGTGCGGCCAGTTAAAATTAATTACTATAGTGTATGGCCGGTTAGAAAGGGGCACCGCAGTCCTAACAAAGTCTTTTATGCCCATAGATATATCCAGCTTCTACCACGTTGAATTTCCATTAATCATTTGTTGCGATTTAGTTACCCACTAATAACTGCAGTTCCTACAGAAAAGTCTTTACCCGGGTTAAATTTGATCTACTCCCCATTATTTGCACCATTCAGAACACACACAAAGGCGTATAACTTGTCCAGATTTTTGATTGCGTTCATTAGCATCATGAATCATACTGCAACCTGCCATAAATGTAGTCCTTTTGCTTATGAAGAACTTAGAAATAAGTTGTACTGTTTGAATTGGCGATGCCCACCAGTAGCTTTCACTTCCTATTCACTTGTTCTGATAAAGTTCCCTTAAGCAATTTCTACTAAAATAGTAATATTGCAAATTGCCAAATAACCACTACACCTAAAGCCAATATGACGATGGCTAGAGATACCATGCCAGATGTACACCAATGAATTTGTAGTTGGAGCTTCCGAATTTCTTTGTCAGGATCATTCACAGTCATTTCTGTAGACTGGATCATTTGTATAGCAGCCTCTTTCATACCTCTTGAATTGACTAAATATACAAGAACAATAAACAGCATAAGAAGAACAATTAAGCCATCAAACATGGGTATCTCCTATAACTTGACTTTATGAAAAATTCATCTCATTAGTAATGAATTGGTTTGTAAAAATTTGTTTGTACGCTTATGCATAGATAATCTGATTAAGATTAAACTTACTTAAATTTACTCCATTTTCTTTCAGTCGATTTTGTATAATGCTTCCTTCTACATTACTAAAATATTGAAGACGGACAAATTCGACAACATCATTTGTGATTTTCTCGCGATTTTGTTTTGAAAGTTCCTGATCCATCCCGTAAGTATATATGATTTGGTTTACCATATATTTATTTATGTGCACTCCATTATCTTTCAAACGACTTTGGATAATACTGCGGTCTACGTTATTACAATATTCAGTACGGACAAAATTAATGATCTCAGGATCAATGTTTAAGACGTCACTTGTAGCCTTTGATGATAAACGATCTTGCCTTTTACGTCGGTATGCTACGACCTCTACATCAGGGGCAACGACGAAATTCCCATCAACAGGTGAATAAATTCCATTCCCTTTCCTTTGCGCTATATCGTACATTACCATCCGATTTAGTACTGAATGTACGGCAGAATATGTACGATTGAGTTGAGTAGCAATGTCAAGTGTAACCTCTACCCCACTTCGTAATACATTGAGTATATCCATCTCAATTTCTCTGATTTTAATCTGTTTTTCCATGTTATCTTATACCCCATTCCATTTTTCTTTGTAAAACATGCAATTCCGATGCTAAAAATCGACTTCTTACAGTTATCTGACAGTTATTATGTTTTACGACTTTTATCTCAATCGTCACATTACGACTCCATTTACGAGCAGTTTTCACGACACCCTTCTGCCCATGCTTTGTAACCACTATATCCCCAACATTCATAGAAACCTCCTAAGCTTTTCTATTCAGAAGTAAAAAAAAGACAAAAAGCACCCCTTATGCAAGTTTTTCTCTTGCCTAAGAGGTGCTTCCTCATAAAACATTTATTTTTAAATTCTTAATATAATTGGTAACTTTCTTGTATATTTATAAATTAACCTATGACTTTCGTATTGTCAAGATTTTTTTATAGGTCTTAAGACAGGTTTATCAAACTTGAATATATTTGATACAATAAAGGAAATCAAAAGAACTATCAAGTGGGAGCACCACGAACTTGTCCTGAAAAGGTCATATTCGTGGTGCTTTCTTTTGTGGAGGTGTCTAATTTTTTGAAGAGAGTCTCTTGTATTTTTTGGAGTTTTATAATAGGATTAGTCAGTCTTTTTACATTTGAAAATATTAGTGATCAACAGAGCTTATCCTCAATTCAAATTTCTTTTTTAATTTTAGGGACTATTCTAATAGCATTTCATATGTACATTACCATACTCCTACCTCACTCTAAAATTAAAAAAGACCTTACATTAAAAAATACTTTATCCTCTCTTTTTACAATGATCGAGGTAGGGGACGAATATACAGGAACTCATTCCTCTAATGTTGCTAAATATGCATATCATGTTGCTAAAAGTATGCAACTTTCAGATGAGGTTTGTAAAAATATTTATATTGGGTGCAAATTACATGATCTAGGCAAAATATATATTCCATCGGAGATTATAAATAAGCCTGGGGAGTTATCAGAAGAAGAATTTTTAATGTTGAAGCAACATCCTTTGAGAGGATATCAAGTTGTCTCTAAAATACCTGTATTTGAAAAAACTTGCATTCCAGACATTGTTCTTTTTCATCATGAGAGGGTGGATGGTAAGGGATATCCTAAAGGGTTATCAAACGAAGAAATCCCACTTGAGGCAAGGATCGTGGCCTTATGTGACGCATATGACGCGATGACAACTTCGCGTTCCTACCGTATTGCGATGCCCCCTGAAAAAGCTATTGAAATAATAAAAAATAATATAGGCTCGCAGTTTGACCCTGTTGTGGCGGATCATTTTTTTAAGTGCTTTCATAATGTAAACTTAAAAGAAACTAACAGCAAAATGTCAGCAATCACATTAAAAAAAACATCTTAGCGATTATGTTTTTGATTCTAAGATTAGAAAAGATCCTATTTAGAACTTCATTTAATGTTTTATAATTATAGTTGAGTTGAGTTAAGTTAACTCAACTCATAGTAATATGATTTTGATTGAAGCTTAAATTAGATTATATCCCACCCATCTACATTTTTACGAAAATTTTGTATGTATTTTTTCAATATATTATTATTCGCTTTGTTGCATTAATGAATTATCATTAAGTCGCAATATTTCATTTTTATTATCATCTTCTACCGCGACATGTAGTTCCTAGTTCTCCCAACCTAATTTATGGAAAAGTTCCGACAAATTTTCATATAGACTCAAATTACCACCTCCTTCTCGTAGTAAAATCAACCTTCTACTATTCTTGTTCTTTTGGTTCTTTTGGTTCTTTTGGTTTCTTTAATTCTTCATTTGTTTCCTTTAGTTCATTCTGATTTAATTGATTAGATTTCACTTTAATCCATTCAAAAAACTGTCGTGACTGCACCAAAGTGTAACACTCTAAAAACTGTTCTGGTGTTATTGCCAACGTTTCATTTAAATACTCTTCTAGCTCATCGATAGAGGCATAAAAATAAAACTCACTGTATTGATTACTTGTAAGCAGCCTGATCTTAAATTCTTGTTCGCTCATTGTTGTAGTCCCCTCATTGTCGTCTTCTTTGATGTCTATCCAAAAGGATTCCCGGTATTAACACTAATAGAATATGGTCAGAAAGATCTCTTGTTATCAGTTAGAATTTCTCTAACCCTTCCAAGTAATAACGCTCGTCGTATTCTTCGATCATTTCTGCCAATTCCTCATTTGTAAAAAAGTCTTTGTGTGCCAACGGTTTTCTTGACAAGCTTCATTACACCAAATCTCATACAATTGCATTAACTAGCCTCCATTTTTAATCAAAGTAAACTTTTATCTGTTTTTAGGATTGATTCAGCATAGGATAGGCTTTCTTGTACATTCCCTGCGACTTCTCCAGATAGAACTTTTTTAAATTGAATTACGACCCATTCTAAAGCATCATAGCACTCCTCAACCTTTTGCTTGCTCTCATTCTGCATACCTAAACCTCCATTCTTAGTAAAGGAAAATTTCATCTGTTCTCGTAACGAATCAACTTTTCAATTACACCAGCAAGCATCATTTTAAATTCCAAGGAACTGTTTTTTGCCAGCGTGAATTGTTCGTCTAGTTTCTTGTTATAAATTAGTTCGTTTATTTCCTTGATCAATAATGCATTCTTTCTCTTGTCGTCAAATAATGGGTTTGCTTTCAAAAGGCCGGGGACTCTGCTTATCAGTTCTAGTGAAAGTGCATCAAATAAATCCAGCAATTCAATGCTTCCATCTTTCTTTACCTTCACTGACAAAGTTGTGGTCAAGACTACAACCCCTTTCTGTAAAAGGAAAATTCATCCGATTTGCTGCCTACACAGTAACACCTTTAATTGATATTACCTTTTCACCAAACTTCATTTCATCTTTCCTTTGAGTTTTTACTTCAATATATGCCTTGCGATGATTTTTCTTTATTGATATAACCGAAAGGTCAAAGTGAGACATTTTAGCTAAATACTCCTCTGGTAAGTTCACGCATATTTCATCTACCACTTCATCAATAATCTTATCAAAGTCATACTTTTCATCGTGGCGGTTGTCATGGAACCATGTTCTATAGTAGTCCTCGTAAAGCTTTCTATACTTTAAATCGAACGGCACACATCCCATTATATCAAATGTAGAATAACCTTCAGAGTACTTTCCGTTTCGAGTATCCTCGTCGGATTTCCATTTAATTTTGTCATGATATCTCTCTTTAAGCTCATCCAATCTTGAATCATCGTTCCAGTTCAAACACAAAACATAACCACTTGAGGGTGTCTGAGGTTCATCGACTACTTTAGCCCAATAGAATCCATTTTGCTCTATTTCTGTTTCAGCTATCCGAATCAGTTAGACTCTATCGTTTGAGAAGAATAGATACTTTCCAGGCGTTGCTTTATTGATATTCTTGTCTTTATAACTGCCAGAATAAATGTGATGCCATCTACCATGTTGCTTATTTTTCAGCACCCTCATCGCTTCCTTTACGATAAACTGTACGATTTATCCAAAATAGACCTTTACCTTGCCTTCGTTGGTAGCTATGGTTAAAAGTCCATCGAGAAACTTGGCTAATTTGTCTTTCTCATACTCAGGCTCGGTTTGTTCAATGCTAGACCAATCAATTGTTTCGGATTTTAAAATAGCATTTTTAATTTGGTTTTCATCGAAATAAATTTCTTCACCTACACCACTGTCCTCACCGTCTAATGATTGAACATCTAGAACTCTATATAAATACCTTGCGCCTTCGTTCCAAGATCCGTATCGAGTATACACAACTTCTTTGTTTTCTTTGTTATACCCACTAATATCGTGTCCCATTTTCATATACTCCTTGTAATGAAAAATTTGATTTACAATGATCCATTAATAATTTTTAGAAGAAATACTTTAAGCTTCTCCTCTAATTCAGCTTGGTCCCTTTAATATTTCTTTTAGCATTGTGAGTTTTGTGTAATTGTACTCACCTAGCAATCCTTCTAAAAATTATATACATGAATAGAACCATCCGTAAGTCCACCATTTAAACTAAATTGATAATCTAGAAAAACTTCACCATCTACTGGTATATCACGTTTCGAAAGCTTTTTGGAAACCATTTCGATAAGATACTCTTTTTCCTTTTCTGTCAGCAAATAACCTTCAAAACGAACTGGTTTAGTTTCACTCAATTTCCCTGCCTGTATTATAAAATGTCTTGATGCGTTAGAGTACGCGGGAGATTTAGTAATCATTTCGTTTAGGACTGAAATTGGTTGCTTCATTCTAAACTGCCCTTCTTTCTTAAATTATATGATAAGTCCCTTATGCTTAGCTAATAAAAGCCACTGAGGAAATTCATTCAGTAATCGATCATACAACTCGTTATCACTAATTTCTGAGAGATCATTTATACTAAAAAAATTTGCATTATCGATAAAGCGATCTTCAAGAATATCCAACTCACTGAGAAATGAGAAATCACTTTTACCAATACCTACAAACTGTATAAAAAGACCTAAATGTGATGCAGTTCGAATGATGTTTTTAGTTTCTTCTGGATCATGGCAATCTCCATCCGTAATAAAAATCGCCAAGCATGGTAGATCTGGTCTAATGTTTCTAACATTGTAAGACTTACGTCCGAAACCAAGAAATCCTGGTTTCTTAACTGTTATTTCCGGAAAATAAAAATCAACGACCCGTTTTAATACACCAGCATACTTAGTCCCACCCTCAAGCCGATGTTTATTCAATATCTCACGATCAACAAACTGATAGAAGTTGTTTTGCTCAATTTCACCAAGATAGTAATGGTTTATACCAAAAGCAAATGTATCCGCTGCACCATTATCGTCAAAGTTCATGGCTAGACCAAGTAGTCGTTGAAAAGCCTGTTGTATTCTCCCATCACGGAACTGACTATCCATTGATTGAGAGATATCAATAATGACACTAATTTTCGCCTTCTGACCACCTAATCCCCTTTTTGCTAAACTAATTGAAGCTTTCTTGCTCAAATCAATTAACTCAATTTGTGCTTTTTCTAAATTAATCATTTCTTGAACCTCCTAATTCTGCTTTTTTGAAAAAATTTTAGTTTAGATAAATATGATTTCCTTAGCAGTTAAACAAAAAAAGCACAACTAACCCCATTAGGGTTGAGCTGTGCGTGCTTCGCAACTTTTAATGTCATTCAATTGGCAGTAACTATTACAGTGATAGAAAAAAGGGCAATAGATGAATAAAAAATAAAATTATGTAACCCCAATTTTTAAAGAAGTAATTTCACTATCATAATACCATTATATAGGGTTAAAGTCATTTAATTTGTTACCTTTTTTTGTTACAGGTATGTATTTATGATAAATGTTCGACAATAGTTACCTTTCTCTTTCTTTTATAATTAAATTAATTTCTCTAAGATCCTTTTGTGAGAGCCTACTAAATGGTTTATTATCTAACCCTTCTTGTTGAAGAACTTTATCAATAATGAAATAACGATCAAATTTATAAATTATAACTTGAGGATTCTCAAGAGAAACTTCAAGTAATCTATTCTTATAAGGTATTGCCCACACTAAATAACAGTACCCGATAAATAGATATGTATTTATTAATAAGAGTCCAAGACCTAGCAAGAAGTAAGTTTTTTCTACAAGAGAGGGGTGATTTGATATTAGTGAGCTAAATAGAAAAATTGTTAAGATTAAAAGCAATATTTCTAAAAGTAGGAGACTCAAAAACCAATACCTTGATGGTTTACGAAAATACATTATGAAATCTCCACTTCCTCAGATCTCCAATCAAAACGTTCAAAAGCTGAATGAAAAGCAGCCGCATTAACGTGTACACCGACTAATTCTTCAAGTTCAGCTAAAGCCTTCTTTGCACGTAATTTCTCCTTAGGAGTTCCGTAATTTATCATAGCAAGAACACATATATACTTTTGAATTAACACACCCGATTCGAGTTGATTTATTCCTATAATGTCTGGAACTTCATTTCTAAAAGTCATGGCAAATACCTCTTTCTAAAATATAGTTCAACACTATGTAATTCTTTTTGGAAGCTACTCATTTACTTACACTCGAATAACTTATTTGTTATTTTATCACTTTATATATGTCAATCATAGTTTGAACCCACTTTTATTAAGCTGTTTCTAAAGGATTGTTTTAATATTTTTATAGGACAAAAAGAACCCGAAGAAAATAATAATGTTATCTTCAGATCCTTAATAAACAACTATTTATACTAGGTTAGTTATCAGTCTTAATATTAGGATTTAATATCGTTTGCGACCCGGTCAAATCGTCAAAATATACCCCTGTATTGTTTTCACCTTTGTTCCATTTTTCAAAAAGCAGTGGATTTATAGCCGGCTTAATATCATCACTATTTAAGTGAAAGTCAGAACTTGGTTCAGTATTGAAGACAATTTTATTTCTAAATTGATTTTCTGGTGCTGGATACATCATCTCAGATGATAAGAGAAGACTCAATGTGGTTTCGTGTGATAGATAACGTAAAATATTAAACGAAACTGAAACAATTTCAGTAATCAAAGGATCAATAGTAATCTCCAGAAACTCTCTGGGTATATCAATTACAAGTACCATCTGCTGTTGTTCATCTAGCTTTCCAACCATAGCCCAGAAGCTCCATACAGCTCTTAAAAAAGAGAGTGCTCTTATAGTAATGTCGTTATTTTCTTCAATGTAATAGACCGTACCGTTTTCTTTAGACTTATACCAGGGAACCCTACATAGCTTTTCTAGTTCATTCATTAAATCGTTCTTTAAAGGATTACTCTCTTCTATGTTCTTAATTGTCCGGATATACCCGTTTAATGGCCCTTCCATATGCCACTTGTATGAAGTAGGAGGCATCAAATCACTACGGGTCACTCCTTTTGAAAAAGCAATTAAATTAAAATAAGCCTTTGAAAAAAATCTTCTATTATTTACGAAAACATCTCGATCCTCATATATTTCTGATGGATCAGGCATTTTTTCAGACCAGAGAATTGCATCACTGTTGAACCGAACGCCTATCACCTTTTCCGATGTTGTTATTCGATAGACAACTTCTTTGTCTTGGATCTGAATCTCTGAGATTAAACGTTCAACAAAAGGTGACCTAGGGCTTTTGATCGAAGATCCAACAACAATCATTGTAGAATGCTCTTCTTCATACCAAGGCCAAAATATATCCGCGGCCGTTTCTGCATCTTTCCCTAAAACAATAGTCTTATATGCAATATTTTCACTCATATTATTCCTCCTAAAAATAAAGAAGCACACACTAAAACAGGCTTATTTAGCCATGTAATAGCGGTGCTTCCGCATAGTTTCACTTATTATAACGCTACCGATATCATTTGACCATAGAAGTCGCCTTACCCGACACCTTCATATCATCATAATCTGTCACACGATTTTTCCCATTCTGCTTTGAATAATACATAGCTGTATCTGCCATGTGAACTAAATGGTCATACGTAACTTTAGGTTCACTTTTAGCGTAACCAATACTTAGGGTTACAATAGTTTCAGAATGTACTCTTTCCCTAATGCGCTCCGTCAGAGATTTGATATCTATACCGCTAGATTCCAGATTTACATATGCAACAATTTCTTCACCACCATAACGAGCAGCTAAACCATAGTGACTAACTTCTTCTTGTACAATACTAGCTACTTTTATTAATATTTCATCCCCTTTATTATGCCCTTCAGAGTCATTTAAGTTTTTGAAATTGTCGATGTCACAAAAAATTGCGTATATAGTATTGGTCGGCATATTAAGTTGTGATTGTAGCTGTTTGTGATAATGCTTTTTATTAAAAATACCTGTTAAGGGGTCAGTGACAGATGCGAAATACGAATTCATAAGTAAAAGTTTCAAACGATCTTGTAATGTTGCAAATATCATTAACTGTGTAAGTGGTAATAAAAGATTGGATAAGGTCCATAATTCAGGGAATTTAGTTAGAATTGCTGCAAAGTTTAAAATAGCCTGAAGAGGCAGAACCAATAAGATTATAGTTGTTTTAATAGCTGCCTTTACATTCTCTTTAAGTTGATTTAAAAGTAGGAGTGAAATCAATATTGTTACTACATTGGACAATATCAAGGAACCTAGAAGTATAAAAATTAGATGAATCATTACTAAAGAATACAATGTTATCTTTTCAGACCTTTTTTGTACCCATTGAACTTGAGTCAAGAAAACAATAAGAGCCACTATACTTGTAAAGGAAATTTTTTGGAATATTTCCCCTACTAATGTGGAACCTAACACATATGACATAAGTGATATGAACTGTGACACAGTCATCACAAGAGCACAAACTGTTATTGGTAAGTATCGACTTCTCCTTGCTAGGTATAAATGGTAAGTTACATAAAGCAAAATAAGGGTAAGCGGTAAAGCAATGAAGACAGTTCCAGCGGAAAAATTAGCTCCCAATAAATCTCTAAACATATAAACCTTCCTTCTCCATCAAAAAAGCACCACTAACCCGATATTCTCGGCTTAGTGGTGCTTCCACTTTGATGTGTATTTGATTAAAAACATTGTACCAAATTCTCATTCTTGTATCTACACGTTCACGGAACCCTCTCCGGTAATCAAAACCAGTCTATTATTAATGGGTTACATTTGATCTAAAATCATCGTAAGACGACAGATTAGCGTGGTAATAAGCTATGTCTCCATCTGGAGCAGCAAACTTGTGACCATATTTATCGCTGACTGTGTTGCTATAGCCTTCCATTTTCCACTGGTTATCCAGTGGCGTGGAGTCTCCAGGCAAACGATAATATCGAAGGTAAGGCTTGTTCTCTCCGTTACGGTAAGTCTCTATATTGAAATTTACCACGATGTAACCATTTTTGAGCCAGATCGGGGAACTGTCAGTCAGACCGTTATGAGTGCGTCCGTATTCCATAATGTTATAACCCATTGGCACAACATAAGGAGCTGCCGGTAAACTGAACTCTCCGTACCACTGCTGCTCGGCTGACACTGTACGATTTACATTAACCCCTTCAGGGATGTTATCGACTGGTCCAATCATGGTCCGTACGCGCTGGGTAAGATCAAGCCAGCTATAACCACCAATCAGACTATTCTTGTTAGCTTCGTGGGCGAAATTCTGGAAACCGTAGGTTTTCACAAAGTTCGCCGTGTTGTTTAAATCCGTCTGGGATATATTCCTCATGGGATCATTGAGCTTGATACTGCGTTGAACAGTATCCTGGTTGGACCCTACCTTGACGAAATATTTTTTCTTGGTCTGATCGTGATAATAGATATCTACTGGCTGTCTGTTCTTTCCGTTTTTATCAACAAAATAAAAGGTCGGTTTGATTCTAACATGGTCACCAGAGGAAGCCATGTTACCTTTAGTCTTAAAATCAAATTTTATATGATAACCCGTCTTGATAGCGATATTTTTGTAACCCTCGTTGGTATGGCTTCCTGGTCTGATAGGAAGCAGGAAAGGGAACTTATTTCCACGTGGCGCACCATCAATACCGTTTGGTCCAACCCAATAAAACGCACCGGTGTGTTGAGAACTACCTTTCTTCGTACGGAAGACCTGCTCCCAATCAAAGTCACCGATATCTGCAATTCGGAAATCATAAAGTCGTCCTATGACTTGAACTGGTATGGTGTTGATGGCGACATGGTTAGCCAAATCGAGGTTAGCCATCTTCTCCCACGTAAATTCCTTAGGAGCATTTTCCGCAATCGAGCGGAAATGCACGGTATAGTCACCCTCGTCCACCCATACAGGCATGTTGAACGTGGTGTCTTCTTGGTTAACCGGAATATCGATCCAGGTGTTCGCCGGGATATACTTCGATTTGTCCTGATTCAGCACCGGAAACTCAAATCGTACTTGCTTGTAGGCCGTGTACTTTGCATAATCCCGGTTACCGTAGCCCAGGATGTCTCGATGTTGTCCCTTGGTCGGGATGGTCACCGTGAATGGACGATCCAGGATAAGCGCGGCCCGTCCAGCAGTCGGGTACACCTTTTGATTATGAGGCTTGTCGTCGGTGATGCTTGGATACATAACAACTGGTGTATGGACAGTAACCGTATTAATGCCGTTAATTGGATAGGATTTATCCTCGGTCCCTTCGGAACTGCCAGGTATCACATCGTAGTTGATCGTTCCGTTACTTGGCGTGTTCAGCTTGTTCACCTTAAACATCTCAATCACATGACCGGGGCTGTACAGCACATCTTGTCCGATCTTCTCAGGCGCTGGAATTTTCCCAGGCGTTGGTCCTTCCTTCTTCACACGCTTATGATTCATGATGATCTTGCCGTCAAAGTTAAGCGTGTCGTTTTCGACCTCCACATCCGGAGTGCGCTCTTGAGCAACAGGCTTGAGCGCTCGTTCCTCATCCGGCACCTTCGGCATGCTTTTACCACCGTAAATGTATTTGGAGCCGCCGTCGATGATTCCCGGCGCTGAACCTGGATAATACTTGCCGTTGTTCGCAGATTCTACCGCAGGCGGCGTGTAGTTACGCGGCGGAATGGTAATGCCACCACCTGGTAGCGCATAGTTGCGGAGCTGCGCGTTCTTGATCCCGAACACTTCCAGATTGTCTATGGTCCAGTAGGAATACGGCTTTACGATCTCATATTTGTAGTATTGGACGATGGTCATATGGCGGGTATCGTTAATATCTTCCCATTCCAGCTCATACGTGCGCTTCAGCTTAACGTTGTACGTGCATTCGCCCTTGAGCTGCTGGAATGTATTCTGGAATAGATAGTTCCTGGCAATGACGTTTCCGTACAGGCTTTCGGAGGTCGGTATGCCCTTGGACACGTCAAAGCGATGAGCGCCGCGCTGGTCGGCCTTTATGACGGCGGAAACCATCGGATCTAAGTATTTGTCAGACTGGGTTCCTGCTGGAGTCGGACGGCTGCATTTTACGCCTTCAGGCGGGTCCTCCTCGGGTTTCAGCTCCTTGTAGAACAAATGGACAGTGTATTGCTCGAACTTGCCGTCATACGTCAGGGGTGGGAGCTGTCCGGGTATTATGTTGCCACTCGGCGGTGCGCCGGTGGAGCTTTTCTTGTAACCCACGTACTCGTAGTTCGGATTACTGCCTGGTGTGAATTCGTAGGTTTGTCCGACCTTCAGGTTTTCGCTGCGCGGTGGAAATATGGCATCTAGCGGTTTGTTTGATTCGGTAAAATGTTTCACGGTCAGGCCGCCGTCTAGTTCGATTTTGAATAGAATAGGCTGGAAAATGCGGTAGGCTTCCACTTCCTTCGCACAGCTAGGGCAGCTTTCTCCCTTGATATCTCTTGGAGCAACCTCTGCATTCAGTTTTATGTTTACAGTAATCGGTATAACAGTAGTTTCCGTACCAATCCCTTGTTTTTGAAAGGGGCGAACATCTGAATCTTTGGTGCCACTACTCATAGCAAATGCATAATCATCATAGTTATCTGCACGGGATTGAAGGAAATATTCCGGGTGACTAACGTTGTCTGCCTTTGTATATAAACGGGCTGTCACATTCTTGATCTTGCGGCCTGGAAACTGAAACTTATAAGTAAAGGTGGCTTCACCATGCATGCCCTTTCCGGGTTGTTTTCCGCCGTCTGTAACCCATTGTCCAGCAGTGTTTTTCCACATATCGAAGTACATCATGCCGACAAAGTAGCGATCATTCTTGTCTGCATAATAAGACAGCGGCGTAATTGCCGGATCAGCAGCAGCCTTGTTCATAGGAAAAGAAAAAGGTGGGAGCTGCAATAGAAGCAGTACCCCCACCAGAAATACGCCCAGAATGCGTTGAGTCTTCTTCATGCGCTTAATTACCTTTCCACGGGTTGACCATCATCGGAATGTATTCTCTTGACCCAAGTCCAAATGCAATATACTCAATGTCCGATAGCTTAAAAGATTTATAATTTTTGATACCCTGGATTGTTTCATCGCTGGAAGAATAAATTTTGTAGTAGACCATTTTAGTACCGTCACCATTATCTTGAGTCATTTGGTCCATTGGAAAACGAATGCGGGCATCATTATTTTTCGTCAAATAAAAAATAGTTCCCGCAGTTGATTTTGTTTTCACTCTCATTTTCAAGTAAGGAATGCCATCAGACGTAGTATAGGGTTCCACTGAGTAAATATCATGCAGTAGTTTGATAGGAAGGTCTGACTGTTTGAAGACGACTACTTTGTTATATGGTGTACCTGCTACATTATTAATGAGGTTAGGAACAGTGTTAATTGCCTTTTTATATGGTTCAATGCTTACTGGTTGAAGCCCCTTATTTTCCAGCGCAACAGTTTCCCTCTTGCCGATCCAAACCCAGCGGCTGACCTTATCCCATTCCACCGTTTGCCCCAAACCTTCGCTTACCAGACGCAGGGGTACAAATGTCCGGCTCTGCTTCAGGATAATCTTAGTTTCATAGGTTTTAGTTTGGCCATCCACGGTGGCCGTGTTCTGGCCGACCGTCATAGCAACAGAATGAGCATCATTCTTGATCGACACTGCCAGTTTGCCGCCGGTCTTTTCCCAACCGACTTTCGCTCCTAAAGCTTCAGACACGAAACGGATCGGTACCATAACGTAGTCATTATCGTCCTGGAACGGTTGCGCGTCTGGAAATTGAATCGTTTTAGCATCCAGCAAGACCTTGATCGGCTTGGCATTCTCACTTTTAGCTGCCTGAGTGGGTACAACCGAACCAACAAAAAGTAACGATACTGCTGAAATCGAAAGAATCATTTTTTTAATCATAAGAAACTCTCCTTGTATGAATTAGTATGAAAAATTCCGGTTCCCTATTAAGGGTAGTAAGTGTAGCCCCACAAATAATCTTTATAATCTCCTAATCGATGTATTTATGAAGATATATAGCCTCATTTTCTTTATTATTGTTCCATAATAAAGAAGCTGAAACTTTAGATTTAGTAGAATTACTCAACTTTCACCGGCTTCCATTATATCCCTCTCTAAAATGAAAATACAATTTCAAAATACATTTTTATTTCTTACCAGGAAAGTAACCTGCTAGAGCTGCTTCATGTTCGCTAGAAAACTTCTCCACTATGACTCCACTGTAATGATCACTTTCTCTAAAATAAACTTTTATTCCGTCACGTAAATAACCATATATAACAGATTGCTTAACGAGACGGCTACCACCAAGAGCATAATTATTATAATAATTTAAACCAACTGGAACACCCTGAATGAAAGATAGAATACCGACATCATTAATAGTATTATTCCATTCTTCTTGGTCTACACTTGGCAACGTAAACCTATACGTAATTCCTAAATTTCTTGCATACACATTATAGGCATTAATGTAGTGCTCTAAGTTTTTTTGAATAACGTTAATAATAGTTGTTCTCCGCACTTGGTCAAATAACTCAGGGTCGTTTAGTAAAGATATTTTGTGATTTACTTGGGAAGCAACGTCCTCCCGTTTTCCTTCAAACCATTGCTTCTGCTGAGCATCATATGCATAAACGTAATTATCTAAGGTAAATGAGAGGCTATTTCCTTGGTTGTCCGCATACGAAAATGGCATTTTAGATTTCCAAACTTGTCGGTTCTCTTTTTCTCCCTCTTTATTTGTAAAGGTGTCATTTGTGTAAATCCATAACCCGTCATAATCAACAATTGCAAGTACAGGTATGTATCTCTTTAGAACCCCCTGCGCTACTTCATCATCACGAATGTCAACATTATTGAATAACGTTTCATAGAAAGCTTCAACAGCTCGTTCTTTGTTTGCTCTAATCTTCTTAGTTGAATCATAACGAACCTCCATATTCTGGTCTTCATTTAATCTCAATGAAAATGCAGCATCTTGAACCGCTGTTCGGAGAGCTCCGTCATAAAGAATTATTTTTTCTTGGGTTCGCTCTTGCTCAATACCGCGCCAATAATTTTTAAAAAAGACTGGGGAAACAATAATAACAAACACGAGCGCCCAATTAATAATCCTCATTATTTATAATTCCTCCATACGGGATATCAATGCGAGTTGGATCTACCGAACTCCCGTTGGTTAGAAAATCGGATAGAAGCTTTGCCTTTGTTGTATTTGTATTTCTCACCGTAACTGTAAAAAAGTCACCTTCCTTGAGATAATATTTTCTACTCGGGTCAAAATCTGAAACACCGTTATCTGGAAAGAGTGTAGCAAGAATAGTTTCTTGGTAAACGGCATCATAGTATACTTCTGCTGTTCCCATAAACGTGGCTTCATCAGTTGGATCTTTATAAATTGGATTATAGCGTTTTGACTTGTGCTCCATCTTAATTTCAAATAGGTTATTAGTTGCGCCCAGTTCTCTCGTAAAATCGTTATACATCATGGGAGATATATAGCCTTTATTCCGCACAGAGTCTACAAAATTTGTCACTGCATTATAAGATAAGTTATAAGCCATTTGGTCTTGCTGTTCGTAGGTTGACTGAAGCGGGAAATAAAAAAGGAGCAAAACTGCTATAACGGATGCAAATGGGATCGATAAATACTTGGTCATGTTTAGCCCCCTTTCTTTTACACCCTTCTAAAAATTAATTTCTGAAGAATTCCATTACTATCACGTTGGTATTCAGTACGGTACATATCGTTAACATTAATCATGGATACGTCAGTATAATCCATATTTAAATTCTTATCATATAAAAGTCCATCGACTTGGATGTCAGCATTAATTTCTGCAATATGAAAAATAGACTGGACAACAGATGCTCCATCAACTGTTTCTGATCCCTCTATTAGGGGTGTCTCAATAAGATTCCTATCCCTGCCGCTTATAGTAGAATCCGCTTCGGTCAAAGTTAAATGAGTTGTCTCAAATAAATATGAGCCTGAAATAAGTGCTGAAAGAAAGAGAAAGAATAAAGCGGAAAACTCAATCATACTTGCAGCATTTTTCATTTTTTTGCTCCATTCTAAATTTGTTATGCTTCCCTCTATTCAATGCAAAAGGGAAGCATAACAGATGATTTATTGTTGAGTAAATGTAAGTCCTGTTACGACATTATTAGCATCACGTACAACTTCTCCCTTAAATTGTCCGGATGGATTTACATACTCATTTGATGTTATTGATTGTGTATTCCCTACATTTCCTTTGGTGTAACTCGTACCACCGCTATTTTTTTTCGTTTTTATTTCAATTTTAAATTCCTCCTTATTACCAAACCTACGAATAGAACTAACTACCTGACTTCCAGTTAAAATGGTATTTTCATAACCAACAAAGGCCTGCCCTGTTAATTCTGTTTGTATCCCTGCAAATTCAGTTTGTGCCTGTTTCGTACCTTCTTGGGCTGACCCAAACAACATAACAACTATAGTAATCAGTGCAATAGTCAGAAATAGTCCTGCTGCTACCTTCAGAGCAGAAGATGCGTTATTCATTTAGTTCATTTCTCCTTCAATGTTTTTTTAAGAGTTGTTGTGTTACAAAAAAATGTTTTAACTAATCTATCTGTAGCAATGAATTACCATAGTCATTTCACCCCCCTGAAATATTCCTAATTTGTTGAAATGACTCGCCTGCTTGAATAATGCTTAGGTAGATCATAGGTGCGACCAGATAAATAAAAACAAGATAAGCTCCAGGAGTAAAGCCGAGCGTTCTTCCCCAATTAGCCTTCATTTCGATGACACGGTTGAAATGTTCTTTCCTTTTTTCAGAATAATATTCCTTCGTTAATTCAAGGTCATCGAATGCCTCTAAAAGTGGTATCTTTGAAGCTGCAAGCTTTAGTTTTTGAACGATTCTAACGAATGGTTCAAATGAAACATCTTCTTCTAATTGTTCTAGAGATTTCTCCTGACCACCGCTATAGTCATTCAAGCAATTTTTGATTGGATCTTTAAAGATAATGCTATACCGTTCCATCCACTCAAGGATGGTTTCAACATCCATCCGTTTAAAATTTGCCAAAATCGATATAATGGTATGAAATTGATCGACTTCTTCTTGCATCTCCATATATCGAACTCTCTTTTGAAAATGGAGTAACCATACAGGGAAAAAGTAAGCTAAGTAACTTAAAACAATACTGATTAATAACTCATACCACTTGAAAAACTCATTTTGAATAATCATAAACTTTTGATAAATTCGGTTCGCTGTAATGATCGTTGCTGGATCGTTTTTGCTCATTGATGTTAAAACACTTACTGTAGTAATCAAGGATTCTGGAGTAACCTCACTATTTCTATCCAAGGTTTCGATTACAGAACGATCAAAATTAGTATTACGAATCTCTTGAGCTTGTTCTTTTGGACCCAATTTTCCAAGCATGCCATTTCCCTGTACAGGTACATAGAGTGTATTATGAATGGTTATACTGTGCATTTGGAAAGCAATGAAAATAGTACACAAAAAAACCATTACGCTTAAAACAATCCGTTGAACATATAGCCACTCTATTGTTAAATACGAGTTGGCATCTTTAATGAGCATTGACAATCTAAAATGAAGTCCTTTATTTGAATCAGGTACTAATCGATCAACTAACCAGCGTATCGGAAAAACCTTGTTATAAAAAAATTTTTCCCACATAATTCGATCCGTTTTTTCCACATAACGAGCTTCATCATTATTTAGCAATTTCTTAATTAAGGCGTAACAAATTAGTACAACACCAAAGAATACAACCTTAATAAAGAACCCAATTTTACTATCATAGAAATCGTTCATTATCGGAAAATAGTTTTTGGCCCATATTTCGATCGGTCTGATACAAAGAGAAGATAAAACGGCTATAGTCGATAGCCCTTTGAGTAAATAGTTTAATTTTTCTCTTCTCAGAATCTCATAATTTACATCTTGCACTAACTTAGCCAAGGAGTTTAGGTACATAGATGATTTATTGACGATTTGATCACCAAACTCAAATACTAAGTAAGAAAAGCCCGTAAATAATTTAAAAAACTTATTAGGCGCAACCTCATAATACGTATCTAACGCTTTTTCCTGATTCTCTCCGGTTAAAATTTCATAAATTCTCTCTCCATGCTGCGCTGCTTCATGAGGAGCAGTTTGGCTAGATTCATATAACGCTTCCTCAACGTTTTTTGTGCGTTGATAATGATGTCTACAATCCTCAAAGAGTATGATGGACTGTTTAAGTAGTCGGTCCTCCACTCTATTTACAAAGGTATCAATCATCATCCCATTTACAACTACAGCTCCAAAAAGCACAAAAAATATAGTGAACAAATCTCGACTAATTATTGAGGCTAATAGAACTATAAGGGCTGTAGATCCAAGAGTAATAAAGGTGATTTTCATCGTATTACTTCTAATAGCATACTCATCAAATGTCTCAAGAACTTCTAGACGTTTTCTTATTTTCCATAAATATTTTTTTAGAAATGGTATACGTTGAAAATGTATATAGCCCTTTTGGTACCAAAGATTTAGGCTATTTTGAAGGGCTTTTTTTCCGAAATGCTTCTTAAATAATTCTTCTATGTTTTCCCCATCAGCATTTCTTACAAACGAAGTTATAAAAAAGACAGCTAGAACTAACAGGAACATAGTTAGTGAAATACCAAGAATAACCCATCCAATCATGATGCCACCGGCCAGAATGTTGCCAACATTTCCTCAAATGCAGCACAGTCTTTTTTAGTCATTTGTTTCATCATGTCTTTCTTTTGTTGTTCTGTTATTGGATTTTTAGCCACATACCCCTCATCTTCGAATACAATAATATCCCGTTCCTCATATGCCCTTTTATCAGTCATCCGCTTATAGAATTCGATCCTTGCTTTCTCGGAATCTTCAGGATACGGATTTTCCTGATAAAAAAGGGGGACACATTCTGTTATTCGCTCAATATATCTTCTTCCCTCAGGATCTTTAAATAAGTGAACATCAAAATTAAGAATGCTAACAACTTGCTGCTCAGCGATAAATTCATTCTGAAACAACCCAGTTTTAAGAGCTGAATTTCGTAAAGATGATATTAAGTCCTTAAAAGTTTTTGGATGGTGCGAAAATATCGTACATTTGCTCGCTACTGTACCCGCCTGAATGATCCATGTAACTTGCTCATCAGTTGCAGCTTCACCAATAATGTTCACGGCTCCATCCGTTTTCTTTTGCACATCCATCCCTTGTTGACCAGAAATCTCCGCAGTTTCTTTCGTGGTTACAATATTACGTCTTGGGAACAATTTTCTTAAGTGTAGTTCAAAAGCCATTTCCATTATTCGTAAAGCGAGAGTAGCTGCATAGAATTTAATGCAAGCCATTATAAAAGTGGACTTACCTGACCCCTGTTCCCCAGTAACAGCTATAGTGCGTGTAGACTTCATTAAAAAAGGAATAAATCTTAATGGTAAGATCGTATTTTTAAAAGAGTAGCCTCTACCCTTTGGATTTAAAAAGTTTTCTAAGTCAGCAAAAGTTAAATCGAATTTACGGTTGAAAAATACCCAAGTCTCCGCAAAAGGTGGTCTCATAACAACAATACGTGAGTTGTCCTTCATATCGTTTATGATATATCCGTTTTGTTCCGTCAGTTGTCCTGGGTTATTATATTTATAAATAGATTGGCATATTCTCTTTATTTCCCTTTCGCTTCCAAATGACAGAAAGGATAAATGCATGGTTTTACCACGATACATAATCCATACTGAATGCAATACATCTTCTTTAGTAGCTGTTCGCATGGCCTCTAACAGCTTTTGTTCGTCCTCTATATCTTGAGAAAACGCGGGTAACCCAGATACTCCACCAGATACACCATCAATAAGCATGTTTCTGATTTCATCAATAACTCCAAAACCCTTATACTCTTGATAAATCCGTTGAACAATTACTTGCATTTTATCTTCAAAGGACAGTTTACCCGCCTTTTCTTGATAGATATCAAGTATCTCCTCTTCAGTAATGATGTAGGATTCTGTTTGACCATCTTCGATGACATATTTCAGCTCATCTAGCTGGTACTCCTCAATCATTTGCGGCAATGCTTTATATTTGTATTTTTTCTTATATATTTGCATAAGAATTTCAAACTTATCCTGCACAGTTAGTTTTTCAGGATCGTCAAATGGTAGAACGTAATTGACATTCTGCTCATCCATCCCGTATCCCTTCATGAGGAGATCATGTATGAGATCTTTGACGTACATCTTGTCATAAAGATCACCACTATTACAGCCTTTTAAAGCAGCTTTCAATTCTACTCTCATATTTTTCTGGCGTTCAAAGTCAGCCCTATCCAGAGCATTGTCATAAAGATTTCTTCCCGTCATTTCATTAAATTGTGTCTTGATATATTTTGTCATACTATTAATATTAAATTTTTCAGAATCTACATTCGTTTTTAACTTCGGAACAACGATAGGATTTCGTAACTTGTAGATTAAGATAACAAGAAGGACCAGCAAAATTATACCTATTGTAATTCCATTCCATAAAAGCATTAAGAGACCCCTCTTTCAATTCTCTTGATTTCCGTATTCACACCAATTTGAATGAGCAAATCCTTTGAGATTTTCCGTACTTCCTGGAAAAAGGAGTAACTTGGATGCCGCTTGCCTGCATTTCTTGCTCTGCGGAACCAATTTAGTACATCCTTGTCATTAATAGCGTCCCTGAATTCAGAGCAATACGGCAGACCGTAAATCGGATCATCTATTTTGAAATTTCTTTTTATATTAGTCACATTATATTTGGAATACTTATCATACTGGCCAAGTAAAATGATCTTTGACTTTTCCTGAAGATTATCTGGCCAATCTTTTTGTTCAACATAACTTTCAATAACAGAAGTATCCTGACTTAAAGTAATAACAACTATATCTGCGTCTTGAATTAACTGTTCACTTACGCTGCTATTATTCCCACTATGAATATCTAAAATCACAGCCTGGTAATAACGATCTGCTTCGTCAAATATTGCTCCTGCTATGGAAGGGAAATTTTCGTGCGCTTCAGATTTTTTAGTTCCCATTAATAAGTCCAGTCTTCCAGCTTCAAGCGAAATGGTATGATCACTTATACTATCAGCACTTAGTCGCTTGCTTTTAAATAGTCTCTCCAAATTGTCCATACCACTAGTTGTTGTATTAACGAGGTTTCGGAACTGAAGCTCCTTCGCCTTCATAAATGCATTTTCTAAATTAGGACGACGGAATTGAGTTTGTGTAATTAAGGTTCTGATATCATAGTCTTGTCCAATCATTGTCCCAATAGCAAGTGTATTGGATGTGTTTCCTCGACCTGGGTCTGGGCTCCAGAATACAATTTTAGCCATTTATTTTCCTTTCTCAGCTATCTTAAAAGCTGCTTTGATTGTATTACTATCTTCTGTAGTTATCGTTTTAATAAGCTCATACAATGCCTTTTTTGCTTGACGGGACAAAGATTTCAGATAAACTCGACTTTCAAATTGGTTATTAACTTTAGTTGCATAATTCACTTCGTCATAATAAAATTCGAATTCTCTATCCTCATCAAACTGAATTTTTAAATGCGAAAGAACAGAATTTAAATAGTCCTCTTTTACATGCGAATCTACAAATGGATACTGAACCCTAACAAAAGGAATATCATCATGCCCTTTTACATAAAACTCAAGAATTTCAACATTTCTTTCTATCGTGAACCTCTCACAGTTTGTGATCAGAACATGACTATGAACGTCATTCCAAGGAGCTTTCGGAACTTCGGATAAGAATTCTTCCGAATCTGTATCTAAGAGGATATATTCATAGGATTCTAGACGTTCATTTTTATTCTTGAGATAATGTTGTAGGATTTCATGAATTCCTTTATTTTGTTTTTCAAATCCTGTTGCTACATCAAACCCATCATATTCAGTAATTAAGTTTCCTTTTGTTATATGAGGAATAGAGTAACTGTGTTTCTGCTGATCCGTTGCATCTACAATTAGTACTCGCTTTCCTACTGTGGCTAATACTTTACTTATATAAAATAGCAAATCCGTTTTGTCAGTTGCTCCTATAAACAGAATATGTCGCATTGTTGCCCCCCTTAAGGTTTTACTGTAGTTTGAGACGTTTCCCCATAAATCTTACTTTCAGACTGTGTATCTGGTTCTACTGTTACTGGTTGCGGTACAGGTTGTAGATTAGAAACATCGTTATCTCCTGTAGGCGTTATAGTTTGCGTTGGAGACTCAGCACCTTCACTATTAGCTTCATTTGTTGGTATAGCATCCTTAACAGGTGGTTGGCTTGAAGAATAACCACTATTATTAGAGGTGTCTGCAGGACTACCAGACGTTCCAATTCCAGCACCTGCGTTGTATTTAGCTCGTTCTTCCTCTGTCATCGATCGTAAATTCATTTCTAGCACTGTACGTTTGCGTGACTCCAATTGTTCAGTGGCACGTTCAACAATGTTAGGATCAGATTTAATCAATTTATTAACAGAGTCCTTCGGAGGGTAAGTTACAATCGCCTCCTTTTGCATATAAGGATCAACATAGCTCAAAGCATAAATGGTTGCGTCGTTGATATAGGCATCTACAATAGCACTGGACATTAACAAAATGTCCTGTTCATTCATTTGAAAAGTAATAACATTCCCGGCTAAATCACTAACTTTCTTTTTAGCGAGAACTATATAATCTTCACCTGTAGGGAACTTAATTCTTACATCTACAAATTGTCTTGAGTCCAACTTGGTCGGCAATTGAATTAATTTAAACTCTTGGTTTCTTAGATCTGCAGCTGTAACACCTTTTTCAAATAACATAGATTGTGTGACAGGTGTGTTTTGTGGTAAATCAATCTTGGTATACTTACCTACTATGTTTTCTTTCCTCATGATGTTTGCTGGTACAGATGCACTTGGAACATTAATAGTTTTAATATCCGATTCTGATAGAACATCTCCGGCTTTAACCCCATTTTTCCTTATTACAACGGGAACCTGCTTCATCTCTTGTTGAATTGTCTTATTTGCATCCTGTAACTGCTGTTCTACTTTTACACGATCAACCCTATAAGAATCTTGTATATTTCGAATCACTAGTATCATAATAACGAGGCCAATGAGTGACATAATTACAGCTCCGACAACACCCGCAATCATGAGTTGTTTATGTCGTAAACGTACCTTTGACATGTTTATTCTCCTTTTATTTGGTTTGGATCATTCTTATTCAGTTAAGTTCAATTAAGTTAATTTAACTTAACTTAATTGAATAAGTATATTTGTCTAACGACCACCACTATCCTCTCCTTTTATTAGTGGAATTTTTCATACACTAAATTGTTAGTCCTCTTAAATTTTTATTAGTAATATTGAAATCAATAAAACTATTAAAAAAACAGAACAACCTATAATTAACTTTATTAATGACTTACTTTTTTTTATTTTTGTTAACACTTTAACTGTGCTTAATATATTTTCAAGAGTCTCCTCGGTTTCAATATCCTCTTCAAAAGGATCTGGTTGGTATGGGAGTTTAAACACGTTCCCAACCTTTAAATTTCTTTTTACATCTGCTATAGCTTGGCCATCTGTCAATGGGAGAACAATATTCCATTTCTTTTGTTGCTCATATCCATTTGTACTAGAAAGAAACCTCTCAAGATGCCTCTGTTTCCACTCAATCCCACTACCTACCACAATCTGAATATCAGATCTAAGAAATTCTTCGAAAAATTTCGTAGTATCATAGAATCCTAGATCTAAGATAATAAATGTGTACTCTGATGATAAAAGACTTATTAAATCAATTTCATATACATCTGATTTGTAATAGTTAACACCAGCGATTTTGAAACTTTTTGTCCCTACTGAAACATCATCATTTTTTATTCCTTCATGCGCCAGTTCAAGATACTTAAAATCAGAGCTTTCGTTGCATTCTACCAAAGCAACACTATTTCCTTGGCGTGCCAAAAAACTTGCCATAGCTACAGAAGTGTGTGTTACACCCACCCCCGAATAAACTCCAGTAATGCCTACAACAACTGAACCTATTATCCGGTCCTTAACTACAATTTTTTCTTTGACACTCGGAAATGGAATTTGAAAATCTTCCATTTCATCATCTATAATCAGCTCTCTTTCAGGCCGCTTTTTCTCTTCTTTTGATATCTGATTATTTTGCTTTTCACATTTTGGAGCTTGAACATCGGTTTGCGTCACCGCTTCTTCTTTCTGACTTTCATTTTTTGCCGTATGATAAACCCGTTCACTTTTTAAAGTAAGTTCACTTGCTCCCCTATCAATTTTTCTCCATAAAATGTCTTTGTTGTACTCCCGATACTTAGAAACCTCAGCAAATTCTTTAGGGAATTCAAAGCTCCTAATAAGTTCCCTTACATCTATTGAATTATTTGTTGAGGCTTTAACGAATATATTGTAAATTCCAATCCCCACTAGTTCCGAAAGGAACGGATGTCCTTCACTTTCGTTTGATAAAACAGCGAATTTAATGTCGCTGTGTCTAGAACGAATAGTTAAAAGACAATCAGACAAAAATTCTAATCTCTTATCATTCAACTTGTATGATAAGTCTGTTGTAATAATAAGAGCGTATATGGGTTCATCATTTATATAGCTCATTTCAATTGCTTCAATTAAATGTTCGGCCATAACGACAATGTCACTAACTTTGTACTCATGTTGTTCTACAAACTTTTTCAGTTTCGTTGCAAATTCAGTATTTTGAGAGCCAATAATCACTCTTCGTGGTTCATTACCTACCACTGTGTTTAACCCCCTACTCCCAAAGAGACTGTCCAAATATTTCATTTATTGCTTGTTTGATCTCCGTACCTGGTTCTTCTTTATTTTTTTCATATCGAGAAATCATTACTTGATATACACGAAGTTTTGGATTCTTCTCTTTTAAAACTTCTACCAACTTCTCTTGCGTCCACCCCTTCCTCATTCGTAATAATTTCAACTTTTCAGCAGGTTTATCAATAACCACAGAGACACCCCCCATCGCTTTTTTTACAACAAAAAAGCACACCAACTAACCCTATATAGGGTTTGGTCAGCGTGCTTCGCTATTGACATCTCTATGTGGTTTTTATTTATACACTCTTTACAGAAACTATCCTAGTATATTCTAAATGAGGTGTCAAACGCTCTATCCAGCTTATTTTTTTAATTCTTCTTCCATCCGTTCCGGAAGATGTTTATCTACATAATCATTAATAAATTGTACCTTTTTAGCAGTGTCTTCTCTTTTAATAATAAAACCAACTTTGGCAGGATCTTTCGCCCATTCTTCTTCTGCTTCTCTTTTAAGTTCATTCTTAAGTCGCATTTCAGTAATGTAAATGTCCACCTGGTAACTTCTTATTAGTATCTCAGTTTCTTTCTGTCTCTCTTTCTCTTTTTCCTCCTCAACTTTTGCCTTCTCTGCAGCCTCCTTGGCCCTCTCAGCTTCTTCTTGTTCTCTCACCTTTGGATCAGGAAGAGCGAGTCTTGTTCTATTCTCAAATTCTTGATATAACTCTTCTTTAAACTTGCGCATCTCATCCTTCATAAGTTCAATCCGGTCATCCAACTCGTCATTAACTCTCTCAATAAATCGATCCATTGTAACTAGTTCGCTGCTACTTGAAGTCTGCTGATTTAAATCATAGTAATTTAGTTTTCCTTCAAATTGTTTTTGAACTGCATTTGCCATAAATTCTGAAGATAAATTTTTTCCATAAAGTTCTTTTTGCTGATGCCAAAATATAACTATATCGATTTCGAGCTGGAATAATACTCTTTCTCTTTTATGTTCTGTACGCGATAGCGTGTGAACTTTATACTTTTCAAGCGCATTGAACCATGTCCTTAATGTTACAACTGGGATATTCAATCCTTTTTCTTGCTTCAAGTATTCGGAAGCTTTCCCTAGTGTCCAATAAGGTTCTTCAATTGTAGACAATTCCCTCACCCCTTTCAGCAGAAAATACATAATATAATTATAAGCTCCAATTAAAACATAAGCTATATATAACCTATCATAAAATTTATATTTATATCGCAACACAAAAACTATAGAATATATTCATGCTTTCAACTGCCTGATACCATAACAAACAAATCATTTCATTATTGAGATAATCTAAGGATTGATAAATGAATTCAAGCATTAATATTAATATAGGCTATGAGAATAATAGAGACTACATAAAGCTTATATATAGATTCAAGCAAAAATACAAATTAAATTTTGAAGAATATATTTTTTCTTATAATATAAACTACAAAATAAATATATAATATATCGGAAACGAACAAAATTTTATGTATTCTATAATCTACAAACTTATATAGAATACATAAAATTTTCCTGTATATATAGGATACATTATTGGTTTTATAGATTATATTATTCTCTCTTCATTGTAGTTCTACTTAACCTTCTATAATACATATAGGATATATTTATGATGTATACTATATAATTTCAGTTATATATTCTATATTAAAATCCACTTTTTTAAGTGACCGTCCTATATGTAGCATATATTATAGGTATAGAATATATTTTTCGCCTTGATTCTCTACCTCTTTGTGATATAATCAATATAAGTTAAGTTAATTGAGTTAACTTAACTTAAAATAAGTTAACTCAATATTACTAAAAAATTGGAGGTTTTACATTTTGGAAAACAAACCTTTTAATCTATTTGGGGGTTCAGACGCAGGAAACACAACAATTAAAATATCTTTTGTAAATAAAGAAGGTAATATTGAAAGTTTTCCCATCGCTACATTAGTAGCACCGGCTGATGAGAAAGGTGATCCTCTAAAAAACAATAGTAAAGTTTCTATGACGGATCGGCTCCATGTCTACATACAATCAAAGGCTATTAAGGGTACTTATTATTACGTAGGTAACTTTGCACGTGATAAGAAAGATGTAGAACAACCTGATGGGGGTCCAAAATTTTCAAGCGAATTACACTTTGTTACAGAATTGACTGGCCTTGCAATTGCAGCTGCTTCTTTAGAAGAATATTATGTTACTCACAATTATGCAGGTGGACTTCCTATTGAAGAATTCAAGGTAAGAGGCGGAGAATTCCTTGAAAAAATAAAAGGAGAACACAAAATTGAATTTTTGGACGGTTTATTTTTAGGAAAAACTGTTACGATTAACATTACAGGCGGGGAAGTTAATATTGAGGGAGCTACAACTTCTTTAGCGTTAACTAACGATATTGTAAATAATAAGATTATTGAGTTGCCGACCGCTAAAGACTTTGATGAAAACGACTATGTTATAGGTGACTTGGGCGCCGGTACAACAGATGTTGCTCTATTCCAAGAAGACGGTCTTAATGGAATAAATAGTACGAACTTTACATTTGGCACAAACAAGTTTATCGATGATATAATCAAAGAAATATCTGAAATCCAAGAGTTTAAGGATACTCATGCATTTTTGAAAGAGAACAATATTGAAATAGAATCACCATTTTCTAATCGTGAACAATTTATAAATCAAGTTGTTAAACCACAAGTGAAGCAAATGATACAGGACAAAAAATATGAACCAAAATTTAAAATTTCCTGGGGACGTGTAGTTGACATCGATGTAACTCAAACTGTTCTTAAGTATATGGAAGACTATTCCAAAGAAGTAGACAAGAACTTCAATCTATTTTCTTATACAAAAGCAGCAAATGTCCGGAATTTTTACTTAGTTGGTGGCGGAGTATTATTCGGATACTATTATTTCCGAAATTTAAAGTTTTACAAACTTCCCGATATTAAAGTAATTGAGGAAGCTCAGTACTTCACAAGTCGAGCTTATCTCATAAACTCGTACATTTCACAAATGATAGGGAATTAACATCAAATAACAAACAACCGAAAAGGGAAGGGTGTTTGCATCAAAAGGGGGTAAATTATGAGTGAACAACACAACCTGAAGCAATTTGTAAGAGGGAAGGGGTTTACCTTTACCCCCTCCCGTATTCCTGATAGTAATGGTTTTGATTATATCACTGAGCTAAATCAGTTATTACAAAATAGCCATGAAAGTCAAAACAAGTTTATGGAGACTATGTTAAGAGATGCTATTGCATATAACAAATTAAAGTCAGCAGGGCTCCTTAATAAAATTAATGCAGACATAACTTCGGGTGGAACTCCTATAAATACCACTCAAGCAGCAACTTCTACAGGGACAAATAATCATGATTATGGAATTCCTATTAAACCGGAGATAGTATCTAACGAATCCTCTACACCGGATACCTCTGAACATACAGGAATGTCAGATGTTGAAATGCGCTTAATGGAGAGGGCAAGGAAAACGAAACTAAAAATTTAAAATTTTAATTGGAAACCTTTATGTGAACTCTTTTATTTACAGAGTGCATATAAAGGTTTTTTCTCTAGTATTAGAGCAGCTGAACGTTTTTTTGAGTGGTTAACATAAAATGAATTATTATTTCACCAAAAAATTTCTATTTAAATATTTAATTAGAAGGCTTTCATTCAGATCGCCTCCTAATTCTCCTATTAAGTCACTAAGATTTATAAAAGATCGCCAACGGACAGTGTTACCTCTTGTTTTAAATGAAAAGATGTCCATATTCACATTCTCTAACTTACTCGGTTAATCCGAACCTATTGTAGTTTATCTATATTACAAAGTCGACTATACGAGTACTAAATAAGCCCTTTCAAGATTTTTTCTTTTTCTCATAGAAACTTGGAACACGAAACCAGTGAATAATCAGAAAATTATTAAATCTTTCTGCAATATAAACTTGCAAAACTCAGTGTTTTTAAAATAAACGTAAATTTATAGGAAGGATCTCTAAGTTTACTCTTTCCAACTTTGCTAAAGGCGGCAGCAAGAGGGGGAAATCTTAAAATTGACTACACCGGATATGGCATACTTAAGTGCGATATCCAGTTTGTAACCAGCAAAATGGGCGTATTTCTAGATTTTAAAACAGTAGGAAGCTGGTTCATACGTCAGCAGCGGTAGAACAGACAGTTTGAGCGTGGCCTATGAGGATTTTTGCCAATTTTTTTGACTGGGATATTGATGTTGTAATTGATGATGGATATGGACGTACGGCGAATCATACGCTGCACTTGTTAGGACCACCAAATCCGATGGACTTTATTCTTACTAATCTGACTTTAATGGATGGCTTTCAGTTTTGGCTCAAGAGGAAGTACGTCAGAGAGAACTTTAATGGGGGAGATTACATCTACGGATACGTTTAATACCTATTTATGCTAAGTGGTCGGTACAAAGCCAGGAAACGGGCAAACAGACGCTTCATTAGATGTACTGTAGTGTACCTAAGATCATTAAAACGATCAGGATTTAGCCAGGGCTTAATGTGCTGTTCAGTTGAGGTGTATATCGGCGACTTATAAATTTCGGCCGACGCCTTTATAAACCAACCGAGCCATCAGGATTGAGCCGTGGAATCTCCTACAAAAGCGTACGAGAAAAACGAAATCATAGCTGATATGGTTAGGCTTGTTCCGGTAGATCTGATTGCTTAATCGATCTCAGATAAGCCTTCTCAGAGCCAGAAAGGTGAAACAGCCGTTATAACGGTAAAAATTAAAAATGTAAGGCATTGAAGATTCAATAGATAATGGTACGGAAGGACATCACAGCCAGTTAGCCTATCTGACTAAGAATAGAACGCCAGATTGGGGTACACAACATCACATCATCGTGCTGGTTGGTCCAGTTAATGAGTATGGTACCAGCCACTGCTAGTAAAACGTCTACGGCCAAAAGCTCGCTACTTAAGGCTATGAGCCGAAGATTATGACAAAACAGATTGGAAAAACAAATTCCACCAGGATTCAACGAAACAACGTAACCAATTAAAGGTACCCATATTGGAGCTACTCCAAGCGAAGTCATTACCAAGGTCTTTGATGGTAGTGATAATTGCATCAAAACGATTAAGCTGGAACAAACTTGGAGATAGAGAAGAGCTGAATGCTTTATGAGCAATTCAATGGTCTAAGTGCAGACAGATAGGATACGACTTTACAGCTCTCAGATTGATTCTTAAGATTGATTTTTTTCATTAATCGGAATGATTTCGTTGGTTTAATTTTATTGTGTCTGACTAAACCTTGTTCTTTATTTCACGGTTTTGAACGGGGAACGTCCAGATAAGAATTATTTCTTACAAGAGGGGAAGTCATTTTTGCCTTCCGACCCAAAGAAAACTCATCCCGAACCTAAGTAAACTTTCTAAGACTTTATAATAAGAAAGATATAAACACCCTATTAAGCAAGACGTAATCAATACATTTTGTGTTTAACTTAACTCAACTTAACTTAACTCAACTTAACTTAACTTAATTTAAGTTAAGTTAAAAAGACTTGTATATTTCTATTACCCTAGCAGATTCTCTCAGATTGATTTTATTACAATAAAAAACCAGTATTCTCTAGTGGAATTTTAGGTGTATTTATAAGTGGAATGTAAAGTGGAATATCTAATGTAATTTGGTGTGGAACCAGCACCTTGCATTCCACCTTACTTTACACCTCGAATTACACCTTTAAAGATAAACTGAAAGTCTTGATCTGCTTGAATACTCATTTAGAATCTGATAGTTTGACTTTATTATTGAAAAGGGTTAAAAGAAGCGTGAATAAATACGATTAAAGGAACGCATGAAATATGAGCCCTTTTAAGGTTCTAAGAAAGGAAGTTTTTGAATGCCGAACGTAGGGTCATATTATTTCAGTAACACCGAATTGAGCATTATAACATCTTTATTCATATATCGTTGCGGCACGGCCGAGCAAATTACATATATGATACAACCTGAACTAGCAAAAAACCTCACGATCAAGAAGGATGAGGTTAAAGGTTATAGCGGTCGCACAAAATATATAGCTAGACTATTACATAATCTAGCTGAGAGAAATCTTGTAACAACAATGAAGACTCCTCACTCGATGCGATTGATTTATTTTCTCACACAAGAGGGTTTAAATTGTGCATATACCATTCTTGGGATAGAAGAGCACTCCGCGAGTCTTGCGAGTGGGTGGTCAGGTGATTTTGGCTATTTTGATTACCATCTTTATAAACCTTCAGTAGAAAGATTTATGCATCATAACCTTTCAGTAAACTTCCATATTCAGATGTTGTATTATGCATCCTTTAAAAATTTCCACTATGAATTTATTGATAATCGTTATGCCTCTAGAGAGTTTACTTTAGTTAAAGAGGGAAGGAAAATGAAAAGGTTCTTTCGACCAGATGGAGAATTTAAAATTAATGATATTTATCATTATTGGATAGAAATAGATATGTCTACTGAACGTGGTGAAAAATTAGCTGACAAATTTGAATCCTATCGAGATTACTTAGATGTTATTACTGAGGGAATACCATTTTCCGAAATGAATGAGACTCCGCATACAATTATCTTTCATTCATCAGCAATCTATATAGCAGCACGATGGAAATCAGTTTTGAACGCCTTTATAACAAAAATGAAACATTTCACCGGCTTAATAAATTTCAGACTTACCAACAACTCAACTTTAGAACATGCAGTAGTTGCTGAACTTTCACGAGAAGAACATCAGAACAAAGTTCTTAAAAACTTACAGTTCTATCTAATGAAAGAGGAAGGATTTTTAGGGTTGCCAGATACACGTACTCAAAAGCCAAACTTCATAAAGTTGTTGCCTTCCGATGAAAAAGCGTTAGGTTGGTCGCCCAACATTATAATTGTCGATAAAAGTGACGGAACAAAACAGATTCTTCTATTCGAACGTTTTGAAGGAATGGAAAGTATAGGACTTGCTAGAATCCTTGATTTCAATAAAAAATTTAAGTCCTTAGAAATAGGGAAAACCGAGCACATAAAAGAAATTATCCCTGTTTTATATTTTTTCGATGTTGTACCTAATGCTCAATCCTACACTATGACATCTGTAGAGATTGATTTACGTGGGATCTTTAACAAATTGATTTTGCACGATGCAAAAAATAATGTATGGTTAGATGGGAACGATCAAAGTCAGATTCATACTAACCCGCTGATGTACAGATGTTAACAGCTATGGCAGTATTGAATTTAATATGGATTCTTTAAATTAATTAATCTCGCTGAAAAATGCACCTTCAGCGAGAATTTACGGCTGGACAAGCGAAAAATTTTTTTACCTTTTTGTGCTCTCTTTTCAACAGATCAATTCAATTTAAGTAGAACAACACACTTGCGTTTCAATGGTATATTCTCCATTTTTATTTAATATGCCGTCGTTTTCTTTTCAGCTCAGGTACGACGCATTCTGCGATCCTATTTGTGCTGTCTGAAAATGCCTCTTCAATAAACGTTTCCATAACCCGGCTTGTAATCATTTCAGGCGTAATTTCATACTCCGTGTTGACTCTTTTATTAATAGCCTCACAAATCATCTGCAGTTGGTAATGACTCACCCTACTAATTCGAAATGTGATGACTCTGTATCTCCATGTTTCCTTCCACCATTGATAGATCGAATCAATAACCATACGTTATCACCCCGTCCTTTATTCAATTAACGTAATATACTCCACACGCTGCGCCCCTCTAATTTACCCTCAACACTTTTTGCAATTTCCGTTTTTGGTTCCTTTAGGTCTTTTGATAAAGCTATGCTGTTTTCAGGCTTTATTTTTTTAGATTTGGTGGGTGAACCTTTTGGAAAGGCAAGGTCTGAAACATTGAGTTGAGTATGTGGCCTAGGGAATGGGGCGTTATTAAACAAGGCATCATAATTAAGTGTTGGAGCTATCTGTAGTACGATGCATTTTGTATGCAGGGCGTATCGAATCAAGGCATGTGTAGCATGGGCTAAATACGGCGTTCCTAATGCTATTTGAAACTCCCCAATCCGATTATATAGGGCTTTACCAACCCTCACTTTAAAACGATCCCGATTCCCGGTGATTTGTATATATTCATCAATGGAAGCTGCGAATTCATTCCCTAAAAATAGTGAATTCTCATGAGAAAAATTTCGCTTATAGTAAGCGCTAAAAAATCTGATGCAATCCTCATTGTGAACCGCAGCATCTATCAGTAAGACACCGATCTCACCCTCTGGGATTTCTAGGTGCCTTGCAATTCGATGAATCCATACCCGAAAGACATCCGGTACATACGGAGCAATTGATTTTTTTTTATCAGATCTTTCTTTTCGCGTTGCAATACGCTCTACTGTCACATTATATCCCCCCAGTAATAAGGCTTTAATATAGGCACTCCGTTCCTTAGTTCCTACTTTAATCTATGTCTCGTCCAGGTATAATAGAACGCAGTGTTGACCATACTAATGCAATAAAACTAGTTTGACAGGAGGTAAGATGTATGAAAAGAGGATTGCAACTTAAAATGGGACAGAAAGAACTTGAATCCCTTGCTAAGAGTACTGTTGAAACGGCAAAAAAATTGGGCTATCCCTTAAAAAACAAGAAAATGGTCCGTCCTTAGAGGAGGGCCTTTTTTTTGCAAGTTATCGTTCATTGATAATCATATATATTCAACCTTCACCCCTTAATAAGATCCAATTTAATATGTCTGTGTTGCCGATAAATATTTCGCTTCCTCCCTCACAATTAGAAACGAAAAAAAACCGTAACATCAGGGTTTTGAGCCTCCATCACTACATACCAGGAAGATATAAAAGAGATTCAAATAAAGCTTTAGGACGTTTAAGGTGCAAGGAAAAATCGTAAACGTCAACCTATAACATAGTCTCTGCTTTTCCAATTGTTCAGAGACGTTTTTGTTGGTTTACATTTTACTTAGCATCGTTAATTTACACTAGTTCCCAATATTTCTTATGAACATGCATTGTGAAATGTACAAATAAGAATTACATTTTCTCAAAAATTTTTTCTTCTTAATCCTCCTGTTTAACAATAGTTAATCTGATAAGAATGATGGATCTTAGACGCTTATTCAATGAGAATACGCGTCATGAAGTAGTTTAGCTCTTCCTGATAGATAATCGTCCTAAAATCCTTACATATCAATGGTTTTGGCCTCCCTCTTAATTAAAAGGGGAGAACTCGAAAGGAATGTTTTGAATCAACTCGACGTTTTAGTGTATGATAAAAAACGTAAACGTCAACAGTCGAAGAGGGGGAGTTTAATGTCATTAATTGATAATTCACAACAGAAAATATTCATGCTAAATCAGAAGAAAGAAGAGATACTTGCTTTAAAACATGAATTGCCTGATGCCCCGTATCATATATTCAGTATCAACGCGATGATTCGCGATGCAGAATTACGTTATGAGAAGCTCAAGACCAGCTATTCGCCATTAAAATGTACCCAATGTCTGGGACCAATTAAGGAGAGCGACCATTCTGTGACCTTTGGAATTCACAACATATGTTACCGGTGTCTCAAAACAATCTCCCAAGTGATGAATACTAAAGAAATGGAAGAGCGGAGATCCATGAAAGTTGGAACAGTAAAGACTGATTGCAACAACATACTTCATTCTCTAAAAGATACCTCACTCATACGCAAGTCAGGTAAATGTTGGCTTGTTCATGAAGTACTACTAGAACTCTTTTATGATGCCGGCCGCAGTAAAAAACATTTTGAATTAACATGGATCGAAGAGATGGAGAAGCATCTGCAATTACTTCAAACACAGCATAGAATAATTAGTGATATAAAGGATTCTCTAGTTGGTTCTACTTGGCAGATGTTTAGCTTAGATGCACAAATAAGAGACTATGAAAATCGATTAAGTATAATTAAAGGAGGTACACATCCGTTTCGATGCAGTCAATGCAATGGATGGATTAAAGAGCCCGGGCTTCCTATATTATTGGGACACTTTACGTTATGTAAGAGATGTAAACATACAATTGAACAAGTAATCACAACTAGTGAAGCTGAGACTCGACACGCCCTTACACCTGGTCAAATCAGGAAAGACATCCACCGAGATCAATTAGGTAGATATATGGAGATGGGCCTGCTGAGGCAATCAGGATCTATTTGGTTACTACATGAATCCGTCATTCAACATCACTACTTCAAAGAGAAAAAAACAACTTCTGTTGTAACAGATATACCTCAATCCCTACTTGATCGGTCTGCAGCTGTATTTCAACGGAATCAAGAAGAAAGAAAATCGTAGCTTTTTCATTTATATTCATAACATAAACTATTCCTATACTTAACCCTTAACTAGGTACAGTGATTAACTTGAAGAACAAATACCATCATAATGAGGAAAGATAATAAGCTTTTATGTT
Source organism: Paenibacillus polymyxa M1 (assembly GCF_000237325.1). NCBI lineage: Bacteria > Bacillati > Bacillota > Bacilli > Caryophanales > Paenibacillaceae > Paenibacillus > Paenibacillus polymyxa. The sequence continues at coordinate 173,009 of NC_017543.1, forward strand.
ACGACTTCGCAGATCCAAAATCTCAATTAATCATCTGAGCTATTATCGTTACTAGGTTGCAGCTCCTAAGGTCCAAGTTGAATAGCGAAGGAATATTTGTGATGACAAGCTAAGCATGAAAGCAGCTCCCCATGATTTGAACCTGCAGGGGGAGCTGTTTTTATATTCCATCCACCCCGTTAAAAAATGTATTGGTTCAACAAAGATCATGCTATAACTTATTTGTAACCATTTTACTTAACCCATTATTCTGAAGCTCTTTTATTTCATTCCCGTTTGCAAATTTCCTTGACTTGTGAAGGATGAAATGCCGCTGTTGTCGATTGATCTCAATTTCAATAAGATGGTCGTAAATGACTGTTCGGTACAGTTCACCATCACGATTCCATTTTGTTAGGTCAAGTAGCCCATTAATTGCGCAGATCATAAGACATGTGAACCCCTTACATACATCCTCGTCATCAAACAAACTAAATATCCGCCTGGTACGAATAACACAATCAAAGTTTGTCTTTTCTTTAACAGCTGTAGTGAACTCATTTTGATATTGGCCAATTGTTTTTTTCTCCGTAAGCATAAGCTGATCAGTAAAATAATTATGAAGTGCGTACATGGAGGCTAAATGAGGAACCCTTGTGATTATTTTTATGATCTGATTAATTTGCTCTCCAATCTGTACTGAGAGCAAATATAGATCGAGTCTTCCCTTAAGAGCATAAATTCGTCTTTCGATTTTCGTTACCCAAAGAACTTCATAAATTTCATCCTCGACATTTCTTTCTACGTCAAAGTTTTTAAGAGCAGATGATAAGGTTCGGACCGTTTGTTTAGACTTATAATATTTATATACATAAGACGTTTCAGAATCGCCTTCATCAGAGTATTCTGAAAGAATAATCTCCTGTAACGAAGCAATTAAGAAGGTCATGGTTAACGAATGAGAATAAACACTAGGCCGCTGCTTATTGAAAATCGTTAGCAGTGTTTCAACTCTCTCTAATTTCCGCTTAATAAAGATCAGTTCTGATTTTGTAATCTCTTTTCTACCAAATGCCAACTGTGTAATCCTCTCCAGATTAACCTCGGCATATCCCTTCAAATCTTCAATTAAGCCATCTTCATAAGGAAGCGGTTTAGTACCATTACCAATTAGGAGCTTTTGAGTGTGAGAAGAGTGGCAAATATGTAGTATTGCCTTTCGCATATCCTCTAATCTCGTCGTTTTGTCCAATTGATGAACTTTCAGATAGAACGCATCCATCAAATTGGACTCATACTCTGTAGTACTCTCATTCACACTAACCATATCAATCACCTCCCGAAGGTGTTTCAATATATTCTCGAGTTCACTTCTAATATCCAATGTTGAAATATCCCGATTGACCAGATGAATAACATTAGAGTGTCCATAGTCCCAGCTTTTAATGATATTGCTCGTATTAGCTGCCACTTCAATAGCAAAAGAATCATCTACTTCTTTTCTTACTTCAAACTTTAGCTCCGTCAGGATTCGTCCGTAAGGAGTTTCTCTACCCTCTAGCCGCTGATCTTGGTTGACCATGGAAGGCACCGAGAGAACCGATAGGATATTTACCTTCTCCGGATTCTTTGGGGACTTCTCGTACCAATAAAGCAGATTCAAAAGCTTCAGTTTCTCATAATCTTGTTCTGGTCCAAACCTATCCATATTAAAGTCCAAAGCCTCTTTCAGTTTGGATTTGATACTGCTTTTTTCACCAACGATTTTCTGCCTCACAACTTCATCATCTGCTAATTCCTCATTAGCTATCTCCTTATACAGCATAGAATGGGTTAGTATTTGAGGCTTCTCTGTTACCCCCATGTCAAATATACTTCGCTTATGCTTGTTTCTCTGTTCTTGGGACAGCCATTTTTTCCAGATGTAGTAGTCCACAGTAGTGTACCCCAAATCTGTCACGAGCATATATGTGTGTTTGAAAGGTGCATACGCTGGATCATGTATAAAGTTAGAACTATCTGGATCAAGCCCCGCTTCCTTCAAAAGATCTTTTATCATTTTTTTTAGATGTCGCTCCATAAATTCTAATCCCTCTTCCTTTTATTTTGAGTTATTATGCCTCTCTAAGTACATATTATAGAGTCCAAATATAACTAAGCTTGTGAGAAAATAATCTATATTTTCAAGCAGATCCGCAATAGGTATTCTAATCGCTATAGAGAGAATAATGGGTTTCATCCATCATTCTTATACATTTAAGTGACTTTTCTATGTAATATGGTCGTAATTTCGATCATAACCCATGGAGTTATATGATTATTTCCTTTCTTGACAAGCTGTCAGGCCTATAAACTCAATATCTAAGAGAGGAAGCCCTCGCTACGTCACCTTACCATATAGGAAAGGGGGGAGAAGCACTTCTTTATGAACCTGCTTTAAGGTAGGCAGAATGCAGAGAATAACTCTAATTGAAGTCTTTCTCAATATAATTCGCGTGTGCTATACTCGGAGGAAAATATAACATTCATGCAACCATCCTTATTCAGGAGTGATTAATGTGATCATTGCAAAGGGCCAAAAAATTGATGTAACAAAAGAGAGGAATTTTGAGGAAATTGCGATTGGACTTAATTGGAAAACTATATCCCCGGAGATAGATATTAATGCATCTGCTTTCCTTTTAAATTCTTTGGGAATTTGTACAAGAGACGAGGATATGATCTTCTATAACCAGCACATAAGCAGGGAACAGGCTATTATCCATTCTGGTCCCGAAAATGGATCTCTTGAGATTATTCGAATTTCAGTAAAAAAGATCCCTCCCGACATTGAAAAAATTGCCCTCACACTTACTATTCATGAAGGAGAAACGAAAGGACAATCTTTCTCCAATGTCAGTGATGCCTTATGCCGGATATTTAACCCTGTGACCGGAGAAGAGCTTGCAAGTTTTTACTTTGGTGAAGACCTCAATAAAGAGACGGCCATTGTCATAGGGGAGCTTTATTTTCATAAAGGAGAATGGAAATTTAATGCTGTGGGTAGTGGGTTCAACGGTGGTCTTACTGCACTTGTAAAAAATTTCGGGCTTGAAGTAGATGAAACGGCACAAAACGAAGCACCTGCAGAAATCGATAGAACCCCACTCTCCATTCCAGGGACAGTTACACCCATGAAACTGGAGCTTAAGAAAAAAGAGAGAATCAACATACATAAATCAGAGAAAGTTACTGCCACTCTAGAGTGGGAAACTAAGAAGGACCTAGACTTATATTGTTTTTATGTGACGAAAGACAATGAAGTAGGAAAAATTTATTACCGCAATCTAGGTTCCCCCCATAGTGCGCCCTATATTCAACTTGATGGTGATTCTTTGGCTCATGGTAAAGAAACAATTATAATTCATCAACCAGAAGCCTTACGTTTTGTTCTGTTTGCCGCCTATAGTGCAATCAAAAATGGTTTCGGCAGCTTTAAATCCATGAAAGTTCGGGCTGTTGTTGATAATCACCAAGGGCAGGTTGTTGCAACTCCTCTTCATAAGAGAAACAGCTTTTCGTATTGGGTAGCTATTGCCCATATCGATTTTACTAGACCCAATGAAATGATAGTCAGTCACGTAGAGGAATATTCTCGCAGTATGGTTGAACGCAGTCCAGTTCTTTATGAAGATGGTTCGTTCAAAATGAATGTAGGTATAGCAGAATTCAAATAAATCCTAGCTTGATTATTATTCGGCAATCCACATCTTTTTAGAGCGAAAGCCATAATGTAACATTAGCTTGCCAGAAAATTGGCAGGCTTTTTTCTTTGTAATGTTTTAATTTCTAAAAAGACTCCCCGCTATAAAAAGAAGTCCCTTAGGTTAATTTCTATTCTTGATAAGATGCTTTCTATTATGATAGGATCATTATATTATAATCTGACATTGAGACTCTGGCATGCGCCTGATGAGTCATACTATTGAAGAAGCGCTATGACAAGCGATTGATCTACCTTAAGGCTAGAAATTTGCCTTCAGTGCGGTCGCTGGTTTCAGAGACGCTTCTTTTTTTGTTGGCACATGTAATTCACCAGAGACTACAAAAGTGATATAATTAGGAGGTAAGTAATGCAACTTGAAAAATTGATTCAATCTAGGGGAACCTCAGCATCTGTAGGTATTATCATTGATGAATTAACACCATGTTTAGTTCATCGAGAATCTGGGGAAGAATATAAGACGATCTATGAGCCATTGCTCAAATCGGACCTAAAACAATTAACCAAAAATAAGGGTTGGGTAAATTTTAATTGGAAGCATGAGCTGTCTATTTCAGATCGGCACGTATTTAAACTGTTAATTAAAGGCTCAGATGAAATTCAGGGCTTAATTAGTTTTGAAGTTGCAGAAGGGTATATCGATGTTTTTCTTGTCGAGAGTGCACCTTGGAATGTGGGCTCCTCAGATAAAGTTTTTATTGGAGTAGGCGCACATTTATTCGCGATTGCCTGTAAATTTTCGTTTGAGTATGGTTTTGAAGGTGTTGTTGCGTTTACTTCTAAAACTAATCTAATTGAACATTATCAGGTTAAGCTTGGAGCAATCATAATTGGTGGTCACCTTATGGCCATTGAAACTGCCAGAGCAAAAGAATTAGTTGATATATACTTCCGTGAGGAGGAGCATACATGAACAAAAATAAAAATGAAATAATCCGTGTCTTTGATGAATTGTCTGACGTTGGTAATGGCGTTCTTGCCGTCCCTCCACAAAATGAAAAGGAACAGGAAGAACGAGATCGTCTCATGCAAGAGTATCTCACTAAAAAGAGAATAAATCTTAGTCTTAAAACTGGAACGCTAAAATAACGTTTCAATTTTATTAATTGAATTAAAAAACAATGAAACAGAGGCCTGGTATCGTTAGACCTCTGTTTCATTGTTTGAAATATTAGACCTCTTCCCAGTGAAGAAAATTTTCGAGTCTCGGCATGATGTGATTCGTGGAACGCATTCTTTTCGAAATGATTAATCAGCTCAGCTGAAATTGCCTCTTAGCAATTAATCGTTTGAAATGAATGCGTTTTTTGTTTTTTCGTGAAAGATTAGTATGTATGCAGGAAGACCAACGGTTCATATTTACAATGAAATATAAATTGGGAATTGCCAAAAAAGCCAAACAATTTTATTGATATTCAGTATGAAAGGAAACTTTCAACACAAAACTACTAATCTCTTTTAAGAAACTTGTTTGGATAGAAGGAAGGCTTTTACCTCTATCCAATAATCGCATCATGATAATCAAGTAAAGGAAGGATAACAAATGGAAGTTGCTCTAGTTATTGAATCATCTAATCGAACTGGCATTGCCCCTGCTAATCAATTTTACGCAGGACCAAAAAATCGCTGGGTAAAATCAGTTCTTGAGTATATGAAGGTGATCGATTTTCCTACAGAACATATTTATTTCTTAAGTTTTCATGAATTTAGAATTATTCCCTACTATGCACTGATACAAAATTACCCTATAAGTATTGCTCCTGAAAAAAAAGTTCAAAAACAATTTGCAGAACGAATTATCGTTTTTTTGAAAACTTACTATCCTACAGCAGAAGTCCATATCCATGCAGGAAAATCAATAACCAATGCCCTCGTTCCTCTATTAAAAAAAGAAGCTATCTCATATTCAATTTTTGCAGAAGGAAAGCAACTTCTGAAAAAATCTGAATACTATAATGATTTAATTCTACAGGAACGTGCTATGAAGCGAATGCGTGATCTAAAAATGGAGAAAGCAAAGATCATTGCAATTCCAGAATACTTTACCCCCCAAGAAGCTGAGCATATTGTTAAAGAGTATGCAGCTGTGGCTCATAAATATGGGGTAGAAAAACTTTTTTCAGAGATACGATTGCTACTTCGTCAATATAAACAACAATTAAGGCATGCACAGGAAGTTAAGGATAAGTTCGAACAATCTATTAATGAAGAAGAAAGAAGGGACCTGCAAAGATATTGGGATAATTTGCGTAGTTTATCGGACTTATTTAATTCTCAGATGTCCGAATTCCATTCTAAAAATGGTCGATTAATGGCAAGTTTAACTACTTTGCTAATAAAGCAGGGCTACGTCAAAAATACATTAAATCGAATCAGTGAGGCAATGTTTCGACTACAAATTGCCTTGATAAAGTCGTAATGATTAAGAAGTTTAAATATTAAGGTAATGTATCCCTATATAGTCAGTATAGAAGAAATAAAGTAAAGTGAAAGGGTGATGCACATGCATCAATCCATAGCAGTAGGATTTCTCCGATAAAGGTGCGAAGATCACAAGTGGTTAGATACCAACTAGTACGTCCAATGTGGCGCGTGATCTGCTGACAACCCGTTCGGGAAGAGTAGCATCTAAAGATATCTTACTTTAGATAGGGCAACAACAGAGTTCCGCCTTGTCCAAGTCAGTTGTTTGATTTGGAAGGTGAAATCCTATGAATACTTTTAACATTGTGAAGCAAATAGATTGTTTAGTAGGTATGAATTCCATGCAAGCGGAGTCAGTCGATTTGATAATAACCTCCCCTCCTTACAATTTGGGGAAGTCATATGAGAAAAAGACTGCACTAGAGGATTATCTATTCTGGCAGCGTGAAATTATACAGGCTTGCGAAAGAGTATTGAAACCCGGGGGAAGTATCGCCTATCAAGTAGGTAGCTATGTTGATAATGGGAAAGTATATCCTCTCGATTGCCTTCTATTCGCTACTTTTATTGAATTTGGATTTATTCCTAGAAACCGTATTGTATGGCACTTTGAAAGTGGTCTGCATTGCAAAAACCGACTGTCTGGTCGTCATGAAACTGTACTTTGGTTTACCAAAGGTGATGACTACACATTTAATCTTGATTCAATACGTGTGCCGCAAAAATATCCTGGTAAAAAACATTACAAAGGAGACAAGAAAGGGGAGTTTTCTGGTAATCCACTTGGTAAGAATCCAGGTGACGTATGGATAATTCCAAATGTTAAACATAATCATCCGGAAAAAACAAGCCACGAATGTCAGTTTCCCCTCGACTTGATCCGTCCCATAATAAAGGCACTCAGCCATCCAAATAACCTAATATTGGACCCTTTTATGGGCTCTGGAACAGTTGCAGTCGCAGCAACTCAGCTTAATCGAAAATATATAGGGTTTGAATTACTTGATTCCTATATCAAGATCATTTATGAACGCCTTTCTCTTGCTAGCAATTGAATTTGTTCTTTGAATTTATGCCCTCTTTTCTTCCGTAAGACACTAGACCATTGTCGTTCTATGCAAGTGATACGACAATGGTTTTTCCACTCTTTCCTTATGCCCACTGCGATGCTAGGATAATAAAGCATCTTTAAACTAAAACAACGACTCCGGCATGCGCCATACGAGTCATTATTTCTTGTAAGAAGCACTCTTCTGAGTGAATGATTAGCCTTAGGCTCGAAATCCGCCTATTTGTGATCTTTCATTGGGAAGGGTGCTTCTTTTTTGCGCCTATTCACAACCCAAAATTCATACAAGGAGAGAATTATTTATGAAAACAACACTGGCCAAACGTATTGCAGAAGTAATGGAGCAAAATGCAAAGCCGATGCATATTAAAGAGATTGCATCCTATTTTCCAGACAAACCTGAGAGCACAATCCGGGGTCGACTGTACCGAGAGCTAAAAGACCGATGTGAAAGAGTCTCCCGTGATTTTTACATGTTTCTCAATAATGATGGTGCTGCATTTGTCGTCGAAGAGAATGGTCGAGATCTTTCTACCTTTCATGATAATAGTATTGATGCAATAGTAACGGACCACCCATGGCAAGATAAATCCTCGAATTCGGGTGGCAATCGACGTTTTGATGCGGGGGATGAAGACACAACCTTTCGCTCCACATTGGAGGATTTTAGAGAAAAAGCACGTGTTCTGAAACCAGGTGGTTTCTTGGTCGAGATATTGCCTGCAGAAAATGAAAATAATTACAAGTATTTGTATGAGTTAAAAATGATGGCCGAGAAGTGTGGGTTGAACTATTATGCGAAAGTCCCTTGGAAAAAGGAATTTGTGTATTCAATACCGGCCGTAAATCAAAGAACACAGAAGATGTAATGTTCTTCGTCAAAGACAGAGCTCGATCATTACGTTTTGACAAACGAGGCGGTAAAATGAGCGGAACAGCATACATGCTGCCTACTGTCTATGATTTTCAGCCGATATCTCCTAAGACTAAGATTCATCAAGCAGAGAAGCCAGTAGAGCTATTTGAAGCTATCCTAGAAGCCATAACCTTACCAGGAGAAATCGTGATTGATCAATTTGCTGGGGGTGGAAATCTAGGAAAAGCCGCGATGAGGAAAGGCCGAATAGCTATTCTATTTGAGATTCTTAAAGAGAATATTCAAAAGATCCGAGAAAAACTTTCAATTCCAGAGCTACCTTTAATGTTCTCATAAATGTAAGAAGTATTTCCGCTGCTTACCGTCAGTCAATGTTGTTCTAATGGTAGGCAGATTGCAAGAGTCTCATTAAACCACAAGGAATACAACATGCAGCGATAATATGGAGTGAACACATATGATCTTGGAGCAGATGGATTTGTTCGATAACATGCGAGATTTCCGGCTTCACAAAAAGTACCTAGATGGTCTATTTAAGACCAAACAAGAGTTGATTGAGCAGCTTCAGACAGAGGGTCGTGAACGAATCTACCATGTACTATCCTTTGGCGGGGGTACCCAATCGTCACACCTACTCGAACAGCATTTTCGGGGTGAAATTCATTACGACTACATCATCTTTTCAGACACTGGAGCTGAGCCACAATTTATCCATGAGCAAGTGGATTGGTGGCGTAAACACCAAGTTAATATGGGGAATCATACTCCCTTTCTCATCACCCGGCACAATAGTATGGAGCGTGGGCTCGAAGAAATGCTAATGCGGTACATCCTGACAGACTACCAACGATTCCAAATGCCCGTGTACTGTAATTCAGTCAACCAGAATGGAGAAGTTAAGGCTGGAGGAATGCTACCACGGCAATGTACGGTAGATTTTAAAATAGTGCCTGTAAAACAGAGGGTTCGGCAAATGGTCCTAAAAGAACATGGTTTGGGGCCAAAACAGCAGATCCCCAAAAATGTTGGCATTATCATTGATATTGGTTTTTCATATGACGAGATACGCCGGATAAATACTTATCAATCGCCACAATATGATTATGTAAAACTGGCGTATCCGTTGGTTGAGGCAAACAAGACCACGGAAGACAGCATCCTTTTCCTGGAGCAGCATGGATACCCGCTTCGGAGATCACGCTGCTACCTTTGTCCGTTCAACTGTTCAGCAGAGAGAGCCATAGGAATGGATTGGGAAGAAATCATTGAATCGGAACCTTTCTCTTTTGTAAAAGCCCTCTGGTTTGATGCCAAGTTGAGAGAAGTGCAGTCAACCGGCACAAAAATCATGCGGAGTATCCCATATCTACACTACAGCAGAAAGCCACTTTCGGAGGTCTTCCCGCAGGCGAAATACCTCACAAATGCCTATAAAAAAGAGCTGTCGCAATGGATTGCAGAGTGGCATGGGTATATTATAGATAAATGGGACGTAGTCTCTCCATCAAAAGCTACAGTTTAGAAGAAAATATCCTTCTATAAGGGATAAGAAAGAGGATTAATATGTCTGCTAAATATGGGTTATCTGGTTTTCTGGCACCGGACGGTATTTTTTATGAGTGCGGGTATAAAGAACATCAAAATCTTGCGGTCGAGTTGGTGCAGAGCTATAAGGTTAACTTTTTCGATGGCAATGGAAACAAAGTGCCTGAGTTTATTAAATTCGGTTGCGACCACGATGTAGGCAAAGAAGGTAATGGAGGGTGCCATGTCTTTATGTGGGAATCTCCAACTCCAAAACAATTACGATGGTTACTAGATAATCTGGAGCGTATGACAGGTGTACAGCAGCGGTCAATTTTGAGCAATTTGGACTCTTTCGATATCAACTTATAAGGGGTAATCCCCCTACCTATTCCTTAAGATAATCTGTCACAGATAATTATTTTTCTGGGTTTTATTAAATTTCGAGAGAGTACCCACTGATTCAACAACACAACTATAATATGTGAACAGACCAATAACCATATTTATTACAAGAACCATTCAATATGAACGGTTCTTGTAATTCTTCTCTGTCATAAAAGGGCTTTCAGTTATCTGACATCTTGTCTCTAACTTTCCTTTAATGCTATATTAAATATATAAATTTATGATTCTACTGAAGACTCCGGCATGCGCCATACGAGTTATTATTTCTTGTAAGAAGCACTCTTCTGAGTGAATAGATCAGCCTTAGGCTTGAAATCCGCCTATACGTGATCATTCATTCGGAAGGGTGCTTCTTTTTTGCGCCTTTCCTAGAATCTGCAAAGGAGTGAAGTAATCAATCTTGCCGTTTTTTATTTAAATTTAAAGGAGATAGTGAATCGAATGAACGTGGAAGTAAAGCGAAAACTTGTATGGGAAAAAAACATGCCCCAGAGTAATCTTACTTTTAAGGAGCTTATTGAAGGGTTAAATTTATCAGGATTTGACGAGATCGATCTTAATAAAACTTTAGGAAATAATAGCTCGTACTTGTACATTCCTTACAATAATAATGTCATCGATAAATGGATTGGATACATGCTGATTCATTTAGTCGATGGGATTGCATTTATACCTGTTAGTGACCAGATATCATCCACAGATTGTAATGAGTTTGAACCATCGCTTATTCACCTTTTAACCTCTGAAATTGAGCATATTCTACTTGATGCTCTAAGTTATCTCAAACATACATTGAAACAAACAAGTGAAACACGAAAAAATGATAATCTTAAGAAACCATAAATTCTGGAACACACTAAGGATGATCCTCAATTATTAATACTCATCAAATGTCCCTCAGTTCGTTCTTCTTTTTTATATTAAAAAGGAGAACGTTCATTTAAATCATATGTAATTAACCAATTAACAAAATTAAAATAAACAAACAACACAATTATTAATAGGGAAAGACATCCTTAGGGATAGACTTCTCTTTTAACTTAGGGAGGCCCTAAAAATGAATGATAGTAATCAATTATATTCGAGTTCAAACTCTTTGATAGTTGAAACTCCAATAGGTAAAATCGAGGCACAACCCGCATCTGATCCCAACTATCCTGGTATCTATGTATCTGTTAATGGAACACAACTAGTGTTAATAGAATATGACTCCTTAAATGAACAGGATGCTGTACGAGTATGGAATCACAACGATCCAGACAGCGACCCAGAATATACTCAAACAATACCGAAGTTGTCTTGGACCAAAACTGATGATTTGCAGTTTGTAAGAAAAGATTCAAACACCTGCTTCACTGTCATCGACATAAGTGTACTTGCTGAAGATGATTATTTCTTACGCTACGTGCACGTAGATATTGAAGAACTATCTTTAGATGAAATCCGTTCAACCACTCAGATCTCTGGATGGGACTTTACGAATGGTATACTTGTTGAGAAAGGCACAACTACTCCGGTATGTAATGAAGATACCCAAAATCAACTAATAGCAGAATGTATCGCAGAGCAAACCCTTCCAGTAGATGCAGATCATACAGCTCAATTTAAATCCCTTAGGGAATTGAATACTTATCTTATTGCGCATGGTATTCAGCTTATTTGATTCAAGTTGGCAGTGTCCATACGAGCACTACTGATAGATTTCAGGCAAAAGTATTTAGCGAAGAAGAAATTGAAAGAAATGGTTGGAGACGAATTTGAAGAGGTAAAGTCCAAATGAAAAAATGACGAGCTGGAGAGGTATAATTAAATGAGTACAGCGAAAAATGTAATTAAAAAATATCTTCAAGAAAATGATTGCACGTCTTCTGTGAGTATTCTTTTAGACAGACTTAAAGAGGTAGATGAAGCTTATGAGACTGTTCCTGTAGCAGTAATCGATGCATACGAGGAATTATCTGAAAAGAAAAAGTGGGAAATCGTAGGTGAAATATGTTCTAATGGCATTTTGAAAGAAAAAAGAAAAGCATACAAGGATTGCATTTATGATTGCGGAAATAAAGTAACACCTTTGGATGAAACCTATGTTTATCCAAACGGCAAAGAGGCACACCTTAAATGTCACTATGCCTTCGTTGATAAACATAAAATATGACTTTTGTCGAGATTGGATATAAAGTACAATAGTGTTAAGCTTTACGAAATGTCTTAATGGTAATCCTTTAGGGATAGCTGATATGTGTTAAATGATCAAATCATCAGAGACTAGCTCCATTGGAGCCGGTCTCTTTCTTTTCGTTATGGGGAGATAAGTGACCTACCAAAAGAACATTCGCGGCTATTCTAATTCAAAGAAATCTGCTAAATTTAGAGCAAACATATAAGGAGAGAACAAAATGAAAGGGATTATTGATTTAAACGAAACTGAGCTTTGTTTAGAATGTGGGGATCTTGTAATCAAGTTCGCTAAGACACATGGCCAAAATATTATGGAGTCGCAAGAAAACTGTCAGAGAAAAACAAATGACCAGGTTGAAAGCCTTTCCTGTAATTGCTGTGAAAATGAAATCGAAGCAAAGGATACTTATTATGAGCTAACAGTTGATGACAATGTTTTAGATAGTATTGCAGACCGAATTGGAAAGGACATTGGTGGATGTACGTGGTGTGAAGGAGAGGAGCGAGGCTATTTAGTACATCTTTTTAATAATGATCCTTACGATAAAGATTCTCGGATGGACCCTCCTGAAGGGATTAGCGTTAACGATTACCTAAGTGCTAAAGATGTACCAGAAGAATTGTATCAATTAATGTGCAAACACCTTCAGTGTCCATGTGGACATGGTCGAGAAGTCGATCGTAATATGAATCATGGATGGTTCAACTTACATGATGATATATATACGAAACAAGATGTTGAAGAATATTGGGGACATGATTATGAACAATTCTGTGTCTTTAGCGAGAAATACGGAGAAACGATTGAGGTTGAGGCACTTAAGGAGTTTAAGGTGTATCTCAGCAATTATCCATTGCTTGCCTTAAAACATGATGTTGGACAAGCCATTTATCGAACCTTGGAAAAGCACTTTCAGGAGAAAGACTATACGGTTATCACCCCTGAATTCGGTTGTTTATATCGCGGCCGTACTCGCAAGCGAGATACAACTAAACCTTTTTCCAAGGAAAATATGTGGGCTCCACCTGCAGGTTTACCACAACATGGTCGGTATAATTGTATTGGCGTACCAGTACTTTACGTTTGCAACAGGCTGGATGCCATCCCATATGAAATACATCCTACACATGAAGATACCTTGGATATTGGTGACTTCCAGATTCTAAAAGATGAACTCAAGCTATTTGATATCGGTTCATTTGATCCAAACTTTCAAGGATTCTTCAACGAAGAGAACGAAGAAACAAAAGCTCTTAAAGAAGCGTATCTTCTTCCAAACTTCATCGGAGCGTGTTGCAGTTTAATTGGATTTAATGGCGTACAATATGAGGGAGTTCACAGCAACGTTTATGGGAATAGAAGTGAATATAATACTTACATCAATTTCGCTTTATTTAATATTACCCCTGACAAGGATATTGAAATAAACAATATACTGAGCTACACTCCTCAAATTACAATTTCCCTAAAAGAAATTCCTAAAACAACCACCATAAGTCCGGTATCGTACTTTTAAGATGAACTTTCAGCCCTCCGCGTTGCTTTTGAAAGAGAGCAGGGGGCTATTCTATAACATTTTCCTTATCCTTATCTATCACTTCAAGTCCAAGTTTCGAAAAAAGCTTTGCCGAATTAGAGGGCACTCTTGGAAGCGACATGTATGGAGAGGACAAGGTGATCGGAAGTTTGAGGTACTACCTTATTACGGCCAAACAGTTGCTGAGATATGTGGGTTATTCGACAGTGTGTATATATTTTTCTATAAGAGCATTAGGGGAAATGCAGGAGCAATACCAGGAGGAAAAAGCAAGGACTTAACAGAGGAATCGAAGATCTGAAAAATGCGGCATGACGGTAACTTGGTCAGTCTCAATCTAAATTATCCTGGCCAGTTACTATTACCACATTGCGACCTTGTTCAACAAGTGTTATAGGGTATCTATACTACCGTCAGAGTTGGTATCGAACAAATTAAACAAGTTCATTTTGCTATGTCCCAGGATCAAGTACAGGTTTTGATCACAGTTTATGAGCAAGGGGAAACAAAAATTTTGTGGTGAACATGGATGTCTATTACGAAAAAAACGATGATGTACTGTTTCTTTATGATGGCGACCAAGCAGGTAATATGGTACTCTATCCGCAGGACGAATACTGACTGAAAAGGGTATCAATACGTTAGTTGGAGAATTGCGAAGTGGAAGAGTCTGCTGTGTCATTCATTCCTAAGGGATAGTTTCAAGAAATCTATCAAAATAAGCATATAGACGATTGGAAATACGAGATATTCTCAAGAATCATTCACTGGATGAGATTGAGAAATATATTCAGGAAATAAAAAATTTAGCTAATGCGTCTGTAGGTGATGGATCAGTTCTATGAAAGGTTGTGAATTACAAATGGCAGCAGAAAAAAAGAATCGATCCAAAACTTTTTCTGTTTCATCGCAAAATACAGTAGCCGAGTCAACTTTCGCTCTCCGAAATGTAATCAAGCAAGAACACAACCTTGATGTGGATGTAAAGGTCAGGATTCATGGTTGGCCTACTACACTTCATCTTGCAAAACTGGCCATGAAGGACATGGTGGTGGGTACTGAAGGATGGGAAAGAAACTGCAGAGAGGTTCCAGGCTATCTGGATAATGGTAAAAATAAAGGGATTCTTAATGTTATTGATGCAAAAGGAACAGGAGTAAACAAAGGGCTGGAGTTGATTATCTTCAAATCAGAAGGGGAAAAGATCCATCGCCCGCGTGCAATTCCTAAGAATTTTGCAAAGTATAGTAAAGTAGCCTATGCGATCATGTCTATTCGTTCGATTATTCGGGAACTTTATGGGGTTGATGCTTTCATAGAGGTGCAGGCTAAAGTGAAAATTTCGCAATACCACCTGATACCTTCAGTTAATTCGAACGTCACTATAGAGACTGCAAGGGAGATTTTGTCTTCGGTGGCAATTGGAACAAAGTGGATCAAACACGAACTGACAAGGCAACACACATCCTCCTGGGGTACTTATGATTTAGGTATATCAGGGAACAACGTGAATTTTAGTATTTCTATTGATCTACCGAATAATTCACAGGACTAGGCTTACACTTCCCATAGACATGAGCTGCTGACGGGGTTATGGGATAACATGTATAAGAAATAAATAATCATGTTCATGGAGGTGGTATATTATGACTCAATTCTCAGTAGGACTATTTGATCGCTTGTTCGGAAAGAAAACTACGCTTGAATTATCTGATGGTAGTGGGGGTATTGTTAAGCGTACCGTAACAGAAAAGTGGTTAGAAACAATGCAGGAACAAGGGAAAATATCGGTTGTTAGAGAATCTGCTTTAGATTCAATAAGTACCGAAATGGCAGTGGGATTCGTCTTTAAGGCGGCTATGGATGATCTTTCTTTGAAATGGGAAAATATCAAAAGCGAAATAATAGGATACGATGTAATTTTTAATGATGTCCCTGAAGAATGGGCTCAGTTTGAGTTCATACTTGCTTCGATAGGGCTAGACTTACTAGCAGTATACAACCTTTATTCTAAAGAGCAAGCAATTGAAATACATGAGCAGGTATTAACGTTGGTCGGTAAGATGGACGAGATCGGGGAGAACTCGTCAACAGCCGTACATGATTATTATTTAGTGGCATCGGATGCTGTGAGTAACGCAGAAAGCCCTTTGGAATATGTAGCTTCTTTTTTATGTCATCGACTTGATCTTGCAGAAGATATTGGACCAATCGCCTTAACAGGTATTATGGCTGGTATTACACAACTCGCGGGAAAATGGAGATGGATTGAACAAAACTTCACCGTGTCCGCTTAACTATAGGAGGAAGTTAAAATAAACGAGGAATTTTATAAAAAGATGGCTGAATTACTGGCTACTCCAAAAAAATTTGAGCTAGGTCCTCTGATGTTCTGTTGCGATATTTGTAAAAAATTCAAACCCAGTAATAGTCAACTTAAAAATGGAATACAAGTCTGTAAAGATTGTTCTACCATCATCCCGTTAGAGGAATGAAAAGATTGGGGAAAATGAATCTACTAGAAAAGCTGTGCGAAGAAAATAAAATGACTTTATACAACATATGTGAGCCCAGGAGTATATCTTTCTGTAGGAAAAACCGCCTCATCATGGACGAAAAATCGGGCTTTCCTGTCAATACATCACATACAGCCAATTCTCCATCCAGTGTTGTTCCAGGGCTCATTACAGCTGCGGCTGTTATAATTCCCCAAAGCGGGATGTAATCTCATTTTTATGACGCGTATACACCCGGATCTGAACCATATGGGGTTGGACTGACCGCAGGCTGAGAGAAACCGGAGAGTCTACTTGTTTTTACGAACTCAGTGTCGGCGATCTGTACGGGCGTATCTCCAAATCGAAGATTAAAGATGTGATTGAGCTGCTGGATCGGCTGATGAAGAAAGCCTGATAAGACCAGTACCTCTCCCGTATATATGTTCCTATCGACTTTTACATCAAATAAGGATGAGCCAATCTTGAAAGTATTCATCAAAGGTTTCTCATCAAATAATAAGCTATAGCCCGTAAAATATCGAACAGTTTATGGTTTTTGAGATACATCAACTATTCCCCAGTTAAAACTCATCTCACAGTTGCTCATATTTTCGATTTCATCACATTTAATTGCAATAAAGCGGATTTCCTGATCTGTGTATTAAATTAAATAAGATATGTCATTTCTGGCTCATGAAATTGGGCTACCCCTTTTAGTAGAACCCGTTTCCTTTCCGATCACTGTGATTCTGGAGTCATTACTGATACTCGGATCGCCTGACTTCCCCAGGGAAACCCAGCTCTTCAATTATTGACATGGTCATGGAACAACCTCATTTCTAATTCTTCCAATCCATCACTTCATGCTCAGTTCATTTTGAGCGGAAAATTAAAACTAGTCCTCAACAAAATGAACACGCTCTCACAATCATCTCTTTCTCGAACTTGATCCCTCAATGATACACTTGGAATGTCGTAGAGACTTAAAGATATATATTGCTGAACTAAATGAGCCAAAGTGCTTCAACGAATAGGGGGGTCATCGGATGAATATCGAAGAGAAGATACGAGATTTATGATCTTGAATCGCCTTCACCATTTACTGAATTCCGTCAAAATGAGTGAATATTTAAGACGGAATCATTATCTTTCAAATCAGCACTTGTTAAATGGAAACAATCAGCAACAACCATTACACAATCACTTACTGAATGATTTTCATTTTAAAAAAACGGTATGTACGAAGATAAGAAAATTGGGAACATGGTAGAAAGCTTTAAGCGATAGGATATGCAGCTAAAAAGAATTAAAAGGTTTAATTGGTATAAACTTCACCAAGAATAACATAAGGTGGTGACTTACATAAGATGCAAGTGGCGGTTTAGTACTTAGAGGTTAAATTAGGACAGATTTATGAGAATAAATTTTATAATGTAAGGGAGATCACCATTTGATGAAAATCAAGAAACATTTAAGTACACTGCTTGTAACAAGCTTATTAGTGGGAGGATTTATTGGTTTTGGTATTAAAACTGAGGCTTCTGGATCTTTTAATACAAAATATCAACTTTTAAGCCCCGGAGAAGTTAATTTATATTGGGATCAACAGCCAATAAGTGGGAACTATTGGATCTATCGTGATAATGTGCTTTTAGGAAAGGTGCCGGCTGGATACGTTCCTTCCTTCTGGGATGAAGAGGCAACACCTGGAACTCACGTTTATCGGATAGACGCGATTGACACAGTGACCGGAACCAAACTTATAGACAGTGAAAGTATCACTGTGAACACTAAAGAAGCTGATGAAGCCCTTCCAACTTCCTTTAAAATTGGAAATAGAACTGCGAGTGTTAATGCTTCATTTGTAAAAATAGGTGGGGTTGTCTTTAGACCGTTGGCCGATAATTATCTAATATCTTCTAAAGCAGTTGTAGAATCTAACTGGCTTCCATCAAACTGGAAGAAAAATGACTTTTCAAACTCAGGATTAGATAAGAAAATAGAAAACACTTGGTTGCCAACGCTAAATGATACTGAGTATGAATCACTTAAAGTTACATCATACAGCGCCCCAGGATGGGAAGGTAATCTAATTACTAATCCAATTGTAGATGAGCGGGCTGTCCCCCCTACCATGAAAGAACTACTGAAATATTCTAGTCTCTATGATATTCCGACAGAGAATCTAAACGCTGGACAGTTTGTAAGAGACAAGATGTTCAATAACTCTATAACTTATGTCTATGGTAGCTCTGACAATATTCATAAAATACGGGTTCACAGAAGTACTTCGAGCTCTTTTCCCACAGCTTTAGTTATAACTTTGAAGAGTTCAACCAAACTTTCAGGAGAAGGGACTAGTAGAAATCCATACACTATATCTAGTGTAGGTCCAGAAAATCCATCCTTACAAACTCCAAACGGGTTAAAGCTAGTGTCTTCTAAAGCAGGCCATACTTCTTTCTCCTGGGACATTGTAGAAAAAGCTACTTCTTACATTGTAAAACGCGATGGAATTGACATTGGGACTGTCAGTACTACAGTTTTTGAGGATAGCTCTACTGTAGCTGGCAGCTCTTATAATTATACTATTACTGCAAAAGGTACTGATGGTAGTAGTAGTCAAGAATCCGCTAGCCTGAAGATAGACGTACAGGCTCCCCCAGTATTAAAAGCACCCGCTAACTTTAAAGAACTTGGCAAAACTCATAATTCTGTACTTCTAGGCTGGGATGCTGTCGTGGGTGCAACATCCTATCAGTTAACTAGCGACGGTTCAGTAGCGTATGAAGGTTCTAATACTCAGATCAATATTTCCTCACTGAGTCCAGGGGATTATACCTTTAAAGTTAAAGCGATTTCAGACGGGATTTCAGGGCCCGAATCGATAGTAAAAGTTTCTATCAAAGAAAACACTTTGGATTATCCCATCGGTTTAAGCGTTACGAATGCAACTTACAACACTATTTCTCTTAAATGGAACTCAGTTAATGGCGCTGAAAGTTACATCATCCAAAGGGATGGAGTAGAAGTAGGTAGAACAACTAATACAAATTTTAGTGATGAGAATGTGCAGCCTGGTGCTCAATATGATTACGGTGTAATGGCAATTAATGGATCTATAAAAAGTGAAAATAGTAAATTGACAGTAACCGTTCCTACAAAACCTATTGAAGGATTAGCTCCTGGAATACCTAGTGGTTTTAAAGTAACTCGAGCTTATGCTGATAAAGTAAAATTACAGTGGGCAACTGTAAGTGATGCTACTTATTATGACCTGATTAGAGATTCAGGAACTCTTGTTTATCGTGGTCCATTGACCGCTATAACAGACGAGACAACTGGTCCTGAGGAATCATATACGTACCACATTATCGCAGCTAATCAGTTTGGTAAGAGCTTACCCTCCTCTACGATAGCAGTCACCACTCCTGCTGAAGCTCCTGCAATTGTAGTGAGTCCTTCTCCAGTAGTAGAAGGAACAATTACTTTTAAATTTAATATGGTAGAGGGAGCGCAAAGTTATAAAGTAGAGCGCAACCCTGAAGTGACATATGACAATAACGGTAATGGTACGTTTCATTTAACTTACTTCAACACTGTAACTGGAGAAACAAGAGATTATGGAAACGTCACTCCGATCGATAACAAACTACCTTTTTATGAAACAGGAGTTGACCCGGGCAAAGATTATCATTACGAGATCACTGCCATTCGAATGTCGTCACTTGGTATCCCTGAGGTCATAGGTAAGAGTGAAGTATCTATAAATACACCTTCTGATGGTAGTGGTGTTACAATCCCTGCAGAAGAAGACTCTACTCAAGATAAACCTGGGGACAAAAGTAAAAGTAAAAAGAACAAAGATTCTCACGAGGATGTTATTTCAAATAACAGCACTGGTAAAGCAATTACCGGAAGTAGTGGTAGTACTTTATCTAGTGTGAAAAATAGCATTAGCCCTGATAGCTCCAAAAGATTTGCTGAAATTACAAACGCACCTCAATCTACCGTTAGTGAATCCACATATATGTTCACTGACCTTACTGGAAACTTTGCAGAACAGGCTGTTTACTCATTAGCCAAGCATGGTACCATTATTGGTTATGAAGATGGTACCTTTGGACCCGATAAGAAAATATCTAGAGCCGAGTTTGCCATAATGTTAACAAGAGCTATGAAGTATTCAAGTGATGAAGGTTACGTAAACAATTTCAAAGATTTTGATATGAATACTTGGTATTCTAAAGAGTTGGCAGTCGCCTTGAATAACAAAGTCACTAAGGGCTTCGATAAAGATACCTACAAACCCAATTCCTTAATACCACGTGAACAAGCAGCTGTCATGGTTGCTAATATAATGAGAACTAAAATGGCGGATAACGGCAATGAAATTTTATACACCGACAAAAATAACATTATTGATTGGGCCAGATCTGATGTTCTTTTCACATCATCTCTAGATATTTTTAATGGTTACTCTGATGGAACTTTTCTCCCTAAACGACAGATAACCAGAGCAGAGGCAGCCGTTGTGATTTATAGAATGCTATCCAAAATCAATAATAAGTGATGTACAATGTGAGTAACGGTTATGGATGAGACAAATTTCATTAATAAATGAGACTTTTAAACGGTACATTTTGATACTATAGTTATTTGGCGAATAGAATTCCGGCCACGAAATAATTAATCTCATGCTAAGCATAACGAATCTAAATTTGTGCTCATTTAGTCTCAACTATTCACATACAAGAGGGCAATTTCTATTTTCTGAAATTGCCCTCTATGTGTTATATATTATTATCAACTCTATGGTGCATCATGCAAAACCTATGCACATCAAAGAGATCGCTTCCCATTTTTCGAACAAAAATGAAAGAACAATTCGTGGCAGACGATACTGAGAATTGAAAGATCGGTGTGAGCGGGTCGCCCGTAGGGGTTAAATGCTCCCTAATTTTTAAATATAGTCTTCCCCTGATACACGACAACAAAGGGAGGAAGATCGCAGATCGCAGATATGTCAAAAGCGCAGGAATTACAAATACCCCGACCAGAGTATTTACGGCTTGATTATATTTGTATATATAATTAAGCAATAGGGATGTCAATCAACCCGTATCGTTCTTCTCTATGTTAAAGGCAACTTGATCTCTTAAAATGTGTGTGCTAGGATGAAACTATTGATTTTAAACATTCAGACTCTGGCAAGCGCCATAAGAGTCAATCATGCAGATAAAAGCGCTCCTCCGAGTGAACGATTAGCCTTACTTAGGGTCGAATTCCACCTTACGTGCGGTCGTTTATTGGGAGGGTCGTTTTTTTTTGTGCCCAATCACAACCCATTCAAAATTAATCAAGCTAAGGAGAAAATGAAAATGCCAGAATTTAAAATGGTCAGTAATGAAGGCATCCGCAAACTACACACGAAGGACCTGCTTACAGCAGTAAAAATGACATGTGATTACGAGGGTGACTTATTCGCTAATGATCGCCGTATAATTTCCTGCCTTAATAACTCTCAAGCGGACAACACCCGAAAGCTGCTGGAGTATGGCATTACCTCATACGTGAACCAGCGGAACCATAGCTGGAATTACCGATACACGGACCCAACTAAGAATGTCGAAAACTATTACGTACATCACTATCATTATTCGTGGGGTGGGGACCAAAAGATCGATTTTACGATCAAAGAGTATCCCGAATCTGATCAGGATCACATGTTCACTTCACTTGCTGACGTTATGAAGTTTGTACGTAAAACGGTTGCAGCCTCACCATTTCAGCATGACATGGACACAGACATTTATGTAAAACTTTTCGGTGCAGACGGGCTAATTCACTTCGCATATGGGGATTGGAAAAGCGAAGGCGAACCTCAGATATTTGCTCTTGGAAAAGAAGGTCACAAACCAATTTATGGAGCCAAACATTATATGCGGAAACGTTATGATAAACTGCAAGCTAAATTTGGCGGTTATACGTTTGTCCCTGCAGATTCAGAAAGTCCCGGGGTCTACAAAGCTGGTGATGTTATCGTACTTAAGGCTGACATTGATGGTCTTGACCATAATGAACTTTATCTCATTTCCAAAAAGGAAACAACTGGCGAAGATCCGGAGCTTACCATCCAATCCCTTAAAGACTATAAGGTCAGTGCGAAAGTGCAAAGCAGCATGATCACATTCCCGAAAATAGGCGTAAAAAATTAGAATATTTTGGTTCTTGATTAAAAAAGAGCTGCGTCGCAGCTCTTTTGCCACTTCGTACGCTCCAATCGAACAACTCTAAAAATTAAACTTTTCTTCACATTAGTAAATTGGATTATGGCACATGCCGGCGGCCAGTTAATCATAAGCGCTCCTCTGAGCGAATGTTCTACCATAAGGTAGGAGTTGCACTTCTATAAGAACATTCATTGGTGAGGATCGCTTTTTTTGCGTTTGAGATTCCAAATTGAGAAGGAGAACACAAGTATGAATGAAAAAAAAGCGTTGCAAGCCTTAACCCAACTTACAGGAAGCAGTGAGGATCAATTTCTTTTGACTGAGGACCATGGAAATATGGGCTTGGTTTTTACAAAAGAAGGAGAGGATTTTTACGTCCAACTCAAATCTGAATTTTGCGAAAATATTGCACAAGTCATCGATGTAGTAAAGATTGTAGGTACTTTTAAGGAAATAATCGTGTACCGTGAAAAACCGATACAAGAAGTTGATAATAAAAAGCAAATCGTTGCGAAAGACGAGCTGGGCTTCTATCGATTGTTGGAATCATCTGATGGAATACTGTTCGACATAGTAGTGGACAATGTTAAAGCCGAAAACCGAGAGGCTGCGTGGGATTATTTCAAACAAAAAGGATTGGTCTCTAGTATAGACCTATTAATGAGAAAAATCGAAGCTTTCAATCGGGAACTAGTAAAGTTAGATGCTTCCAGTGAATTATACACATTTATCCATCTTCCTTCAGAACTGTTGCTTTCAAAAAAAAAGCTTGAAGCATGGAAGGAAGCCGCTGATGCTGGCTCTCTGATTATAGGTGCAGTAGATTGCCGATATTTAATCGTTGTGAAGAATGGTAAACCGATTAATGGCAGATTTATAGATCCAACCTATGGATTCCTGAATATCGATTATGCGGGATGGACACTCTGTGAGCCTTCATTTCATTCAACGGAGGAATTGATTGAATGGTTTGCATTTAATCTTGAGAACCCCATTGTCGATGTGGTCCCCAGTCACCTGGTTGAGAATCTCTTGAGCGTAGATAATATTAAAATTCAGAGCTAAGAACATTACACTGCAACATCCTTATGGGAAGGTAATTACCTATTCGATCTATCAATAAGCCTGTACAATTCCCACTAGATGAATCTTATTAAAAAGATAATAGGAGCAGAGAGGTAGCTTAACTCATCTCCACCATTTACCTTGAGAAGCAAAGGCTATGTTTGTATCATAAGTCCTCTGCTTCTTTAACCCAGTGGGAGAGACCAGAACTTTTCAACTCACATCTAAAATGATAAGATGACCTAAAGATATTTTTCAATTTGTCCCAAGCACGCGCTATAGGGATTTTGAGAGTTAAGAATACACTTTAACGAGAGTGGACCAATCTGCCATTTATGGTAGCATGCCTTTTTAAGGGCTTATGGTCTTTTTCGTTAAGGTGTATTTTTTTCGCCTTATCACAACCCATATCCAAAAAACAAGGAGAGATTTGACAATGAAAAAGAATTTTCCAGTAACGATTACAAAAATGCAAGCCGCTGCTTTAGAAGCTATCATGAGCACTGAAACCTTTTCAAACAATCCAGAAAAACTTATTGAAGTACATTCCCAGAATCCAAACGGCTGGGTTAATTATGTAGGTCTAAATGGAATGAACAGTAGACAACTTAAAAATGCTTTGAAATATGGCTACACTACACATGTAAAAATAAAAAGGATAGTAGTAACTCGTGGTGAAGGTCCAAGCTCTGAATGCTGCATACCTCATCATGTAACAAGTTGGGAGGATGCAGACAATGTTCTAAAGCGAATGGCTCTAACAGCTCCTGATATAGGATACCATAAGACCGATTTCGTGATTTTGTTTACTAATGGAGACGTATACAGTGGTACATATGAGTTAAAACTTGCAGATCAATATTCTGCAAGTTTGTACAAACATGTTACTGACCATTGTGAATTCTACGCTGGGATCTGTAAGAGACTTCCTAGTCATATCAATCCTGAGCAATATCAAGACCTTATAGGACATAACACTGCTGAATACCTACTTCTTCTGGATAACGTTATTTATCCAAGCGCAAACAAAGAAGGCATTGATCCAAAACTTATTCAAACTGCATTAAATAAGCCCAAAAATAAGGAAACTAAAAGATACTTAGGGCAAATTGAAACCAACTTCATACTTCACAAGGAAAAGAATGCTTCTAACAATACCATTTACTATGTGTATTCTAAAGGAGTTCGACACACTTCTTTTAAGAGTCCTGAGGCGCTAAAACGATGGATGGACAAATTCGGCTTAACACTGGGAGAAGAAACTCAAGAGCACACATACAGAATTAACGGTGCTTACCGAGTCACTATGGTTCCAAACTTAGAAGGTTACTTGCACTTACCACAAATCGCCATCCTTATGAATGGAGGTTTGGTTCGAGCCTATAAGGAGATTACTCCTGAGGTAACCAACATTTATGTCGATACAAATTACAAGGAGAGAATCCGCTTCGATTTCAATATACGAAGTAGACTATGGTATCTACGAAAATTCTTTTGGGATAAATAATAAGATAAGTAAAACATCAGCATAAAGAGTCTTATTAGGGTCCAAGAAATCTAACTAAATTTTTTGAAAGAGGTTATTAATCATGTCAGTTATGATCATAAAGAATATTACTTTTATCAAGGTCCTAAATTCTCTTTTCTTCAACTACCACTATCATATAAGATCACACCTGGAGCAATTCAGAGATTATACAAAAATGAAAGGTTTGGTTGAGGAGTTACGTATAGCCAATATAAGATCTTATACATTGAAATACAAAGAAGGTGAGGAAATTCAATATTTTAAAATTAAGTATGACTCGAATGAGAAATTCCTCAATAATGCGGCAACACTAAAAGCGCTACGGGCAATAAAATATAATATAGAATTACCAGAAGATCAATTCGATTACACTTTTATAGATACTGCTATTGAGGCTTTAAAGAATGCCATAATTGAGGATTTACCTGAATGGCAAGAAGCAAGTTGGGGCTGAAATAGAAAAATTAAATTGTTTCTAAAAAATAAGAAGGCTGCTTCAAAAGTATGAGCGGCCTTCTTTCTTTTAATTAATTAAGATTGTTCTATTCTTTAACTGATGTCATAAATCTCTTAGGATGTGGTGTTCATTAAAGCCATGTTAAAACCATTCACCAACACCCTAAATCAATACCATTTTTAAAACAATGAAGTACGAGAGTTGGGTAATAAAATATTGTTTGTGATTTGTAATTTTTCTCCTAAAATGCTATAATTCAAAAATAAATCGTTTAATCTTAGGCTCTGACATGCGTCATAGAGTCATTATTCTAAAGAAGCGCTCAATCGAGCGAATGAACTACAAAAAGAGGAAGAATTTCCTTTAAAGTAGTTATTCGTTGGAAAGGGCGCTTTTTTGTGTTTAACCAAATTTTAATAGTCCTTCATAGTTTGATATTAAATCGAGGAGGTATCCCAATGATCGAACAATTAACAATAGACACTTTAGATACTTTTTTGAATTCTAAAGAGCCGATCAAACGATTAGTAGAAAGATGGATAATGCTTGATTTTTTGGATGGGCTCAAAGGATCAGCCGCTTTTATGGAGTACAAGGATGTATGTATGTCATTCCGTGTTCCATTTAGAATCGGGGAATTACATTTCAGTTTGTACTATGATAAACCACAAGAAGGGGATTTTGTTAAGTTAGTTCAAATAAGAGATAAGGATTCGGTACTTAAAATTAAGCATTACTTGACAGGTATCATTGAAACAGAAGAGGGGTATCAAGCTGTTTACACGAAAAAGGAATATCCTCATAACGCGAGTCACATTGTGACACAAGGACTGAAAGGTACAGCTCAATTTCAACTCTGTGATTATTGGAAAGTACGTGCAACATCTATCCCCCCAATGACAGAGAATGCTACCATTCGAACTGTTATTCGTGAAATGATAGGAAAATCAGTTCATCTAATTTTAAGAACTCCAGATGACTGGTTACAGGAAATCACCAGTCTACCTCTTTATTTGGAACATATTTCGTGGGAAGGTAATACACTTTCAATTTTAGGCACCCAAGGGACTTATCTACACATAAACGGTGTTACAAGGGTACGAGTAAACGAACAATATATACTTTTTGATGTTTATAACTCGCCTCATGGATACAGTTATTCCTTTTATATGGCTAGTTCTCTTGATCTCTATAAGAAATAGATATCAAGAACATTATAAATCCTTAGATTTATTTAACAAAGTTCTCGGCATCAAGAAACAATACTAATTACTACTTAGTGTTTGCTTGCTGACCTACAGTAACTGTGCTATCATTTATTAATACTTTAACTGCATTCATTACAATGGCTCTCGCACGCGCAAAAGAGTCAATCATTACAAGAAGCACGATTATGTGTCTATTTCACTTTTTTAGGTAGCATTATGCACCTGAAGTGACTTGCATACAATCGTGCTTCTTTTTGCTATGCAAAATTTTTTACTCAAAGCTTTCAAATTTGTTTTTTCCTACCCTCTGCACAGGGATAAATCAATTTACCCCTCGTGCAGTGAGAGGGTACAATTCTGGAGGCATATTTTGAATAATAAAGATAATATGTATAGAGTCGAGCGTTTTTCACAAGATCAAATTCTTCAATTAAATCAAAGTCTTGCTAACTACGCTTTGGGCTTCAAAGGTCTTCCTCAGCATCATAAAGAGGTTTTTGAGAAAAAGGGCTGGTTATTGCCATTTCTCCTCGCATATGACGATTTGTTGTGGGGGAGATGGGATTACTGGCTAAACATTCAGATGAAGGGAACAATTTCAGGGAGCGGGCCTATACCTCAGATTGATTGGGCTGACAATGGAACATTTAGAGTAGAGCAAACTAAAAAAATGCTTCTTCAATGCCTAAGTCACCCTGAAGCCACCATAGATAATTTTGCTGAATGGTTATTGTGGGGGTTAGGTAAAACAGACCAAAGATTGAGTATCTCTGAAAAGTTAAATGAGCACTATTATAAGATATTCGATTTATTTCTTATTCTCGATAATCCCTTTGATTATTTATCGTATCTTTTGAGTGAACATTCCGGACATGGCTATAAAAAAGGAATTGGTTATTTTCCAACACCAATGGGGATCACAAGGATGATGGTTGAGATGAATCGTGGCAATGAGGACCTAGAAGTTATGAAGAGACAAACAGTTTCTGATCCTTGTGTAGGTTGCGGTGCTATGTTACTTCCAGCTTCTAACTATTATCTAAGAGCTTACGCACAGGATATTTCCGGAATTGCAGTGAAGCTCTGTATCATTCAAATGTTTTTCTATGCACCGTGGTATGCAAAACCAGGAAAAGATATAGCAGGATTCGACGATGTAGAACCCATTAAGATTACTATCGAAGGTTCTCCTAGGAATAGCGATGGTGGTCAGTATTCTTTCGCATTTTAAGTGCAATTATCATAGGTTACCTAAGGAGGAAATATATTGCGTTTTGAACTAAATCATAACCAAGGTATTGATAGTGATTCTAAAAGGAAAGAAAAACTTGTACTACGAAAAAATAGAATCATTTTTTTTAGCGGGGGAAGGGCCAGTTTTGTTGTAGCCGACTTTGTGAAGAAAAGCTATCCTGATGACAATATTTTACTATATTTTACGGACACATTATGGGAAAGCCCTGATACGTACCGTTTCATCAAAGAATGCTCCGATAAATTAAAACTTCCCTTGTTAATTCATAGCGCAGGTATAACGCCGATGCAACTCATGTTTGAAAAAAAGTTGGTTTTTAACAATATGATCGGCGATTGCTCTAAACTTCTCAAGATGCGCGTTGCTTCTGACTACTTGAAAAAGCAGATTAAACCGAAGGTTGAAAGATGGCTAAATCATCAATTTTTGAAACAAGCAGATTTCATTAAAGACGCAACACTCTATTTTGGAATAGGCATTGAAGAGCTGCATCGAGAAGAAGCAATTGCTAGAAACTGGAGACCATTTCGTGTTGAAATGCCACTCATTGATAACATGATACGCATAGACAATGTGCTTAAAGAATACAACATTATGGAACCTGAGTTATATAAGCTAGGCTTTGCTCACAATAATTGTAACGGGCGATGCGTAAAAGCTGGACAGGGACACTATCGAAACCTAAAAAAAACTATGCCCGAGATATTTCAGAAGCATATGGAAGAGGAATATCACCTCTATATGTGTGTGTCAGCATACAGATATATTCTAGACAAGAGCGTACCTGACGAAAATCAGATTCCATCACATCTCCAAGAAGAAATGCTGCAAGAATTAGATGATGCCTATCGGGGATACTTTTACGGCAAGTGTACAAAACCAAAACTCTATATACATCCGGCAGCAAGCGCATCAACAAGATACATGAAAATAAAAAAGTATAGCTTTATGAAGCGTAAAGGGAAAAATCCAGAAGTAAGTCAATTAGAAGATAACGAACATTTGTATACAAATGTTCGTAATCCAAGTGAGCCCTTCACGCTTCGCGAGTTTGCTTTACTCGAGAATTCAAAACCTGAACAGATCGATCTATTCGATATCGGTGGATGCGGTTGTTTTGTTCAATTTTGATTAGAACAATAAATATCAAACCATTAAATGGAGGTCTTAAACTTGTTTACACGAATAACTTTTGACAATTTTGGTACCATTGAGCATATGTTTATTAAAGAAAGTAAAATGGATGCTATCCAAACCTGGGAAAATATTTGGGGTAAGGGGATTGTAAGCATTATTAATATTGGTCAAGCAATGGATGCTCGTGATTTTGGTGGATTGGTTCACTAGAGCCATGATAATTATGGAGTAATCTTTTTAAAGCCTCGGGCATTTGTCGAGGCTTTTTTGTGTATATGCCAACACAATCATTGTGAGTTTGGCTAATCCTCTTCAGAAATGAAATATTCAATTGGTGGTTAATCACACGTGTATTTAGTTAAATTTTGATGGTTGTGTAACAACAGTGAGCGTCCATATTTGTATTGTAAACAAAGTTGAATTGTGATAGCATTTAATATAAGGAAATATATTCTATTTATTAGTACTGAATTCCTTTGAAGAAGATTCTATAAACAGAAAATAATGAGAGCTGGCTAGCAATCATATCAATAAATTACTTATGAAAGGAAGGTATCGATTATGGGTATGAAAAAACGTTCGTTGATGGGAATTATACTATCACTCAGTTTATTTGCAATCATAATACTGACTGTAAAATCTTCGATTCTCAATGCTGATGCAAACATTTCAGCTAAGAATAGATCTAATGTTGATGAAAACCTCCCTAATTATTCCATTAATAAAGAAGGGCAAACTTATGGCCATGGCCCTTACCCTTCAGGATCAAAACATGGACCAGATTTGATAAAGGCAGAAGGGGAAAATGGGGTTATCGGATATGTAAAGTCCTCTGATATGGAAACTTCCGTATCTTCACCAGAAGAAGCTTTAACAGATCAAAAGTCTATAAAGAACGCCGGTTATAAATCGATTCCTTTGTATGATTCCGATGGAACAACCGTCATTGGCGAATTTAAAATGTATTCTTCAAAAGGGGATTAATGAAATTTAAACATAATCCAAAATTTCTTACAGTCGGGGAGGAAAAGTATCTTGGTTAACGTGATTGCAAAAAATGTAAAAGTTTTACTAGTATGTTTTTTTTCAATTATTTTTATGTCGACAACAGCCTCAGCCAACACCAGCTCTGGCTACTACGACACTCCAACAATTAATGGCTATAATTATTCATTTACGTCTGAAGTGTGGTTAAGATATCCTACAACTGGCCAAACAATCGAAGCTGTTGGTTTTGTTAAGGCCAATACCGGTGTTCCCGCAGGGTATATGGGTGTTCAAGCACGTTTGTTCGATCAATCGGGTACTATGAAAACTTCAAGCTCTATGGCGTATAACGAAAACGATGGAAACATAAATAATTATGCATATTCGCCCAGACTAACTTCTAAAGGGGTATATTATTCTCAAACCAAAGCTGCTTTTTACTATGGCAGTGGATATACAAGTTATGTTGGTTATAGATCTCCAAATCAAACTTTTTCAAATACTGAGTCCGGAATCTCAGTCAAAAACTCGAAGGATATAGAGGAGTTACTGTCTAAAACCCAATACTCATTAAACAGTAACGGAGAAACTTTCGGTTCCGCGTTATCCGCTAATACGATTGGAGTCGAACCCGAGTTAATTTCTGCCGAAGGTACAAATGGTGTTAAAGGTTATATTAGATCGGAAGATCTAGCACCTAAAGTTTCCTCTATTGACGAAGCAATTAAACAAACAGGCAAAAATGGTGACATTCGAAAAATCCCCCTTTATGATGTAGAAGGGAAAAAAAACATTGGGGAATTTGAGGTCGTAACTAATTATGAAGTCAAGGATGAGGCTAAGTAAATCTAATGATTACTTATTCTACTTAAAAGAAAAATTAAAAAAGAGCATTCCTTGAGACTAACCACCGTTTGTGAGACAGGGATCAAAACACCTTCCAAGTTTAAAGCAGCCAGTTGTCGGAAATGAACCGGTGACTGGTTGTTTAGTTTTGTCTGAATGCGAATTGAGCTATAGTAAAGGATGTACCCTCGAACGGTCTGCTCGATTGCCATCCTCGTACAGGTTAAACCTTCGAGGTAGAACGTTTCAGACTTTAGTGTCGAATGAAACGATTCGATGGGGCATTATCAATTGGCGTTCCCTTACGGGACATGCTCATGCTCATGATCATGCCTTTTCCCTTTATAGCTTACTGGAAGCCCAAGGATGTATAGACGCTGCCTTGATCGCTAATGGCAAATACGTAATGTCCGTTACGAGTTTTTGCATAGGCAAGTCTGCTTCAAACTGTCACATTAGCAGATGCCCTCGCGATATGAACGTGCTGCCCAGTAGGTTTCCGTTTCTTCGCTTTTACACGACATCGCAGCCCTTCACTGTATACTCCCACCGAAGCAAGGCGGTGATTTTCCGGTATCCATAACGATATTTATGCTGGATACAGAGTTTGCGAATTTTCTCTACCAAGTGGTCCTCAGTTTGCTCGCATACTCCGCCTTCCAGCGATCGTACGTGGCGCTAGTTATTCCTTTCCATGCACAAGCTTGCTTCACACTTACTTCCCCTCGGATCTACTCCATCCACTCCCTTACGATCGTTGACGATACCACATCTCCAGTACCCTGTACTGTTTTAGCAACTGCAGGCTGCTCTAAACGGTTCTGCTCGCCATTACGGTACCATATCATCCAAGTGTCCATTTGTGTCTTGTTTCGTATGTAGCGAATAAATCCTCGGTTGGAAAGAAGGCTATCATAATACGATGAAGATATACAAGCAAATAACGAACCGAACCGCTTCTTCAACGCAAGATGGCGGTTTTTTCTTCGAACGCGCCGATAGGCAGAATAATTTCTCGACCGCTAAAAAAAGGTTTAACTGCACTGAGAAGAGTGTGCCAAAATCGCTCTTTATACAATGAATGTTTTCCTATTGTGAAATTTTAAATAATGAAAGTTTAAAAAATGGAGAGATCTTATTTTTTAGATAAGTGTTATGAATCGCCTTTTTTATAATTGAACATTACATACTCCTCAATAAAAAAAGACCCACTCATAGGCAGGTCTTTTTTTGCGAAGAGATGTTCTTTCAGGTCTCGACAATCGAACGGGAATAAAATTGAAGAGCTGAATACTTGTACAGGGCTTTCAGAATGGAATACATTAAGATAAACGTCTGAAGGGGCAATTAATAGCTTTATGCAAGTTGTTGACGATTCCAGAGTTTTCAAAGTCGAATTATATATTAATTAAAAAAGGAAAGAACCACCCAGGTCAGGTGCCTTCAGGTGATTGTAGAGATTCTGGAGGAGTCCGAGCATCACGCGGTTCAACCAGCGTATTCCAGGTGCGGGCTGTTTATCAGCCAAACAAGCACATCCCTTCTTGATGCCGCTATAAGGCTTGTACGGTTATTGGAGACACCTGAGGACATTAAAGCTTTGGCACCAAGGTATATTCGTGAAATCTTGTACAGGATTTTGAAAGGGCAGCAGAGGGATGTGCTGAAGCAGATTGCTGTGGAGGGAATCAGCGCTTACCGGATCAAGGAGGTCATCGAGCAAATCAAGGAGAATTATGCCCAGCCGCTGCGAATCGAGGAACTGACCGAGCTGGCCAATATGAGCCCTTCATCGTTGCATAGACATTTTAAAGAAGTCACAGCGATGAGCCCTCTGCAGTATCAGAAAAGAATCAGATTGCAGGAAGCGCGGCGCCTGCTGTTATCCGAAACTGCTGATGCGTCAGAAGCCGCTTTTCAGGTAGGCTATGACAGTCCCTCCCATTACAGCCGTGAGTATGCAAGGATGTTCGGCCTGCCGCCAATCGCCGATATGAAACGACTGCGCGCGAGGGTGAAAGGGGGACGATGGAATCCGCAAATTTAATGCTCTGATCACGAATTTCAACCGGCTGCTTCTTGATTTTTTGCCATTGCTCATGCAAGTGCCACCCGTTTCCACAACTCATTCCGTTCCAATGAGCTGTACTTTACCAGCTTCTCATGGAATACATCTCTCCCTATACCTCAAGGCATATCGATTTCGTTAAAATTTCTGTTTCTCAACACTGTCACCTTTAAAGTGAAAATTATCAACTGCGGTAATCTATAACTTTATATTTCAAGTCATGGTCTCACTGCGGTTTCTATTAATGGGTCAGTCTAAAATTATATTTTTTTAATGCTGACAATTTTTCAATTCAAAAACCACATCAAATCAACGACTCCAGTCTAATACTTTAGTTTTACCGGACAACAGCGGCCAGATCCTGTTTTACGCCCATCAGCGGCGTGTCAGTTAGAGACGTAGTGCTAACAGTGATGCTTGATAATAGCATCGTAGTTTCCAAATTCAGTTCGTCTCTCATATCTGAATTTGGAAATAGAATGTTTCATTATATGCACTTATATGCACTAATCATCTCAATGATAAAAAGGATCAGGTATAACTTTGCGGTGGAAGTAAATTCGAGCCTTCTTTGTATTGTTAGCAGAAGAGAAGTTCTATCTTTCAGATGTTTTTCATATCTTATGGTGATGGCACTTCTGCCTTGTGAACACCCTTCATCAACACCATCAGTTAACCCCTTTTTTTAAAACAATAAATTAAAACCATAAAGATAACACCTTTATTTAATACCTTTTTAGAGACGTAATTGGGGGCCCGTAACCCTTGCGGCTATAGGCTTTTTCAAGCTGCAAGAATTTGGATAAGGTAGTTCAGTCTCCTCATTCATAGGATTTTAGTATTCGTACACGCTAAAAAATACGAAATCCAATGAAGGGAACTTTCTTTACACATGAATGAAAGAGTCATCCCCAGCATTAATGATCCTTATTAACAATCCATATTCGACTAACCACACCGCATAAAACGTTATCCACAGCATTTTAATAAAAAAAACTATTTCTTGTCTATTTATAAAGTGATGAGTTTGATAGATAAGGTTGCAAATTCTCTCAATGAATGAAGAAAAGTCGAAAAAGGACTTTGAGGAGGGGGAAAACGAGGAAATTAAGGCATGCTAAATAACAGTCGCCTTATAAGGATGTATGCCACTGTTAGCTCTTTGATGGATGAATTTGAAAAAAAACAATTTAGGCATAGCAAATAAGCCTGCTTGTAGCTGCTAAACTAAATTGCCCAATTTTTACGGTTCTGTTTGGAGAGAGCCTTTTCAATTTCGGTTTTTATCTCTAAAATCGGATCGGGAAGGAACTTGATTTGATAAGCATGCTTGATAAACCATTCTGGGTCTTGACGAAAACGATCAAGCCAGTGGCGATTTATTTGACGAAGCTTATCCCATACTTTTTCATGCTGTTGATTTGCTTCTTGGATGATTTCTTGATTTAATTGTGTAATTTGATCATTGGAGAATAAGTTGGATTCCGCCATTTGTTTCTTCCTATTGATTTCATGAAGATCGAAGGAGAGCTGAACTGCATAATTAAGCTCGGCAGATTCCATCACAGCGCGAAAATAAGCACTAATCTCATCCAGTTCATTCTTCTCATCGCTAACGATATATTCGTCATCTTCACGATAGATCAGTTTAAAGAAGTTTTGAGAGCGCATTTTATTTTTCTGAATTTGGAAGAGAGCTGTATCGAAAATTTCGGTTGCATATTCGTAGTCGAATTTAGCATAGTAGTCTTCCATCACTTTAGCTATTTGCCAAACGGCTTTGCGGGATAAGAAATCACAGCAAAAACGATGCTTTTTTAGTTGCTTCATGACCCACAACTCAGCACCTTCAGAGTAGACTTCGCCCATATCCAACCATTCTTGATGCACATTTAGCACCTGAAAGTTATCTTTGTAAATTTTCATTTTAAGATACTTTTCTGCCTTTTTTAAAACGGCTAAAGCTTCTTTTCGTGTACGGATATTAAGTAGACCTAAGGGTCCATAAAGATCATTAATATGCCCCCACCGAAAGTTTCCAGGGAGGTAAACCAGCTCTTTGCCCACGTAATGCAAAACGAGACGTTGCACGTTGCGATCTTCTTGGAGGAAACTTTCCGAATTGAAAAAGACAAAATTTTTAGCATACAAACCGTCTTTGCCGATGTCTTCGTTTTCCTTGATAAAAACATATTGGTTGAAAAAAAGTTTACCTCGAACGTCGTAGTGAACAATCTCTTCGCAGACTAATTTTTGCAAGAGAACGGAAATGCGATAGCTGGAAGTGCCCATACGTTTTGCAAGCTCAGCATTCGTTAAAGGAATTTCTCCGCCATATGCACAGACCGTGCCGAGTAACAATTTTAGTTTAAAAAGCAGACGGGTGTCGTTATGAAGGGATCGTGCATCGAATAGATTGCGATGATGTTTCATGGATAGCCACTCCTTATTTCCAACCCAAAAAAAGTGTATAGGAAATACAGGGAACTGGCTTTCACTTCTTTTAGCAGCGTGATATAATAAAAACACATCTTTAAAGAAGCAAAAACAGTCCCGATTTTTTGAAGTCTAAAAAGTGCCAGTCGCCAAACTTACCACTTATTAGACTTATGAGGTTGGGTCTTTTTTGCATTGTTATATATAGATTGGTTTACAGACATATGTAGAACAGGGAATCTATCAGACTCACGAGTATTATAGCACTGTGGATAAAGTCGGTAAATACATAGGTAAATAGCGGAAATTTGGGCGAAAAAACATTTAAGCTTGTTTATTCAACAAAAAGCTTGCTTGATTTCTTAGCGGGAAAATGGACGAATTTTATAAAAGCCCTCATGTAAAAGGGTTTTTATGGTTAGAAAAAAAAATATAAAAAAAACAGGCGGAAATTTGGGCGAAATTTTTCGTCATATTCTTGATGAGAAAAAACGATCCTTAGATAGAAAGGTGATTAGCGGTGAAATGGGCGAATTAAAGTGATTTTAGAGCTACGTATAGGTCTATATCCCCATAAATTTTTTTTTTGTTTGATGACTATGAAAGATTATTAGCGGAGAAATGGACGATTTTTTTTTATTAGCGGAAAAATGGGCGAATTAATTAAAAGTTAGTGTTCAAGCCAATTAAAAAGCCGTAAAAAGCGGAAAAATGGGCGATTTTTTTTATCATCGATCTTACCTTTTGCTGTCTGTTTAATTTTAAAACAATTTGATAGTGCTTTTTCAAAGCCTTACTTCGAATAAGGCGGAGAAATGGACGAAATTTTTTGATTGAAGCTATTACTGCTATTTTTTTATAGCGGAAAAATGGGCGAAATTTTTTACGATTGTTTTGGGTATAGGATAATCATCCAAAGAAAATGGACTAAATGGAGATACTCTAATTTAAATAGCGGAAAAATGGGCGAAAAAAATCGAGCTAAAGATTCGTTTTTCTTGCATAATTGATTGTAATATGAGGATGCAGTAGCGACATGAACGGCAAATAGCGTTTTCGTGAAGGCGTATTCGAAAACTCATTAGGAGCGGACGTTCACCGCTAATGGAACAAAATAAAAAACCACTATTCAAGTGGTTTTAAGGTTCAAGTGGAAGACTAAGTTGTTCCGGTGTGAGATCTTCAATAAAATGAGCAAGTTCCTGATTTCCAAGCAAGTCAGCGACCTCATAAGGTTCGACAGGAAGAAAAGTAATGTGAAAAGTATTTTTTTTTCGTACATAAGATTCAACGGTTACTTTATGATTGATGAAATCTTGTAGGCATTCTTCGATGATGGATAAGTTAACATCTTTACGTTTGCTGCGAAATTGAACTTTATGAATAAAGTAGGTGTAATCAAAATCCGACGAGTAGCCAGTTTGCCTGAAATAGCATAAAAAGCGTTCTTTTTGCAGCGGGAAGATTAAGCTTTGAGAAGCTTTGTTTTCAAATGCCCCCAGCCTATCACTATAAGCACGGATCACTTGTCCTCTTACATAGTTTTGGTGTATCTCCTCGTTGATCGTAATCTCGGCAATCTCACCGTTACCGTGAGGTTGAATATCTAAACGATCAAAAATGCCGAATACCAACGTTCGATTCGAATCCACTACATTAAAAGTTACATTAGCCATCTTCATTAAACGTTCTTTAACGGCATCGTAGCTCTGCTTGTTATCTGATCCGTAAGTATTACGTACTAAATCACCAATGGTCACATACACTTTGCGCTCTTCGAAAAACAGCTTTCGGTCACGCATGGAGATCACTGAACGAAATATGTTTAAATCGGTGTTGTCGATCGCTCTCAAGATTTTTTCTTCACTAACAATATCCTGACTCACCAAGGTTAAAAGAGAGTAGTTTTCATCGGGACGATATTCGTTGATGTAATGAACCTTGTTATCAATCAATACACTTTTATTGGTTAAGTTCATTTTTGTAAGACTGGCATTGCTAACGGGGTGGTCAGCATACTTTAATGGCTGATCCACAATTATTTTATTGAGGTTGCCGTCGAAATTTTTGATTAAGATGTCGGCGACGATGATAATCGCATCTGACCGAATCGCTTTTTTAATTTGGACAGGCGTTTTGTCGCGTATGTACCTATATTCAAAAAGGCGCGAATCCTTATCCACAGACCATGCGTGCACCTCATCCAATCGTTTTTGTAGCAAAGCACTAACGGTGTCTACATCATGTAATTTTTTAAGTTCTGCAGGACCATACATTTCAACAAGTTTTTCTAACAGTTCAAGTTCCTTTATTAATTCCGTGTTTTTCGCAGACTTTTTGTGTGAGTTAACGGTTTGAGAAAGTGATTCATACCATCTTTTTTTTGTTGCCTGCGTATATTTATAAGTGATTCTTCGAATTTCATTTGTATTCGTAGGAGTGAATTCGTTAGAAATAATATCTTTGAGAAAGTCACGAATATTCCCTTGATTTAATTCATTAAAAAGAACCTCACATTGCTCACCTAATTCAGTAACGACTTGATTGAGAAAGTAGTGAGGTACACGTTGTTCGTTCAAAAGAAACACCTCCATATGCTTATCATAGCATAAAGTAAAGCAAAATTGATTGGTAAGAATAGTATGGATGATTAAAAGTTTCTCAAAAGTAGATTGCAATACAATGAGGGGACGCAAGAGGGAGAGAAAGCAAAGCAAGGGAAAAGAAAGAAGCTTGATGCAAATATTCTTTCCCTGTCATTTAGGTAGGCTTTGTATAAGTCTTCAAGATACGTAGGAGCTGAGTCTAAATGAACCTCTGTAAATAGGGCAAGAAAGGAAGAGTCGGCGCTTTTAACCGACCGTTTGAGGTGTTTAAGTTCTTTCAATTTTTTATTCTTTATTTCTGAACCAAAAATATCAATTAAATCAAGCAGCCCATGTATTACATTGAAGCAATAAGATCTTCGTAAAGTACGACGTGACGTTGAATATCCGTCATATTCTTTACTCCATCCATATTTATGAACTGTATATTGTTATGTGCATGCCCGGTTAGGATATCAAAAAAAGTCACAAATTTCTTATAGCGTTTCTTGTAGCCTTTTTTGCGACTACAAATGTATTGAAGCATATTTAAATTTAAATGTTTGTAATAATGATGAAATAAACTTAACATTTGATTCCCCATTGCTTGCGTTTAGTTTCTCTTATGCTCTTTGGTGTATGTTCCAACCACTCCTTAGAAACCATGAAGCATGTAGCGGTACCATTTGCTTCTGACTCCCCAAAATCGAAATAACCGGGAGGGCGTTTGACAGACGTTTCCGCCCAAAGGGTATTGTTAACTTCGATGAGCCCGTCTGATTTCCTGGCGACAGGCAAAGGCTTGTCATATTACACTTGTGCCACCGGGCTTCTGCAGTATATTTTATTCCTCACAACTCTAATTGTGTGATAATTGTCATTCTCGAACTTAATTCACCTATAATACGCTTGTCACCAGCATCTTTGGGTTAGATGCAATCAATCGCTAGGTGTGGAGGAAAATTAATGAAGAAGAAAGTATTGATTGGATTAACTATTGTATTTTTTGTTATGATCACAAGTATTTTTATTTATCAACAGAACCAGAAATCTAAAGTGCTTAACGAATTACCCAACTATACCGATGATAAACAAAAGATTGTAGTGGATGGATTTAAATATAAAGAGCAGCCACATATAGGTAATTCTAATGCAAAAGTGAAAGTTATTGAATTTGGTGATTTTAAATGTCCAGCATGTAAAAAATGGACCAGTGAAAATTTTAACAAGTTCAAACGTGAGTTTATAGATACTGGCAAAGTTGAATTTTTCTTTATGAATTATGCCTTTATTGATCGCGATTCTTATTTAGCTGGAGCTGCTGGTGAATCAATCTACCACCAAAATAACGAAAAGTTCTGGGAATTTTATGAGTTACTCTACAAAAATCAAGGGAAAGAAACAGAAATATGGGCTACGCCAACCTTTTTAATTCAGCTTGTCAAAGACAATATAAAGGGTATCGATCAAAAACAATTTGAACTCGAAGTGAAAAATCATACATATCTTCACTCTGTAAAAGAAGACTATAAAATAGGTGGGTTTTATGGAGTCAATGGTACACCAACCTTCATTGTAAATGGTAAAATTCTTAGGAGTTCTTCGTATGAAGATATAAAAGCATCCATACAAAAAGAGTTAAAATAAAAAACGATCAATGTCCTGCACCTCTCTTTTGACATAGAGAGGTGCTTTCATATTTTTGTTTGATTTTTATTAATCCATAAGAATTATGGAACGGGTGAACTCTTCACACAAATCATCAGTTCATCTTTAGAAAAACGGATATAGCTTTCAAACGAGTTGGATTTGTTGAAACCTCATTTAGAACTGTTTATATTAAAAATGCAAAAAGTAAAAGGGGGCATTTTCCAATGCAAATAGATATCAAAGAGTATCTTAATGCTGGTTATCCAGCTTTATGGATTCAAGACTGGGAAGAGGATCGAGTTTGTAATGAATTGCGAAGGATTGCTGAAGAAGGGAAAAAGAAGGGCAATTCGAAATCTTCTCTTAATTATTTTGAATGGAGTTGTACTAAAGGTTTTTTTAATCCATTTACCAATAAAATCATTGAGGATACAACTGATCCAACGAATGCTCTTCAGTTTGTCGGTTCCGAAAAAACACCAGATTTCTCAGTTTTTGTTTTCAAAAATTTCCATCCGTATCTTGAAAACCCAAATACAAAATACACAATCATTCAATTAATAAAAGATCTAATTCCCACGGGAAAGCTAAATGAACGACATCTTGTTTTTGTGAGTTCACAAGTTAATTTGCCCCTTGAACTATCAAAGGATATCACTCATCTTCAATTTGATCTACCCGAAGCTAGGGATCTCGGTAAAGTATTGAATGGCATAATTTCTTCGGTTGTAATTGGTTCAATGCAACTAAATCTTGATAAATTATCTAGAACAGAAAAAATGTCAGTTATTGATGATGGAATAAAAGAAATGAACATATCAGAAGAAGACCGGTACCGATTAATTCAGGCTGCACAAGGATTAACACAAAGTGAAGCGGAAAATGCCTTTGCTTTGACCTGGGTAAGACACAAGTCTTTTACTTCTGATGAAGCTGTAACCTCAGTACAAAAAATAAAAACACAATTCATCAACAGTTCAGGATTTTTGGAGTATATACCACCAAAAACCTCACTTGATGAAATCGGCGGTTTAGAAGAACTTAAAAATTGGCTCATTACATATGAAAAAGCTTTTACAAAAGAAGCTATGGAATTTGGTTTACCAAGACCCAAAGGGATCATTTGTACAGGACAACCTGGCACTGGTAAATCCGCAGCTGCACAAGCCGCTTCAGCCGCATGGAAGATTCCTCTGCTGCGATTTGATGTGGGCGCCATCTTTTCAAGTCTTCTGGGAGAAACTGAGCAAAAACTACGTAATGTACTTAAAACAGCTGAAGCACTTGCTCCTTGTATTCTTCAAATTGATGAGATTGAAAAACAATTAAGTGGTATGTCCAATGGGAACAGTACGGATGGAGGAACGACATCTCGTGTTGGTGCAACTTTATTAACCTGGATGCAAGAAAAGACAAAGCCCGTATTTGTGTTCGGTACAGCAAATGACATATCCAAATTAGATCCTGCACTAATTCGTAAAGGAAGATTCAATGAAATATTCTTTATCGATCTACCAACGGATGAGGAAAGGGCAGAAATTTTTGCAATTCATATTCGCAAGCGCGGCCGAAATCCTGAGATGTTTGATTTAAATTCTCTTGTAGGACACAGTGAAGGTTATGGTGGTGCTGAAATTGAAAGTGCTATAGAAGATGCACTTTGGACAGCTTTCAATGAAGACAGAAGAGATGTTCTTACCGGAGATATCATACATGCATTACAACAGACAATCCCGGTATCTGTTACAAAGAAAGAATCCATAGAACACATCCGAGAGTGGGCAAAAGGCCGTGCTCGTAACGCTAGTGCTTCGAAAAAGGTAGTAGAAATCAAATCTCTTGCCGAGAATTATAGAAGGATTTCACACTAGTATTTATAATAACTCGCATCCAAATTTCAAGGAGGTTTTCAAAATGTCATTTGTAGGAACTAATGTAACATCCATTCGTGATGAGGAATCATTAAAAGAAGCGTGTAAAATGCTAGAGCTTACATTACTTGAGAATGGAAAAGCCCGGATTCACAATGGAACGATAAAAGCTGATTACGTTATCAAACTTAATGGTCCTTTTGATGTTGGGCTCGTAAAAGAAGGGGAAACATATTCGATCCAAGCGGATTGGTGGGCTGGTCACGTCGCAAAAGTAATTGGGGAAAAGGGTTCTACTTTACTTCAAGCCTATACAGCAGCAGCTACTGTAAAAGTGGCAAAAGCACAAGGGAAACAGATCGAAATGAGACGAATTGAAAATGGCGATATTAAATTGATACTTAGAGCGGGGGCCTAAACATAATGACAGATCAGAGAATAGAAGTTACTTGCCACAAAGATGGAACATTTACTATTGAAGCCTTTGATTTTCAGGGTACCAATTGCGATCAGGCAACGAAAGATTTTGAAAGGGTATTGGGAGCAAAAGGATTAAACAAAATTAGAAAACCTGAATTTCTTGCTGTCGATTTACTTTCAAATCAACAAATTAATAGAGTAAATGGAGGTTAGAGAGCTATGCGTATTCATTCTTTTACCCCAAGCACATATGTAAATGGGCCAGGAAAAAGAGCTATGATTCATTTTCAAGGTTGTACACTCAAATGCCCGGGGTGCTTTAATACCAACACTCATTCAAATGATCAGGGAAAAGAAATGAGTCTAGACGAAATCCTTTCTCTTCTCCCAAGTGACATTGATGGTGTGACTATCAGTGGTGGAGAGCCTTTCCTTCAACCTTCCTCTTTGTTGCAACTTGTTCAAGCATTAAGACAAATGTGTTTATCAATCGTGGTATTTACAGGTTTCTATCGTGAAGAAATTTTAAAAATAAATTTTGGTCCCCATATTCTAGATTTTATAGATGTTCTGATCGATGGCCGATTTAATGAAGCAAAAAAAGAAACAACAGGGCTTCGAGGATCAAGCAATCAAACAATTCATATTTTGACCAAACGACACCTTGCTGAAGAGTTCGAAGAGCGTAACATAGAAGTAACCATTAATGCAGAAGGTAGTCTTACAATGACAGGTTTTCCATCCACCGATTTACTTAGAGAAATGCGATTGATGGGAATGAGGAGTGAGATTGAGCAATAAAGGAGAGATTCAATTTGTTTGACGAAATGAGAAACTTAATATTTTTTGCATTTGGTTTATCTCTTATTGGAATGATTATATTTATTTATCCTACTTTGGAGAAGGCACTAACAAATCCAGCTTATACAGTTGTATCTAATGAGCAAACTACTTTAGTAAAAAAAAATGATCAAAGAAAAGAATCTTCAACACAAATTATTAAGTCTGAAAATAAAACAGAAGCCAATTCAGCTCAATTGCCTAAATCAGTACTCGATCCATTTTTTAAAATCATTAGAGTACTTGGGGTTGGAATTTTGTTACTCAGTATTGTAGCTGTTTGTATCTGGTTTATGAAAACATTCTGGTCAGTTGAAAGGTTTAGTGG
This sequence comes from Paenibacillus polymyxa M1, assembly GCF_000237325.1. Lineage (NCBI taxonomy): Bacteria > Bacillati > Bacillota > Bacilli > Caryophanales > Paenibacillaceae > Paenibacillus > Paenibacillus polymyxa. Next base: position 216,181 of record NC_017543.1, read on the forward strand.
GAATAATATTGGGTCATCAAGATATATCTCAAATGTATCCGAAGAGGATAAAGAACCGGAAACTGCATCTATCGCTGAATCTCTTGAAAAAATGATATCTGTCTCACCACCAAGTCCAGTTGAACCTATTCATAGATTAAACAACACAAAGGCTACTAAATCCGTTAACGAAGATATTATCAAGCGAACTATTCGTGATAATGACCAAAAGAAAAATGGGGAAGATGAGAAGACGACAGAGTTGGTTAGTCGTGTTATCCACTTCTAATCACTATTTCTACTTTACTTTTAAATAAGCATTGGTTTTTTATGAGTTACACAGGAGGCCAATATGTACTTTATACGTTTTTTTTGGCATACAATCAAACTAATTATACTGTATTTATTTATCACGCTAATTATTCCGTCTTTACTCAATGTGGTAATACCACAACAATTAGAGAAAGATGGCAGTATATCAGTTGTTAATGATCATCTTAGTACTTCAAAAGTTTCGACTGAATCAGAACAAAGTAAAGTATCAAACCAAAATATATTTAAAGCAATGCAATCACTTATAGATTTCATATTACATTTCTTAAAACCACTTCTTTTCTTTGGTATACTTGCCAGTTTCACTTTGAATTTCTTTAGGTTTATGCTCTGGTTTTATAATGATAGATTAGTGGGTAGGGAGTCTAGGGGATTAGGACTTAGAGTTCCAGTATTACGGCGGCCTCCTTTCGCTAGAACTCAACACCATGATCAAAACGAGCAAAGACAACCTTCAGTTGCTGACGCCTTAGATAACCTAATTCAGTCCCACTCAAACGGATATCTAAGTATCAATGAAACCTGTACCGAACAACCAGATATCAATTTAAATAAGAATGAGATAATTAATGAGAAGAACTTTTTTAGAACCATTCGTGATCTTGAACCGGCAGCAATACCAGATAATGATTCGGAGAGAGAATCGTCAGCTTTTAAACGAGTAATTCGATTATAAAAACAGGGATATGAACTGCTTTACACCTCTAAGGTTAATGATAAGGCTGTTCATGCTAATTGAGAATATATTTCCTAACTGGTATAATAATAAAATAAGTTTGAAATGTTGGGGTTCTGGCATGCGCCAATGAACCAAATTAGAAAAGCGCTTCTCGAAGTGAAGGAATAAACTATGGCCACAAGCCTTTGTTTACTTTCGTTCTCTGCGAGAAGCGTTTTTGCGTTTCAAAAAGGATATACATTTAAGGAATTTTTAAAGAACTTTATAATTCAGATATGGGAGGAATTACAGCGTTTAAAAGTACCTAATGTGGTGAAAGCTCCATTTTTAAGAGAATTAATGTAACAGGTTATCATGTTCCTATATCTCACCACACATGTATCTGTGTGTAATATGTTAAGAGAGTGGAGGTAGAAAAAATGAATGAAGAAACACTTCTACACGCAGCCAAACGGACACACGGTCTTGTAACTTGTCAGTCTCCAGGTTGTATTGATGGTTATAATGATGGAGAAAAATGTGATATATGTTGGGGTACTGGATTAGTCTCAGCAGGAGAGCCAGGATCAGAAGAGTATGAAGTATATAAGACTGAGAAGTAACTAAAGAACGACTAAAGCTATTTTTAGAAATAATGAAATGTATTCGAATAAATAGCTATATCTAGTTCAACAAAATCTTTTAGAAGCCCCTGATTAGCGGGGCTTTTACTATTTATATCTCTGTTTCATCATTCTTTTCTCTTAACATGATTGTTTCTCGAATCTTGTTTATAGGTATCTCATTATGATATAATATAAAAATATATACGAAACTTATTAAGGTTCTGGCAGGCGCCTAAAGAACCATTTAACTAAAAGCGTTTCTCCAAGATTATGATCTACCTTAGGGTGAATTATGCCTTTGTGCGATTATATTCTGGGAGAAGCGCTTTTTTGCGTTTCGTTCACAACCCATAATATCAAGGAAAGTAGGAGTCGTATGGCAATTAAAAGAGTTGGTAAAAACATCAATCTTGAAATTTTGATTCAACATGGTTTTAGTTTTGGTATGGCTGATTGGGTTCAAGCGAAAATAGGAAAACATTATGAGGAATGCAATCGTTACGAGGTAATATTTGAAACCGACCAAATGGATACTCTTAGTACTGTTCTATATTTTAATGAAAGCTGCACGATATTAATTGGAATTGATGAAGTAGTTGTAGATAAAAATAATCATAATCTTAAGTTTGATTTTGAAACTACACCCTGCTGGGTTAAATTGCAACAAGCAATGAAATCTATTGAAGCAGGTGTGAACTGTACCTGAAGGTTTACGACTTTGGAATAGATATAACTTCTTCATAGCTGAACTTCAATTCGTTCTTTCTTCTAATACCATTCTTATAATTCCCCTTAATATTTCCCTTAATAAATCTCAGCTTTCATTAATCAAGTATCCAGTGATAAAAGGAGAATATCAAGATGACGATAACCAATTTTATTTTTCCATCTTTACACCCAGTAACTAAAGACGATATTATCCCTAATTCAGAACATTTGGTTCTTGCTCAATCATTAGGCGAAGCCTTGAATCTGCTGCTGGATATCATATGTTCTAAAGATCATGGGCAGAACTTCTACTATATAGTTGGAGAAGGAAATTTTTATATTTTTGCAGAGAAAGATCTGGCTAAAACAAGAAGGCTAAATAAAGAAGAAAAATATGTGATTGCAATTGAACTTGGTGGTTACACCGAATATCGTGTTGAGGTATACAGAGGAGTAACGTATACATCAGATATTAACGCTGCCTCAGCGTATTTCCCTGGGCAGTTACCTGTTATTGGTGAATACGAGTATCTTGTCCCAGTTACTGAAGAAGAGCACTTGTATCAAAAAGTGAAAGAAGCAACATCATAAAACCCTGGTTCTTCAAAAGAGAGGATATTACGCATTAGAAATTCGAGGGCCCGTAGGAACCCTGATCAGATCATTGATGCAAACTGGTGATTTTTACTATAACAATCGAGCGATTACATTATTAATGTTAACCTTAAAGGTATTCTATTCTTATTGGTCGTGGCATGACTTAGTGTCTATTTAAGAATAAAGCACTTCTTTCTAGTTTGTTTAACCAGCTCACGTTGAAGTTCCCGTGTAAGGTTGAATCTAGTTTAGAAGTGCTTTTTAGCGTGCAATTATAACAAAAGCCCTAGGAGGAATCTTAATGAATAAAAGCACATTGAAATTAGATTGGAACCATCATTTAGCTACTGGAGTTAAAGCTTCTCCATCTAAAATCTGCTTTATTTTTCCGTTAACTGATCTTTTAAAAAACATAAAGAGCTTGCTACGTGAAACTATAGGGATTGAAGCAGAATTGTATGCGGAAAAATGCTCTAATAATGAGCTAGCACTATTTTTGAATGCACCTCATCGTGCTGTTGAGAAAGATGGGAAAATACGTTCTCTTTTTGAAATGGTAAGAGACTATTACGAAAATATTGATTTTGCGATTGAATTTGCAGTTGATATCATTGCAAATTTATTTGGAACAAGCCGTTTACATATAGAGACGGTTAATTTTACTCCTGATGAGACTGCAGTCAATATAACACTAACGACTACACCTAAAGAACGCTATTTTATTATCGTTCATCCATCAAATGGGTATTATCAGCGTGTATTTCGTCATCGTTCGAATGACATACGAGAAAACGTAATTATTGATCTATGGGACGATAAACAAGAGTGTGTAGAAGTTTGGAGGCATGAATCATTGGAAGTACCAAAGAGGATTTATGATTACTTAATGAAACACTCAGGTAAAAGATCTTACAAACAACATGCTGCTAATATTATAAACAGTTATCTGAAAGGAAGAGACTACAAGTACTTTATGAATAATAATCCTAGCTCAGATCAGTATCAGTATATTTATGTAGCTCCACCGTTTCAAAAGGATAAAAAAGGATACGCAATAGTTGATGAAATGAATGGCGAAACTATTAATTTAAACCTTGATTCTCTAGAAAGTGATTACTCAGAAATCTCTGAAGGAGAATATGTTGGTATTTTAGCGTTGCTAAAATTTGGTCAAGGGTCGTTGGTTAGTTTAAATTAATTCATACGAATAAAAACCCGAATAGAGGATCGTGCGAGAGAAGATCCGCACAAAAGGAAAAGCATTAAAGCGAATGAACAGATAAAGAATAAATGGGTCCTTTTCATCTCACATGGGAAGGTAAAAGGACCTTTTATTTTTCCTATAGTACTCTTTTCAAGCTAAAGTCACAAATGATTTCATTTGAAAATTATAGGCACTCCGTGCCTGAGTGCCGGAGTTAACATAAAAGACAGAAGGCTTAGTGCTCTTTTGAGATCTTACTTATGAAACTTACATTTATCCATCCTGATATTGAAATAGGTATACCTGCAGATAGATAAGTTAGTTCATTTAACTTAACTTAACTTAATTATAAAGAAGATAATGCAATTAACTCGAAGTAGCCAATTTATGAGGAAAACCCACGTTTACACATTTTCAATTATGTGTAGCTAATATATCGCTACATTACGTCTGTAAGGCTTGTTGTGTTTTATTAGCTGCACTTTTTTGTGCTTTCACAACCCATTTGTCTACTAAATCATTTTGAGGAGAGTTTAAATGCAAAATAATGCTGTGCGTACTAATAAAAATAATCTCGATCCAGATATCTATGCGTGGATCAAAAATTTGTACGGTATAGAGCCTATAACAGGTCCGTCTATGTTTTTAATTCCGCCAGAACGACAAAACCGCGAGGAACTAATAAGAAATTTGTATCTATTACATGAAGAAGCAATTCAAGAAACGATTCGTAGTAAGTCGCATGCTAATGATGTAGAAGTGTTAGCTGCCTTGCTTATACAGATAGCTATTTCTAAAACGATGGATATGGATGAAGTAAGAGCGCTTGCTTTGGAAGCGATCGATGCTTACCATATGTTCAACATCCAGTCTTTAAGAAGACTAAAGTGGATATTGAAAATCGAAGTTAACGATAGTCGAACTCAAACAATCTACTTAGATGAGAAACCAACTGAAGTAAGTCTCTATGAGGTCGTGACGGAAGCGTTATATGCTTCGGACGCTGACCTACCTAAGAACTGTAATTATTTTTGGATAGAGCCAGATGAATATCGTATTCGAAATATGAAAACAAATTCTTTTAAGTTTAATTTTAGAATGATCGAGGATGATGTGACCAAATATGGTGTTGTATGCGTCTCGAGAGGATATGAAGAATAAGATTTATGAAAACTTGAAGAGCTCAGGTGCGGGACTTGTTATTAAACACGGTTTAGACAAATACATTCCTACATCAGAACTAATTAAACTGAGATTTCATTTTTTACATCCATGACAATAAGCGAGTTAAACACTCGCTTGTTGGAAATCCTTTTTTGCTAAATAAAAAATAAATAATCTCAGCAAATTCATAAGATGGAGTACTAATACACTTTAACGAAAGTGACTTAATTGCCTTTAGGCTGAATGTCTAAAGACTGAGGGGTCTTTTTCGCTAAGGTGTATTTCTTTGCGCCTTACACATAACCCATTAAAGTTAGAGGAGGATTCACATTATGAAAGAAAGCATAAAAAGGCTGTATAAAATTAAGAATCGTTTATATATTGAAGCTAAATACTTGGCCACATTCGGATTTAATATAGGTCAGGCTATCAAGTACGAAATTGATAAAACTAATAAAAAAATCACAGTTGTTCCTACCCAAAACGCAAGAAAGCATGTTGCTAAAACCACTCAAAAATCGGGAATGAGTGTTCCTGTCATAGATATAAAAGCGGAAGAGGTTAAAGATTTTTTCTCCAAACAACAAAAAATCGAGGTAGAAATTCAGCAAGGGAAAATTGTATTTACAGTATTAGAATCCACTTTAGAAGCTACTAATGTTATTGATTTCGAGGCAGCAAAGAGTCTAAAACTCATAATGCAAAAAAAACAGTACCTTGTTAATCTCGAGGAATTCGGAAAAGTCGTTAACTACCAGCAGATAGATTTACTCGATCTACTTCATGCTGAGAAGAATGACATTCAAGATTCTATGAGTGGGCAAGCTAGCTTAAAGATTAAAGAAAAAGCAATTAGAATGATGAGTCTGTTCAGCGGTTGTGGCTCCATTGATAAAGCATTCATAGAGGAAAATTATAATATAATTTTTGCGAATGATCGATTTGTAAGCAGAGCATTAAGGGATAACCACATACAGACATATCGCAACAATATTGGTGATCATATCATTATGCGTGATGTTATGGAATTCACTAAGGAGGATATCCCTGAAGTTGACTTCTTAGCAGCTGGTATACCTTGTGTTGATTTTAGTAATTTGAATGTAATCAAAAATTTTAGAGATGAGGAGTCTATGCAACATCCATTAGTCGAACAGACTCTTAATATAATTAACTGGAGCAAGTGTAAGGGTTTTTTAATCGAAAATGTAGAGCGATTTCTTACTGTAAAAGGTGGGATTATGATAAAAAGATTTAAAGAGCGATTAAACAAGTTCAATATAATCACTCGTGTGATTGATGCTACTTCACTAGGGTCTCCTCAGAAACGCAAAAGAGCCTTTATTCTGGGCCTACAGGGGGCAGACCCTAATTTAGATATACCTCACCTTGCACAACTAACTACAGTAGGTGATGCATTTAAGAATATTGAAGGTAAACCACAACAAGACATGTACTTTACACCTACAACTAAAACGCTTGAGCGTATGAAACATGTTCCACAAGGAGGAAACATTAACTCAGTTCCCATTGAGCTGCGTTCTAAAAAGAAAAAATTTTCAAATTTCTGTCAACGTCTTGATTTAAATGGCTATGCGCCAACGATAACTCATGTTCAGGATGAAGTATTCATTCATCCTCTTTTGAATCGATATTTAACAGTACGAGAAACTGCTAGATTATTTAGTCTACCAGACGATTTTATATTTAGCGGACCACTGACAAGCATATTTGAAATGCTAAAAAATTGTGTTGATTTTAAAGTATCACTATTTTTAGCCAGAACCATTAGGAAGCAACTGACACCTTTGCTGCACTCATAATCGATTTATCTTTATTATCTTTTTCTTAAGATTGGATATCAAAAAGGAGCGAGCAGTTATATAATTACTCGCTCCTTTTTGAATTTGATTCTCCTTCTCGAACTATCTCCCTCTTGTTATGATCTTTATGAAAGGAGAAGGAGATAATGAATATACGAAACTTTTTTTCAAGTATTAAGTTCACTAACATGAACCGAATTTTCATTCTTTTGATTGTTATTATCTTATATTTCATGGCGATGGTTTTGCACGACGGGTACACTGCCCACATTGATTTCAGTTACATATGGAGCTCACTGATTATTTTTGGATTTTGGGGCATTCTAATTACCCTGGCTGGATTCATAGGTTGGAATACACTACATTGGTGTTGTGTACCAGCTTACCTAATTTGCATGATCATATCTATTCTTGAACAACCTTTTCTTAGAGCTGGTATGCCTTATGTTTGTATCATAATGTCTTCAATAATATTAAGTTTTTTTGTAGGAATCTTTCTTCAGATAGGAAAAAATATCATAAATCGTTTTACAACGTCTAGACAATCATTTGAAGTATCGTCATTTGCAAGTAGAACAAGCTTAAAAGTAAAGTATTTTAAGAAAATATTTATAGAATTACCATCCTCAAAAGATCATCTAGCATACCATCAGACGTTGTTATTTTGCTTAATTATTGATATTTCGAGCAATATTGCTTTTGTATACAATCATTCTGAAACAACCTTTTTGATCGATATATTTCATTGTATTTTCCTCACAATCGTCATAGGGACGATAGGGTACAAAGGGTGGAAAACGATCTATACAGGGGGACTTATTGGTATTGTTATGGATGGTATGGTTACAATCACCAATTCATTCTTTTTTTCTAATCCTATGAAAAGCCTTTTAAGATATTTAGAATATTTACTATATAATGGGTTAGGAGCTTCAACAATGAAGATCATTTGGCTAATAGGTATTAATTGGTTTGTTGTCTTTGGTATAGTAATTGGGTCTTTTGTGAAGATCATATATAATACCAAACGGCTTTATAAAAGATGATAATTTGCGTATGAAAAAAGCCCTATTTACTCTCATAACGAGTTAAATAGGGCTTTTGTTTAAAAGCTATTAATCATTTGCCGGATATCCAAGTTGGTCTAGCCACTCATGGATTAAAAACATTGTGTCACTTGAAATTGTCCACGCTTTAACAGCTTTATTTAGGGTGAACCCTTCAAACCTGTTCATCCTAAACTTTAGGCTATATCCACGAAATGTTTTAATAGAATAGCTTGCTACGAGTTGGCCGTACTTGGTGAAATCATAACGGGCATCATAGAACTCAATTATGTCTGTCTCTAAAGAAAGCTGTTTAGTATTATGTTTGCCTATTTTTACAATGCGAACATTAAATTTTGTACCATCTGATTCACAAGGGAAGATAAGTTCTTGAAGAGGTGTTTTTATTTCAAGCTTTTCTTTTTTTTGAGGATTATTTACATGTTTTCTTCCAATCATTTCCCTCAAAGCCGTAGGTCCTTCAGACCAATACATTTGGATTGAACTTGCTATATAAAAGCATACATCCGGATTATATTTTACGTCTTCTATGTCCCAAAAATTAATTATTCCGAACTGATCATAAAAGGTTATTTCATCGTTCAAGATAATTATCCCTTTCAAATGTTTACTCTCTAGTAACTCAGAAATGAGTGTAGAAGCCACTTGTTTTTCATTTGCCTCCATTTCCGAATCATATTGGCTGAATGAAAATATTCCACATATAAGGGCCTGTTCTAAGAATTTTAACAATCGAGGAAGGTATAGCTCTCTATTATGATAAGAATCTCGCCTTGCACTTTCTAAAATCAAATCAGCGTACTTAAATATATGCTTGTGAGACTGAAAGTAACCTCTTTTAAAAGCAGTTGATAGTACTTGTATTAATGTCTTTGTTTTTTCAATCTCCAATGGTTTTTCAATTTTCATAATGACACTCCTTTTTATCTTTTCATCTTTCTTGCTACTAATGAAACGACAAAAAACCGTCCTCAGGTTCTATCCACGGAAGTGGGAATGCCAAAAAAGGCAATAGAACACCAAAGACGGTGTATGTTGAAGATCCATTAAGCTCACGTCGCATGACAAAGCTCAAAGCAAAAAAATGTATAGATTTATTATATCGAATTATAAGTGTATAGTTAAGAATTAATTTTGGTATGTCTGATTGACTTTTTCAACCAAGATAAGCATAATTAAAATAAAATTATTGAAACGATCAGGGGAGCACCTTGAAGTAACCATTAGCTGGTTATTTCAGGGTGCTCTTTTTCTCGTTTCCGGACTACCTGCCAAAAGGAGATTGGAGATGAAACAAGAAGTGTCACTGCATAGAGAAGCTAGATTCATTGGGTTATCAATGATTCTCAGCTTGGTTATTGGATCAGGTGCTGCAATGATGCACATGGAATTCGGAATATTGTCTTCAATATTAATTGTTCCTTTTGTAGGATCAACTATTTTTGTCTATATGACAATACTGTCTAAGTGTAAACACAAGGGGACTAATCATTTTGCTTTAATGCTCATAATGATTATCTTTTTCTTTGTGTTGACTATCCTTATTAGTTAGATGCGTTCGGAGAAAAAGAACTAATATCTACTAATCTCTCCTGAGATTATTTCGGTCTTATGGGGATACAAAAAGCTGTAGCTTTAAAGGGAAGAAAAGCATGGGAGTTCCAATCAGATCAATTACCAATAAGCCGTCCATCCTTGAAACTAAAACCTAGGCAATTCGAGCCATTTTAAAGAAGACTAGAATTGCCTTTTTAAGAGTTAATCAGTTCTCTGGTTTAACTCATTTTCTACAATCGTTCGTATTTGTTGTATAGCGAGTAATTCGTCTTCATCAAGAAAATATACTTTGTCATGATCTTTTATTGCTGCGTTCATTCGAGAGACCTTGTCTAACGATTTCGTTATGATTTGATCTATCTCAATACATATGCCGCGTAGCCTTTGCTCAGAAGTCGACTTTAACCATTTTTCTAAGTGCTCTGGATGGTTCGACCAATCAGAACTAATTAAATTTCGAATTAAACTACGATCATCATCTTTCATAAGAACCTCCATATAATATTTTTATAAAATAACACTTACATTTTAACATTCTCATTATTACCCCTAAAAATTGAAATCATTTTTTTCTCATCACTGAAAATTTAGACTGTATCCATTACAAGATTGACTGTACACTTAGAACTTACGATAATAGAAAGAGGAGAAAAATAAAAACTCTCGGATCAAGGGAAGCACCCTTTTTCGGCATGATGCCGTAAAGGGTGCTTTGTCGTTATATTATATAAAATTACATTTTTGATAAATATAATCATGAATAATTCTATAATAATAATTGCTCTTAACCAAAGAGTAATTGGGGGGAGCACACACATGATTTTTGACGAAATTATTGAATTATACGAAATAGAAATCGATTACCTAAACGAGTATTACTCCTCAACCAGTTTAAGTTCCTATCTTAGTGATCTAAAGTGGATTAATGAAGAACTTGAAAGAGTAAAAAAGATAGATTCTTTACATAAAAAAACACAAATACAAACGCTCGAAGAGCTAAAGAAAAGTGTTAGCAAGCGTATTAAAATGTGTCTTAAAAGTCAAACAAACAATGTTATATTAGACCTTCATATTTGTATAACTGAATTGAAGGCATTCCAAAAACAGTCATCAGATGTTTCAGTATCATCATTACCGTTCCAGATGAATTAGATAGACTGTAATGAAATTATAAATTCAACTTTAAGAAGCACTGGTGACAAGCTTGAACTGTCACTGTGCTACTAATTTCTTGTTTTTAAATATACAATAGTAGGAGAGATGTCTGGGTTGGAGGGTGAACAATTAAAGATGAAAGTTATCCGAAATACATTAAGACAAGAAGCGCTCAATTTGATTCCGCTATATACAAGCTTGAAAAAAATGAACTTAAGTATGGATGATATAGATAAGCAACTTGCTCCTAAGACTCAAAAATGTGCTAGAAAATTTGTGAGACATAAGACAATGCAGCTCAAACTAGAATTTACTTATATTGGGCAAGAGTATAATCAGTTGGGCCGACAAATAAATGAAGAAGAACGTAACAACATCAAAATTGACGAGCAAAAATATTTACAATATTCAATCATTGAGCTTGAATACAAAATACTTGAAAAAGCTTTAGAAATAAAAAAAGTACAAAATCGTAATGTCCCAGACACGCCCATCGAAACTAATTTAATCGAGCATGGATTATTTTCGGCTGGCTCTCACTCAAAAAAAGTAATGCGAACAAAATATTCCACTGGCGTAGTCCAGCAGACACGAAACGGTTTCCGACGACTCACCTATGAGAATTCGGCTGGGGTTTTTCTAGGAACATTTGATGCTCGAGTTTTAGCGGGTTTAACAAAATTGTATTTTGAAAAAGGCATGCAACAACAATTTTCGTTTAATTTTAATGAACTTGCTAAAGAAATGGATACTATTCCTTCTGGGAAAGAGTATATGGAACTTTACGAAAGTCTTGTGAATATTTCTCGTACCCAGATTATTATGGAGGAATACTACTTACCAGGTAATAAAGTCCGACAAAGAACAAGTATGTATCATCCGATCGATACCCTTACATTTGTTTTAAGAGAAGGTGAAGAAGTAGGAAGAGAACGGGCTGCGACTGTGTCCTTTCATAATTTGATTCACCAGTCCCTTCAACAAGGGAATTTTCTGACTATGAATGTCGTACTTTTCAATGATTTTTTGAAACCGACTACCAAGATCTTATATGTAAATATGATTAATTCTGCTGCTCAAAATATAACATCTTATAGTGTAGAGACTCTTACCCAACATCTTAACCTCCAGACAGCAAATCGATCATTACTTGTTAGTAATTTATTAGAAGCTTTTGAAGAATTAAAAAATATGGATGTCATTAACTCCTATGATATCGTTTACGGACAAAGAAAAAGCGTACAATTCATAAATTTTGTGCCAGGAGATTTGCTACAAATTCAATCACAAACGCTTCAGGGTAAGTTTGATTTAATTCTTACTCATGATGAAAGACCATAACCACACTAAGCCAAATGAGTGTGGTTTTTCTTTTTTTATTGGAACTATCATTCTAAACATTTAAAAAATACATTATCCAGACTTAAAGTATATACTGAACCCCTGACAAATGTCCAAACCCCTAAAAAGTCTATACTCAACCCCCAAAATATTGAGTCACTTCAAAATAAAATTGATAAATTGCTAATAGAAATGGACAAATTCAAACTATATACTGAACCCCCACACAAATAATATACTGAACCCCGATAGCCAAAATATTTGTTAAGTGTTATTGTAAAAATATATTATCCACAATGGTAAATTAGACCTTTCGACAAATTATCCACAGTGGATAAATAGAAAAGAGCCCTTTTAAAAAAGGACTCTCTTATGTGGATATATGTGCTACCAACACACATATCCTCAAATCATATACGGAGATCACCGGCAACCACCAGATCTCGCTTTTTAAGCTTTAGCTTTCTGTTCCCTTTATTTAAAAGGGATGCAGGAGGCCTGCTTTCATGCTGTCTTCTATACCTGTATTTTAACAAATCCTATTCTTTAAGTCTACATAAACTACTACGTTTGAAAGGGGGTTCACCTAAATGCAGACACTTATTTTAGCGAATAAATTAGGACTTGAAGATAACCATTCTACCTATCCTGTTAAGGTTACATCTTTATTTTTATCACATCTGTTTGATATAAATATGAACTTTAAGAGTCGAGTAAAGTTTTCGTTTCGAGTTGGCGGTACTTTGCGTCTAAAAGATCATGTGACACAAGCAGATCTGCAACTTCTCTTTATTCTCTTTAGATGCTGTAATGCTTATGGGTATATAGAACTTTCAAACCGTAAAGCAATATATCGCCAGCTAGAGAGGGAATTCGAGGTTCCTATCAGTGAAAGTCAATTTTATGCCTCATTAGAAAAGTTCATTCACCATAAACTTATTGTGTCTGAAGTTGCCTCTGATGGATCAATTCGTCATAAACTTAATTATTTTATGAATGAGAAAACGAACAAAATTGGGCACTATGTCTTATTTCATCCTTTTGTCTTTACTCGTACCTTTCACCAGTTAACCCTTGCAGAAAAGAAACTGATTATTTCTGCTTATGCACAGACTAGTGGTAATCCCAATAAAGTTATTTCTCGGAATTTAAAACAGCACAACGGAAGTTTTAAACACGCACAATTTGCGGGTCTATTTGAGTTTTTGCATAAAAGCCAGAAGAGTCACATTTTAGAGGTTCTGAACAATTTGAAATCCCTCTCCCTTCCAATTGAAACACAGAAGGAAAGTGCTCTTTTCGATGATATAAAACTGTTAAAAGGGAAATCTGGCTTTAAGGCACAACTGAAATTCAATCGAGATTTTCTTATTTCTGTTGCTGAAGAGGAACCACAAAAATATTATCGACCTATTGACGCGTGTACTCTCTATCCTAAATTTTATTCCCTTTTAAAAAGGGAAGCTGCATACTACGGGATCGGAGAAGTGTTATCAGATCGTTCTGATGCGAACCGGCTCGTAAAAATTCTTAGAAATGTGAATGTTAGGCTAATTAGACATGCATTTTATCAACTTAGTAGCTATGTGACTATGAAAGGATTGCCACGTAAACCGGAGTTTATTATTAAAGAAAGCATTGAGACAAAATTCAATGAGATGCTCGATCAAGTCATAATCAAAACTGGTGCTGAGGAATTTATACGTTGGCCTGAAACAAAGAAAGAAGGTATTATGGAGCGTAAGTGGCGTTTTTCTCATGCTGCTTTAAAGAGTAAAATAGGAATAAGGAAGCTGCGTACGCGGCTGCTAGATGCTGTTAAGAATCTTAATCTTGCCTATCCCATATTACCGTGGCAAATTTCCGATTATAGTGGGGGTGAAAGCACGTATCAAGCTTCTGAACTACGAAAATATCTTAATATAGATAGTATTAAAGAGAAGGCACTTAAGTTAAAAGTTGATCCGTATTATTATGGTGATTTAGAGTATAATGCCTTCCTAGCCATCCGTACTGAAGATCCGAGGTCTGTGGAAAAATGGATGCATGGGGAGTTACATAGATTACCTGTTTTACCTGGCAAACGTCTAATCCCATACAACTTCAGATTGGAAAAATTCCTCTTTAATGAATAAGAATCCTTTCAGCTCTCAAAATTCTATTTTTTGAGGGTTCTTCGTTTTTGTCAATTTCTCCTTCCTAGATTTTTATATCCGCTCAATGTATGTTTTACCTTTAAATAAACATAATTAATTATACACATTTTTTTATATAACTAAAAAAACTCACTATATCGTTTTTTAAAATCATAAAATTTCAAGTTATTCTTTGTATATTGTTAGTGGATTATTATGTTCTCCTTTTAAAAAAAAGTAAAAGATGTTGAGAGGAAATTTTTACTGTCCGCTTATCATACAAAATCAAATTAATAAATAAGATAACTTGTGGATAATGTTAATTCTATAAATATAAAAAAAGACTTGGTTTTTTATATCTTAGGTTATGCCAAAGCTTGATTTATTTTTCCACAACGGAGTTTTTAATTTGATTTTTTATTCTCTAAAAGCTCTTAAAACCTTACAGGTACTAGGTTTTGGAGCCAATAAACTCTATAGTATCGTTTTTCTTTTTTTAGAAACTAAAATATGTTTTTAGAGACCTATTAGAACCTCCAAAATACATCACCTACGTCGATGCTGAGACTATTGAAGATTAACAAACAGAGGAGAGTAATTTAGTTCTTCTGTTCTAACACGACAAAAAGCCCCTACCTGTTCAACTAGATGAGGGCTAAGTTATGCAGGACTATGGTTTAACCAGTTAGTGGAAGTGACGCTGATCGAGGTAATAGCTTGTCTGGATCGTCACCGAAAATCAATCGATAGATCTGGTTCATCCTTCGCAAGCGGCCACGAAGCAAATCACGCAGAGATTGCATGCTGCGAATAGCACACAGCCTTACAATTATTACACCGCACAGCGAACAGACCCCGGCGACGGGATCTGTTTTCTATGTCCGAGAATAAAAACATCCGTTGGTCATGACATGCGGTGGATGGGGTAATCCTTTCCGGATGCGCCACTCAATTACCCTTGAGATATTGGATGATTAGTTTTTTATCCAAGGAATATTCATCTGAAATAATTTTCAAATAACTGAGCTTTCTTCACAATTTTAAAACAAACAACCCCGTCCGAAAGTATGTTATATGGCCGCGAACTATGGCCTTCCCGGATTTACGTATCAACACCTGAAATACGTATCCAGTATGCTTATTAGGGAGCCGAAGTCTCTTCGGCACAGGCTTCATACCCGCTGATCCTTGCGAATCCCGGAACGGCTCTTCCAAGTTCCTCCACACGTCGCAAGCCAAAAATCTCGCGAGTCACGGATATATCGTGGCAGTGATCGACCACACTTACAATACATTTGCAACCGAGTTTCCGGACGGTCGAATCACGACCAGCACAACCAACAACTTATTCTCGCCCGACCATGATTACCGGGCGGAAAGCGAAAATTGCGACAAGTTGGGAAAAGTTTTAACAGATTACAAGTCATTTAAAAGGGAGGATTGATCTCGGTCATGTCGGGGTGTTCGGTCATTCCATCAGCGGATCGACGGCCTTTGACACTTCTTACGATCCACGAATTGCCGGAAAGAGCGAACTCCGTTATCAATGCCTTTATGCTGTATTTCTTCGAGATGTATCTGAAAAACCAAGGTGGAATCTTAATGAAAGGACCGGATAGCCGCTTTCCGGAGGTGAAGTTCGTAACCTCGCTATTCTAAAAAATTAATATTCATATCATATATTTCCTATGGAATAATGGGTTAGCTTATTTACGAATTATCTTTTATATTTTTTTAAATATACTTTTCTTTACAAGAAGATAGGGTTTATGAAATAATGAATTTTGAAATCTTTATATATCTATCTAAGGGAAGCACCCTTGAACGAAAACATCCCACATCTGTGGGATATTCTGTCGTTCAAGGGTGCTTTTTATTTTGGGAGGAGCTCAACAATGAAACAGATCCAACAAAGACAATTTCTTCACAACATGTATTTTTACAATCGTATGTTCAATTTTGAGGTGTACACCTTGCTACAATCTATGATTAATTGCAACTCAAGTATCCTTGTACATGGCCGTAAAGGTTCTGGTGGAGATGAATTACTTAAAACCTTATTTGATGCCAAAAGCAATTCTGTCTCAACATTGTATTTAGGTCCTGATTCCATTAAAAGTTTATATCCTCGTCGAAAAATCATGGAGATCAACAGCTCTGATTTCGATGCTATGAATGTCTCACCTCTCGATTTCATTGGTTCGACTGCAGCTGTGATTAATGGACTAACAGCATCTAATATTAATTTATTTTTGTATATGTGTTCTACCGGACATGGCTTGGCTTCATTAGAAGGAGAGACATTAAACTTTGCCCTGGACGAGGTTGCAGAGCTTTTAGAAAATAGTTCAAGAAGCATGGAGTCAATTGGTACAATTGACTATGTGTTAACAGTTGAGGCTCACAAGTTAGTGTCCATTTCTGAAGTTATTTCAAAAGACGGTAAACACACACTTCAACCATTCGCAGAATTTGTTGGGGGTAATGAATATAGTTTTTACCCGTGTGTTACAACATCCAAAATTGACAAAATGAGATTAGAAAATTTCGAAGAGGCTGAACGGTTCATACAATCGATTCAAACCTACTCTTCAAACTCATAACTGAAATAACTAAAGAATGCCAGTAGCTTCAGGCTGCTGGCATTCTAGTAGTATATATTTTATGAGAAAAGAAGAAATAAACTGAATATTATCTTCACAAACCATTTGAGTTGATATTCTTAATTTTTATCAATATTAAGCGAGAATACTCCCATCCTCTGTAGGTGGGGGATGAATCGCTCTTCTTTGTCACTATATCGAACGTATGTGCTATAATATCTATATCTTACATGAAAGGAGGTTGTGTGGCATGTTGCATCATAAAGCATTTAAGTACCGCATCTATCCAAATAAGGCACAACATGCCCTTATTCAGCAGATGTTTGGCTGTTGTCGCTTTGTGTTTAATCACTTTTTGCATTTGTGGAATGACACGTATGCGGCGACAGGCAAAGGCTTATCCTACAACTCCTGTGCTACACAACTTCCTGCACTGAAAAAGGATCGTCCTTGGCTCAAGGACGTGGATAGTATTGCGTTGCAATCGGCTGTTCGAAACGTAGCAGATAGCTTTGATCGTTTCTTCAAAAAGCAGAATCAGGCTCCACGTTACAAAAGCCGTAAGCATCCTGTGCAAAGTTATACGACCAAATACACCAATGGCAATATTGCCGTGAATAATAACCAAATCAAGCTTCCTAAGCTTGGTTGGCTTCGCTTTGCCAATTCAAGAACATTGGAAGGACGCATTCTCTCTGCAACCATGCGAAGAAATGCGGCAGGGAAGTATTTCGTCTCCATTGTTTGTGAAGTCGAGATCCAGCCTTTGCCGCAAGCCAACAAGCACATTGGCGTTGATCTTGGCCTCAAAGAGTTTGCGGTTTGTTCGGATGGTTTGCGTATTGCCAACCCAAAAGTCTTTCGTAAACATGAACAAAAACTAGCATTTTGGCAACGAAGGATGGCTCGCCGCAACAAAGGCGGCTCCAATTGGCAAAAAGCCAAGCAGAAGGTTGCCTGCATTCATGAAAAGATTGCCAATGTTCGCCATGATTTTTTGCATCAACTCACCACGAAGCTGATTCGTGAGAACCAAACGATTAGCATTGAACACTTGCGAGTTGCCAATATGATGAAAAATCATAAGCTGGCAAAATCCATTGCGGATGCGTCCTGGAGTGAATTTCAACGCCAGCTTACTTATAAATCAGAATGGCACGGACGCACATTGAAAGTAGCCGACACCTTTGCTCCGACGAGTCAAACATGCCATGTGTGCGGCTTCGTACATAAAGAAGTCAAAAATCTCAAGGTGCGACAGTGGGAATGTCCTTCTTGTAAAACGCTACATGATCGGGACGAAAATGCCGCTCATAATATAAAAAAGGTTGCGGTGTAAACTACAACCTCTGAACTGTGGGAACCACAGGGATCGCTTGGTCAACTTCGAACCACTAGGTTCGACTACCCAAGAATCCCCCACTTCAAGCATTAGCTAAGTGGTGGGAGTGTTCAACATATATTCTTGTAGCTCTTTTGGAGGCATTAATCCCGAATCTTTTTGCTCAATAGCAGAGTTTAGCATGTAATTGTTCGTGCGTCCCAGTTCATAAACCCTTTCATAAGCTTCATGTACGGCATCCATCCATTTATCTACAAATTCTTTTGGAATAGAAAAGATTTTAAGATCCAGTTTACTTAGTGCAGAATTTATAGTATCTGCTTTTACTACCGGGAGCCATAAGCCCTGGTCATGGAAATAAGAAGAGAGTTCGATACTTTGGATATCCCCACCTGTACTAATAAACTCGATATTATCAAGTAACGTTATAGATGGGGCCAATGCTAACCAGATTCCGTCCCCATATCTTTCACGCCAACTAAGCATAGACCAATTATTTTCTGCGATTAAATCATTTATATTCGGCAATTTAAATGCGCCCTTTCAATCAGTTTTTTTATATAAATATCAGTGCTTTATTTTCTAAAGAATAGCCATAGTTGTTATTGAAAAGATAAATCCGAAACATGAACTAATTCATAGTATTCGGAGTTTACGAAGAGGTCTTCAGGGGAAATTCCACTTGAACTAATATTTGCTACAGACTTTTTGGCTTCGAATTCGCTAAGTTCCTTAGTCGTCTCCGGTAGTTTAAAAAGAAGAACTAAAAATTTCTTTAAATTTGGTTTATAGAGTGTAGTTGAATCCACACATACATCAATACTTTCTCTAAAGCCGGTCGATACCTCTGCATAGAGCAGGTTAGTTTCATAATCAAGGCTCAAAGCTAAAAACTTCTGGCTAGGAGAAAAATTAGCTGGATCGGAAACCACCGAATAAAATACACGCTTTAATAAAGAAATAGCTTCCTCAAATTCTAATGATTCAATTACTTTATTTTTAAAATGCGGTGAACCAGCTTTTTTTAATTCTGAATAAAGATCTTGAATATTTCTTTGTAGCATCCTGTATTCCTCCAATATAAAATTCAGTCCATAGACTAGTGCAATTATAAACGGCATGTTTTAAATCGAGAAACAAAGACATTGAGGACTGAACTTTAGATCAGATAACTGTCTTAGGGAAGAGGAACTTTATTCGCAGAACTTTTTCTAAAGCTGGTTAAATACATCATTATTTAATAGAGTATTTTCTTCTATGATAATGCAAGACTCTTTAAAGAGAGTCAAAATATTAGTCTCTATGTCCACTGTTATTTATGACTAAGTGTTTATAAGGATTATCATTTTAGAACGAAAGTCCAATTCTTTTCTCTGTAATTCTTTTTTAGTAACAAGATATCCCTTTAAGATATTAATTAACTGATAGATAATGGGATACTACTCGATATTGTCATAATCATATATAATAAGCAGAAATATTTAAATGCATACTAAAATTACACCGGAAGCACCGGGAACAAACCTTATTTAAGGTTTGTTCCCGGTGTTTTTTTGCATGAAGAAAAGGAGGGAATAGTAACTGATCATGCACGCACCATCTAATTTACACAGAGCAATTCAAACCTGATTTTTAAGCAGGGTAAAAGAAAGGAGACTTTTTTTTGGAAATAAACATGCAGCAGGAAGATGAACAAGAATCAATGACTCCGATAAAAGCTCTATATCGGAAATACTGGGTTGATAATCGTGAACGAATCATGGAAATATATCGTATCTATTTTCATACCATATTCGTTTCCATACTCATGGTTGTGAACGTGGTTACTGCTTACTCTGCAACTATCATATATTTTGCACAATGGAATCATAAGGAGGGTAGTATTGAATCCTTCTTAACCTTGTTTTTTCCTTATCCGCCTCATTTTATGACAGGCATATTAAGTATACCTTTCGTTGAATTAGACGCACATCTGGTATCGTGGTTCTTAGTATTTCTTAACCTTCCATTATTGACGTGGCTTTACTCTACAATTACTCAACCAATTAAGAGAGGATATAAAACCTACATTGATTGGAGAAGTAGGAAGGGACGAATATTTTCAGCTCTACTAAATGGAGTATCTTTAGTAGCACACTATTGTGCAATTTTTGCTTGGTATGTTGAACATTACATGTTTGATTTCTTTAATGGTATTCGATCAGATGCACCCTATCTTGTCGTTAAATCCATGGCTAGTTTCGGTTATTTACTTATGTGCGTTCCGGTATTCATTTGTTTGACAGGTGGATACCTACTTATGAAGCAATTTCATATGAACGAAGATTTAAGAAAAATGTTCTTCAAGTGGGAGTTTGGGCTTTTGGCCAGTCAATCATTTTCATTACGTTCAAACAGGGCTGACGTAATTATTGGTTGGGAAAAAGCAACAAACAAACCGATTGTTTTAGTAGAAAGCGCCCGTTTTCTCCATGAATTAGTAAACGGGGCGACTGGTACGGGTAAAACGTCAACAACTATCTTAATAAGAATTGTACAAGATTTAATACGTATTGCACGAGGGAAGAAGATAGGTATTTGTGTACTAGAACCAAAAGGGGACCTGATTCGTGATGTACTTAAGTTGTGTGATAAACTCGGTATCCCAAAAAGCAAGATAAAAGTTGTTGATCCAACTGATTTAATACACTCCACAAAATTCAATCCTTTTATAGGCCCGATGGAGGTGGCAGCTGAAACATTCCGGGGTGTCCTGGATGCTTTGGCTGGGGATCAAGATGAATTTTTCAAAGGTCAGCAATCGGAAACGGCAGCCTTGTACACTATGCTTGGAAAAATCCGTCATGGTAATTTGTTTTCAATTGTTCATATGCAAAGAATGTATAGTGATCCAAGATATCTTGCTAACATGACTGAAGAAGTGCGATCATGGATCACTAAAAATTTAGAAAACTCATCACTTTCACAGGAAACTCAAGTTTTATTGGACCGATATGAGAGAGTATGTTCCTATTTTGAAAATGAGGTTATTGAATATAAAACCTACAGGGATAAAGAACAAAGAATTATGCCCGTTTTATACCCTGATGGTCACAAGTATGAGGGATTGCAAGTAGTTGATAATAAAAAAGACAAGTTTATTACAGGAGCAAAAAAGTATGTCAACGACATATGCATGAATGCTATGCTATCTCAACTTATGATTGCAAACGAGGGTGAAGAAGTGCTGGATATTGACAAGTTCCTTGCCGAAGGAGGAGTCCTTCTTGTTAATACAGCACTTGGAGAATTAGAAGAGTTAAGTATGAGTTTTGGCCAATTCTTTATTCGTCAGTTCCAATCTAGCGTTTTTAGAAGACCGCCAGAAGATTCTTTTTTCAAACGCATTCCGATTTTTTTTACTATAGACGAATTCCCACTTTATATTAACGAGGCATTTGTGCGTTTGCTGACGCTGGGACGCACCTATTTAGTCGGAACCTTGATTGCAATACAGTCATTAGGGCAGCTTGAATCTGTTGTTCGTGGGTACGAGCGAACGATCATGTCCAATGCTTCTAATAAGACAGTTTTTGGACGTGGAGAGGTTACTGATGATGAACTGTTCAGTAAACTGTTTGGGGAAGAACCTGAAGTCGAGGAGAGTTTGAATGAATCTGTAACACCAATCAGCATGCCTAATCCCACTGTTGGGTACAGATATAACACGGCACGCCAACTTACACCTCGATTTACCCCTACAGAGATTAGAGAACAAGAATTTAAAAATTTTATAGTTCAAATGGTAGGTGAAGATGGTTCATTACAAGTTCCTGTTCAAGCATATGGAAAATTTATTGACGAAACGAAATTCTTAAAGCGATTTATAAAAATTGGTGAAGCTGAATTAGAAACAAGTAAATATAAATCCTTAGGAAGTCCAATGAAGTGGATTCAAAAACTTGCTATCGATACAGCAGATAAAATTAAACCCTTGGATATATTGGACAAAAAACAAGAAAAAGTTGAGTCGACAGAATTGGAGGAAACTACTGAAGAGCAAAAGGAAACATCAGATCTTATAGAGGAGGAAATAGTAACACCCATGAAGTCTCCGCAAAATAATGCTCTTCCTATCCGAACTGAAGAAACCACAGAGGTGGTGAAAATTGATTACAGTAACAGTAAAGTAGAAGAACCACCTGTAAAAGTAGATCTGCTTAAGGACCAAAGCGACGAAGTTAAAGATGGCGAAAAGTGGATCATTGAAATGCCAGCTCCTCCAGATCCTAGTGATGCGTTAGAGCAGAAAGAAACAGATTTCTTCTTTTATGAGGGGCTAAACCCAGAATCAATAAATTCTAATTCTTATAAAGAGACTGTTCTTAAGGATGATATCATAGAATATTCGGAACCTAATAAAGAGACCGGTTCAGCAATTGAAGAATTAGTTCGTGAAGTATCTGGGGAAACGAGTTTTGTTAATAACAATCAAATAGCTCAGCAAAAAAATCAAAAAGCAATGGAAGAATGGAACATATTTGATTTGGTTGCAAGTGATGTTGAACTACCCGTATCAGGGGAGTCCGATGAAAATTCATTTTTTACTACACAGAACATTCAGACTACTGATGATACAACTCGAGAAAGTGCCTCTTACCAATCTTCATCGGCTAAATCTCAAGAACAAACCTTTGCAAATTCAAAGGTAAATAATCTATTGGATGTTGAAACAGACGACCTGTAGTTGACAATTAGTTTAGAACTAAATAATATATGTTTTAGATAGACGACGCATACGAAACAAAAAGAGGGAGCACCTCTAGGGAACGGGCTAATAGCCCGTCCTTAGAGGTGCTCTTTTTCGTCTGATTTGAAATTTTAAAATAGCAGAAGGAAGGTGCCTCAATTGGCAGCAAGACTAGGAATTGATAATATGGAAGAATATGAAGGATTAAACAATGAGGAAGTAGCTTGGTCAAAACTTCGAGATGCAAAAAATCGCAAGCGTGTCTTATTCGCTCGAGCCGTTGGTTTAGAAGATGTAGCTTTCGGTAGTCTCTCGATGCCATGTCTAAAACTGAACTTTGAAGGTATTTTTGGTTATCTCCCTCAAAACAAAATCGATAATTATGAATTCAAAGGTTTACACAATTTTTTAGGTAAAACCTTTGAATTTGTAGTTGAAGAACTTATCACGGAAGAAAGTAATAAGACAGGGACGTTTGTTGCAAATAGAATTGAAGCACTGAGAATTCTGGCTAATCGATTCTGGAATAAGGCCCAAACTGACCGAATTTACGAGGCATTTATACGTGGTATTGACCCTTATAACTTATACCTACTTGTTGAGGGCGTTGCTGTTAGAATGCATCGTACAGAAGTAGATTACAGCCTTTATGAGGATCTAAGAGAGATTTTTAACATTGGGGATAGCATCGAGGTTAAGATTACAACGCTTGAGAAACCTGAAGAAGGTATTTCTGATGGATTTTTGGAGGTAAGTGCACGAATTCTTAATAAAGACCCATGGGATAATATCATCAATTATAAAGAAAAAAGTTTCTATTTGGGGAAATTGACTAGGATTCGCCCTGATCTGGGCTTTTTTATCGAGTTGGAGCCAGGACTCTCAGTTTTATGTAATGTTCCACCTGGAGCACATGGAAAGAAGTTTAAAAAGGGCGATGAGCTTGAAGTCAAAATTAGCACCATTGATAAAGAAGAACGTCGAATCCGTGGTTTAATAATACTTCCTCGAAATAGAATTGGGGCATCTAGTAAGAACTTTAGAAATAGTGTTTTACGTCGGGGAGCTAGTAGAGGTTAATCGTGTCTCAAGAGCTTCTTAAGTTTGAAGATGAATTTACAGGTGGTACATTAGAATCAGCGGAGAGATCTACATCGCTGATTCTAACGCCACCCATGGCAAAAGAAAATCCATATATAGATTCGTTATGCCCCAACGACATTATGGATTACTTGTTGCCTAACGGTGAGTTGTTTGGATTATTTTCAGACCCATATGCTACCATGTTTTATCACAAACCGGCAGAGGGAATACGTAATGGCCGGTTCTGGCTTGAGGAGAGGATTGAAGACGGAACATTCACCGAACGTGAGATTCGATTGCTTGATTTTCTTTCGAACGTTCGTATAGCGACACGAAGCCAAATCCGGAGAGCCGTATTCAAGGAGTCTGACGAAGACAGAGTGGTTGTAGATTTTTTGAAGAAGTGTCGACGAACAGGTGTGCTTTGTGCTTTCAGTTGGGTAACACCTTTGAAAGATCAAAGGAAAAAACCTCTTGTATATGCTTTAACACGAGTTGGTGCAGATGCTGCTGAAATCATTCTTAAACGTAAATTTACAGACGATTTTTGGTTTCAACCAATCGAGATACCTGCTGGTCGTGGACCGGAAATGACACCACTTTTTCAGGATCTGGTCTCGGCCGAAATTCACTGTGAATTAACTCGAATTGATCGTCTTATTTCATGGCAGCGAAATCCGTTAGTTCGATTGAAGAATGGCCAGATCCACCATCCCACATCAACATTTCAAGTTATAAAAGACGCTGGGGAGATGCGTACTTTCTGGGTTGAAACTGTTCGAATAGGTAAAGACTGGGTAAGCAAAGTCAAAAACCGATTCCAAAAAACCCAAAATGCAATACAATATGTTAATGAATTTCAAAAGCCAGCTCGTGTTATTGTAGTTGCTGATGGGGATTCTAGAATACCGTATTTGGCCGAATTAGCTCGAGAGTTTATGCCGAGTGTGGAAGTTCGATTTACTACTGACGAGCGGCTGCTCCAAGGACTTGGTAAGCAGACCTTTGTAATATGGGATAATACTGGAAAGTGTCTTAAAGCACAATCTATAGGGTTTCTCCAGCCTAATTCTGAAGGTATGACTGCATCAGAATATCTAGCCTCACAAATGATGGTGCCTGATGACGATGAATTTGAAGAGTAAAAATAAGGGAATACCTTGGATTACCGTGGTATTCCCTTTATTGATAAGGAAGTGTGAAGTTCCCGTATAATATATTAATTGATTTTTAAGACTAATCAGTATTCTCTTCATTATTAAGTTAAATCTATTTTGAAGCGTAAGAAAGGAAATAAAAGTGGGGTATAAAAAAGGGCGAAGAATGCTGCAAAGTTGAGATTACTGGGATTCTTTTGTCCTCCAAATGAAGCATAGAAAGCTTATGTAATTTAAATCTGTTGTAGTGCATGTGCGGACAAGAACCACATTTTGTACTTAACTGTATAATCTATATAGAACTATCCTTAAATGTTGAAGAGAATCGCCTAAGGTTGCTTGAAATACTACTTCTATTTTTTCTTAGAATATGTTATTATTTCATTTATAAATATGATTTAATAACAAGTCTCGCCATGCGGCAAAAAGACTATTTTCTTTAGTATCAAGCTAAAAAGACCATTTAAGGTATTAACTCCTGTTAAGGGAATTGTTAATATTTTAAATGGTCTTTTTTATATATTCACAACCCAAATTTTAACAAAGGGAGAGAGGCTAAATGAAGTTTATATCTGAAGAAACAATTGAACTTGTCAAAAGTATATCTGTGTATGAGGTTGCTGATAATCTAGGGCTTCATATAAAGCAAGTTGGTACTTACTGGAACGTTGA
This sequence comes from Paenibacillus polymyxa M1, assembly GCF_000237325.1. NCBI lineage: Bacteria > Bacillati > Bacillota > Bacilli > Caryophanales > Paenibacillaceae > Paenibacillus > Paenibacillus polymyxa. Next base: position 242,114 of record NC_017543.1, read on the forward strand.
ATGTCCCAATCCAGACCACTGTGAAAAAGAACCCCAAACATATATCAGCATGAGCACTGGATACTTTAAATGTTATAGCGGTGGTGGATGTGGAGCAGACGGCTTTGCTATTCAATTTTTCAGTTGGCACCAATTTGGCAGATATAGTCCGAAAGAAGATTTTATTCGGTCTGTTGTTGGCATCGCTAGGCTTATGGGCATACCTGTGAAATATAGCGATGGTTCAATATCGCAAGACACTACTCGTCCTGCTTACATTCCAAAAGAAAAACCTAATATTGTTGAAATTCCTGCTGCTTCTCCAGATATATGTGACCAAACATATCGGCGTTTTTTAGACTTATGTCCGGTATTTGACGAACACTTGGAAGAATGGCTTGGGCCGAAACGCCAGTATACAAAAGAGCAGGTCGAAGTAATAGGTTTACGGTCAGTACCCAAGACCATCGATCAAGCGAGGGAAATTGTGGATACCTTAATTTCTGAAGGGTATCAAATTGAAAGAGTACCGGGTTTCACACAGTATCTTCGAAAAGATGGGAACCTGGAAAATGACCAGGATTGGTACTGGTTAATTGTTGGAATGGGGAAATATTACATCCCAATTCGTGATGATATGGGGAGAATTATTCGGTTGAGAATAAGAACCAATTTTGAAGATAAGAAGAAGTATATTTGGTTCTCTTCTGCTCCCATGAATAAAGGAAAAATTATAAGAAGAGGAGGAGCTGGAGCGGGTGCCCATGTCAATGTTATTGTTCCTTCAAAGCTAATGGCCTTATGGAAGCCAGGAACGGAAATCACTAACATTATAAATGTGAAAAAGGTTCTTATTATTGAAGGGGAACATAAGGGATATATTGTTTCAGAGCTTCTAAACATGCTTGTTATTTCGATTCCTGGTGTTGGAAACTTTCGCGACGTTATACCACTCCTAAAAAAATGGGGAATACAAGAGGTAGCCATTGCTTATGATGTTGATGCTTTCTTTGATGAGAAGAAAAAAACCGGTAAGAATGAAAATGTTTATAAGCAACTCGTTCGTTTTGGCAAAGCCCTCATCAGTGAAGAAAACATTCATTCTGAATTATGGGTTTGGAACCCCGATGACGGAAAGGGATTAGATGATTTAATTTTAAGTAAAAAATTACCAACTATAAAAAATCTTAGAACTAAAGAACGTTTTTAGGAGAACTAAAATATGAAGTTTACACTACATTGTTGAGCAATAAAAAAGACTACGATCATTTTGAATAATGAATATATCAAATAAAAAATTAAGGAGATGTTCAAATGTTAAATCGCGTAATTTTGATAGGGAGACTTACAAAAGATCCAGAATTACGCTATACCCCATCTGGGATAGCAGTAGCTCAGTTCACACTTGCAGTTGACCGCCCGTTTGCTAACCAGGGAGGCGAAAAAGAGGCTGATTTTATTCCGATTGTTACTTGGAGGCAATTAGCTGAGAACTGTGCTAATTATCTTCGCAAAGGTCGAATGACTGCTATTGAAGGAAAAATTCAAGTACGCAACTACGAAAATAACGAAGGAAAACGTGTTTATGTGACAGAGATAGTTGCCGACAATGTTCGTTTTCTAGAGTCCTCTAAACGGGAAGGAAGAAACGAAAACATATCAAGTAATAGAAATTCTCAATCAAACCGAAATTACGATCCTTTTCCCGATGATGGTAAGCCAATAGACATCTCAGATGACGACTTGCCATTCTAATTATAATAAATAAAAGTCAACAATACAATTGTATATTTAAAAAGAAATGTAAATTTTCAAGGTAGATCTTGCCGTGGGGAAAGGTATATAAACTCCTCACGGCCTTTGTTGTAGCTTTTTTTTAATCAAAAGGGGAGATAATTCTCATGGAAATAATAAATTGTCCTCAGTGCGGAAAGCCTGAATATTTAATGACAAAGGAAACAGAAACCATCACTAGCCGATGTATTTGTGAGAATAAACGGATTAAATGTGATAAATGCTCGAAGTTATTTTTGAGAAAAGATATTTCATTTACCAACTTGTATTTGTCTCTCTGCAAAATATGTAACCATGATATATGTGATTTGTATCAAGTTGTTAAGGAGGATATTCACATATCAAATCAAAGTAATCAAACCATGATCTGCGTAGAAATTTATAATGAGCGATTACAATTGACAATAAGACCTTCTATGATGGGAGTACTTATCATTTTTCCTTTCATGACTAAGAAGCAAATTATTTCTCATTGGCTTACGGAAATATATCCGAATAAAGTTAATAATTTATTTAACACTGCGGTACTCAGACTCATACCTGATTATATAAGTAAAAGCGAGATCTTATCTATTAAGAAAAAAATTATTGATGAGATGTCCTCTTTTCATTAAAGAGCTGATAATTTCTTCGCTCTTTTATATACCCCTTAACTATTAAACTATGGAGGAAATCAATACATGAATTATTTTACGATTAAGGCAATTGAAAAAGAAAAACTATTTATTCGAAAGGCTAAACACGGAACAAGATTCAGTACCGGAAAAGGTAAAATAAATTTCATTGATAATATTACAAGTAAGTATGTATATTTTAAGACTGAAAAGAGCAAAGAGGCAATTCGAGTCCCAAGAGCAAAGATACGTCAAGCTATTGAATATCTTCTGTATAGAAGGATGGTTACTCGAGAAAAACTAGGTGAGATTTACAAGTATAATAGTTTCCTTATGGGACTTCTAAGGCACATATTCATTCAAATGAGTGATCTAGCTTGGATAAAAAGAAGTCTTGGAAAATCTAAAATCCTAAGGTTAGTTTTAAAAGGCACGCGCTTCATTTTTGCAGGGATGTGTAAAAGCCCTCTTGACCTGGCTAAGGTTAAAGCGCATGGTGGACGTTTTGTACTTTTTTCTTATTGGAATCTCCGCTCTGACAAACATGAAACCTGGAGATATCATATTAAAAGGCTTGGCCTAAAAGTTCTATTAGATTCTGGCGAGTATAGTATGTACCGCTTATATAAACGTATGGAAGTAATGCGAGCAAAGCTGCTGCAGCTAAAAGAGGGTACAAGTAATTGGTTGAAGCAGACTGATGATCTCATAGAAATAGAAAAGAAAATGCAGAAACCTGTAAGAATCGAGGACTATGCAAAGTTTATATTAAGACATAAATCCGTGCTCTATGATGTATTTAATCTGGATCGAACGGGAGATTTTGAAGAATCAATGTTTAATTTGAACTACTTATATAGGAGAGGAATTAAGGCAATTCCTATATGGCATCCACAATCGCCTGTAGAAGCTTTAGAAGCGCTGATCAAAGATGATCGAAACTTCGATGTAATTGCGATCGGTGGTTTATTGAGTTTGAAACATGAGGACCGGTGTAAGGTTGTTAGTTCAATTAACAAAAATTATGGTGAGCATCAATGCTTTCATTTATTGGGTTGTAGCAGCCCTTTAATCTTTAATGGGGATACTTTTCAATGTGATTCGACAGGTCCACTAATGGGTCGAAGATATAAGACTATTATTACTGAGAAAGGTCATATCAAAATGGATAAGAACAACCAGAATTGGACCGAGGAAAAATGCTTTGCTTATAACATCAAACGACTTTCCTCTCTTGAGGATTTCCATTCCTCTGAACAACTTGAGTTTTTAATTCCGCCATCTTTGTCGACAGAGACGTTAACATTATTTTAATAAAAGGGGAGAGTAACTTGGAACAATTCGTCAATACTTTTCTAAATACACCAGTCTACATTTTGATTGCTATCGGTTTGGTGCTTACAATCATCTTAGCTAAAAAAATGAAGAGAATGATTAGAAAATTATCAGGAATATTTTTTACAATTATCACGTTGATTAAGATAATATATATGTGGAAATAATTTTTTGAGGCTTTTGTAATATAACAAAACCTTTTCAGATTCAAATAGGTCAGGCTATCGGTGGAACACTTGATAGCCTCTTTATATTCAGTATATCTGAGATAATTCGTTGTTTCTTAAAATCATGTAGCAAGGTAGAAAACGGATGGGGTTAGGTGAATATTTTATATATACCACTTAGAAGAGAAATCATCCATTTATCAATGATGATTTTTCTGGATACTTTTTTTGAAGAACCAGTAGAAGAATAGACCATATAGAAGCCTAAAAGATTTTCTCATGTATAGCAAAAACACCTCTGTTACCAGAGGTGCTTTTGGCCTCCGTTTGCGCTCTTGTTCACAACCCATTGTTAACAAGGAGAGAAAACACTGCTCCACAACCGATGCAAGGTTGCCGGGCTGGAGGTCGTCCCGAGAGGAGCATCCATAAGATAAGTGTAATACAAGGAAAGGACCTAGTCAAATTTTTCTGCGCTTATAGTGGGACAGATGTATGACTTTTGAATTAAAGTCGGTGTTCATAAGGGATTGATTAAGTTGTTGTTTTTTCGATTGATTCTTTATACGTATTCCATCTTCGCTTAAATCATCAACAATACTGATGGCATCCCTTTCACAAAATGGGGCCTCGGGAAGAGTAGGACAATCGAAAATTATGGCATGATTAGTTTCTATTTTCCTGAATTTATTATAGATCTTCTGACGGCGTAGACATTCCTCTTCCCAAACCTCCATAATCTTTACGCCTATTTTTTGACCAGAAAGGGTATTTAAATTTATATAAGGTTCCCGGGTACCATAGTTATTCAAGAAGAATTTATCGACATATGTATAGGTGGCGCCAGAATGGAATATAGCTATTATTAACCAGTAAATTCTGCGTATCAGATAAGTTTGAATAGGTATCATAGCTAATCCCATACCAGAGTAGTATGATAAATCTTTTATGAAATATAACATAATGAAAACTGATGAAAGTAAGCTGATTAAATAGCATAAGATTTCCACAGTTGTTTTAAAGCCAATTATTTGAAGTAGAGTGGGTCTTTTTTTGGCTTCTAAGGAAGTGTAACAACGTTTTAATATAAGATCACGAAAACGTTCTACCGTGTAACGATATGAAGTATCCATGGCCTGAGACCCTTCCCAACTGCTAAGACTATATGTTTGAGGTGGAAAAAACATATAATACAGATGTAGTGGAGCGATATAAGGGGTTAATTTCCATCTGTCTATTTCTTGATCCAGTTGTCGTTGTCTTATTTTTGACGCCGTCACGCTATAATATCGCTTAGAACCAGTAAAGATCAATGATATGAAAATGACGAGAAAGAATGCTTTATGGGTGATTAAAAAATCACCTACTTTTTTAAGGAGATTATGATAGCTGGTGAAAAGATACAAGGTAGGTATTGCATTTTGGATAATAAAGAAAATTAGATACGTGATAGCAGAAACTATAACTCCCCAAAATTGTATATGCCAAATGGAAAGGGAAGATCTCATCTTCATCTTGTTTCACCCCATTAATAAAGTTACATAACTTAAGCTGGTTCGATTATATATTAGTATGGAAGACATATACAATTTTTGAATGAGAAATGTGGTAGGTTAAATGAAATTATGGTACAGTTAGAATATAAGATATTTATTTATCTCGGAGTCAGGCGACATACCGAGTTTCACATTTAAGAACCACGATTTAATGTGTCTAGTAATGACTTAGTCATTTCTTCGACCATTTGATCGTGGTTCTTTTTTTGTTGCCGTTATACTCTGGAATGGAGGGTATCACATGAAATTAAGAGTCCATCTTCCTTTTGAGGCTACAGGGAAAAGTTTAAGCGTGTGTTTTGAGAGCATTCTTAAACAATGGATCGATCAAGCTGGGATAGTTAGACAAGGGCTTATTACAAATGATGATTGGCTAGAGATTATTATAGGAGAAGAGCTGGATTCTGGTGAATTAGGGTATTTCGGTAGTGCATTATCTCAGCTGAGAGAAAAAAACGGAATAATTTCTCCGAACCGGATTTTTAAAGGTGTTAAAAGAGCTTGATATTGTGCATAAGTGGAACAAGAAAGATCAAGCTTTTATTTGAGAGAGTTCTTTTATAAAATTGTAAACTGATCTCTTAAGTGATAAAATACAAAATATATACTTTACCTTTCTGATCCTGGCCATGCGGCGTAAGGATAATTGATATAATAACGCACTTTCGGGTGATCATTATCATCATTTTTTATGATGAATTGATTTTCTGAAGGTGCGTTTTTTTTCAATCCAGTGAGGTGGAGTATTTTTTAAATTAAACATAAGAGGAGACGAGAAAATGTCTAAACAAAATGAACAATCAAAGAAACTAGAATTATTGAACAAAGTTATTGATCAGTACACTAATGCAAAAAAAGTTCAGTATTCCCCGGAAGGGCTAGAATCATGTGATTTCTTAACACTGTTTTATACTATACTTGGAATAGAAGAGACGGACATGGGAAAAATTGAACAAAACATAGTAAATGTTGTTTTCTCGCCAAAAAATCATATAGAGTCTAAAATATCTATCTTACTTAACGAAGCAGGCTTTACTCCGATGGAGTTGGCCCGGCTTGAATCATTTTCCTACTTAAATGATCAAATAAGTATCATGCGCGATTTACAGCGAATGAAGAAAAAAGTTTCAGTTTTGGTAGCATAGGAAGTACTTTAAAATTTAGTATATGTTCGATCAGGAAAGTAGGATTGCATAAACAAAAAAGTCGGAATTATGAATTTAAAGGGTGAAATTCACGCAAATTTATAGTGTTACAATACAAAACCTTCTTGAACTTTGAAGGTGAAGAAAAGACTGATATTGCGAAACAAGAATAGGAGACTTAGTATGAACACGAAATATTCAAAAATTAGGTTTTTGGCGAGTAATACGATTGAAAAAGCAGTTAACCAACTATTGGACTTCAAGGTTAAAGGAATGCTGGTCTGCGGTGATTTTAACGGCACTACTCTGTACTCGGATACAGTTACGATGGACGGAGCGTATAAAGCAATCACTGGAAAAACTAAATCCGAATTCGAGGACTTTCAACGAAAAGAAATCGAGGAAAGCAAAAGGCAGAGAAATTCTCGATGAGGATAAATGGGAATATTGGGATAGAATTATCCAATTAGGTTGGGTGATCTGTTTCAGGGAATGGAACTTGGGTGCTGTTTAGAGATTGCAAAGATACTAAATAACAAGGGAAGCCTTGACGATGCGAAAAAGGAAATTGAGAGTCAAGCTCATTCGGGAATGTCCTTCGGATTGGTCTGCTCCATGCGAAGAATTCGTTAACTACGTGAGATAAGTGTGACGCACTACAAAGATTAACCACACTTACAGACATTTTTGAGATGGATTATTTTTAGTGGCTAATTCCACTATTTTCACCTCGAAAGTTAAATACCCAAAAGTCGGAGGAATATCCGGCTTTTTTGTATTTAATAAAAACTGATATATTAGTAATTATATATGGAAACATCTGCGAGAAACGTGAAAAGTTATTATACCTTTTAATTTATGTACAAACATGATACTATAGTCGTACATACAAGGTAAATTATGGATTAATATGGTCGTTCTAAAGACCTATATACCACTAAGTATATTCCCAGTAAAATGATGTATTCCTCTAGTAACTTATTTGTTTATTGGTGACCTCTGCGTTTTGCTAAAACATGGAACATAATCATAAATGGGGATTTACAGGTGAAAATACCTAACGTTTTATTGTGATTACATTTCACATCAAATTCAAACTCTATGTTATAATACACGTGCGATGTACGACGCCGGGGAGGATAAAACAGAGTGATAAGGAAATACAGTAAAGTACAATGGGCCTCTTTAATGGGTGAGGAACAAAATAAGTTTTTATTTCATTTTCAGTTTTCTCTACATAAAAAAATGGATCATTCGTTACTACTTGATGAGTTTTTAAAACGCCTACAGGGGATTAAATTACAAGACGGTCGGAAAATTGTAACGATTGAAATGGAAGTAGAGAACATTGTTCGTAAGGGAGAAGAAGTTGTGTTTGATTTTAACATTGACACTTTTTTTGAAGGAGAGTGTCAAGAAGATTGGGCACTTGAGACAATGGAGGCTGCATTAAGAACATCTATTGTTCCATTCAATTGGATGAAGATTAGTTTAGTAAAGTAAAATTTCAGCGAGATTCTCTATTATCATGATCGTCAAGCCCATTCCATTCTCCGTAAAACATCTCTGGGCTCCTAAAGTTAGAATCCATTTTTTAATAGTTTTCTGTGATCTTTTAGTGTCTTCAAGAACAATTCTTATTTACCTAATAATAATTTAACAAAATCAGTTTTTTAGAAAAGTTGATTAAAAGAATTTAGCAAGGGTGTTCAGGAATATAAAAAGAAAAGAGAATCTATATGATTCACTTTTCTTTTTTTCTTTTCTGTGTTAGGATAAACTTATTAAGTTTTTTTACTTTCAATCTCTGACCTGGGTCTTAGGAGATACTTCAAGCTACTCGTAAACACCTGTTTTTCAAGGTGACCAAACTCTACATACGTAGGCGTTCCATTGGAATGATTGGTCTCTTTGAAAAGTGGGTGTTTTTTGTTTTGCTCACTTCACAACCCAATTTCAAGGAGGAATTTTTTATGTTTAAAAGTCAAAGGGAATTAGCTCTCGCTATTTCTAAAATGCAGCGCAGAATTGCTGCTAAGAACAAGCCTGTAATTATCACTGGCCATGTCTATGCATTAAAGTAATTATAGTGTCATTTAAGAGAGATGCACTCTTAGATGAACTCTCAAAAAAGAGCAAGTGTCTTTATTAAAAGATGCTCGCTCTTTTTTGCATTTTACCATTAATTACAAGGGGGATAAAAAATGAAAAACAATTTAGTAGCCCAAGATTTTCTGGAGTGTGAAAAAACACAAAAAAACTTATTTTGCAGACTTTGTAAAGAAATCACAATGATTCGAGAGTGGAAAGTAGAACGTGGTGAGAACCCGTGTACTCTTCTGAAGAATGAGAAGAGCCTTAATCTTCAGGATGTAAACTTAATATGTCCTCTATGTTTAAAAGGTTCGTTGACGTCACAAGTAGACGTAATTAGCCCATTAATAGTTAAGGGAGAGATTCTTAAGAGCATGGAAATCATTGTTCAGAAAACAAGAACTAGTAATAAACGCGTACTTGTGAGGATCAACAATGAAATCTTTTACCCTGGTTATCCAGAAGGTGGATTCAACTTTTATATGTCAGATGTACACTTAATTTCAATGCCCGCTCAAAAAAGGCCTTACTGTTCTTTCCCCTTAATTAGGGATACCAAAGAAGGTGAATTGAAAAGAGTTGCTGTAATTGTGGATGAAGATTTTGATGTATTAATTCAAATTAATAATATCTGTTACGGACTAAATGCTGGTGGCGGATTTATGGGTTTCGAACGTTCATTTGAAAAGCAAGGGATTCATATAAAAGCTATTAATAAACTTGCAGGGAGCAAGTATAATTCTTATTACTTAGGTGATAAAAATAAATAACAATTCTATGATTATAGGTTATGAATGAGATAAACATTCATGCCATCCCCAATAATGAAAAAGGATGAATAATATGTCTATATATAAAAAAGCTCAAAATGGTAAGGCCATACTAACAATAGAATATGATAGCGATGCAATGTGTCCCCGTTTTGAAAGTGAACATCTTGGATCAATGGTTTTTTGGCATGGTCGTTATAATCTTGGCGATAAGCATAGGTATAAAGATGGTAATGATTTTTTCATAACATTGCTAAAAGAAATGGGACGCACAGAAAAGACACTATGTCGAGTCGATTCTCGCAAAAACCTATTCGAAGTCTTAGAAAAGCATTATGTGATTTTACCAGTGTACTTATATGATCATGGAAGCCTGACTATCAGTACTACTCCATTTCAATGTCCGTGGGATAGCGGGCAAATAGGCTGGATCTATGTAAGTAATAAAAAAATCCGGGAAGAGTACAACGTAAAACGAGTGTCAAAGAAATTACGTTTTCAGGTCCTGTCTCACCTTCAACTTGAAGTTGAAATATACGATCATTATCTGAGGGGAGACGTTTATAGCTTCATTCTAAAGGACTTAGATGGGGAAATTATAGATAGCGGCGATGGCTTTTATGGAAGTAACCCTCATACAAACGGAATAGCTGAGTGCATTTCGAGCGAATATGAAGATCTTATAAAAGAAATTGCATAAACCATAGGGCGCTTTTGAACATTCGAAACAATAAATAGATTCTTTTTTAGAATAGAAAGGCCACTTCCTAATTAATCGAAGTGGTCTTTTTCTAAGTTTGTCTAAACACTAAAAAATCTCTTAGTAAATCAAGAAATGAGGATATGTGGATGCCAAATATCGATGAATTTAATGAATTAACAGAACACAAAAACACATGGTATATGAGCGAAGAAGAGATATTACAATCCTACTTATCCAAATATAGAACTGTAAGTATAGATGAAATACGTATCTGGTCTGATAACACATTGACTGTTGGACACGATTTTTCTGTTGACTACTTTGTAGTTCCTCAAAGCAGAACCATCAATGGATATTTTCTCCTGGGTACTCATATGGAGCACCATATTTATAGTAATTACACCAAAACTCAGTTACTTAAAAGAAAACCCATGGAGTTTCCTAAATTGTAAAAAATAAAGGAGTACACGTACTTATGGCTGATTATTTTCATTGTTCGATCGAATTTGTAAAGGGGGATTACCCTAAGAATATTTGGGAGGATATGAATTTGCTTGCTAAAGTAAGTTTAGAAGTGTTAGAAAACACTTATTATTTCTCTGGTTTTGCTCCAAATGGTCAACGTGAAGAATTGGAAGAATATTTAGTTGAACAAGGTATTCCTTTTGATCGTCATTCGGAAGGATATGGTGAGATAGCACCGGAACTACGTGTGTTTAGACCTGGCCTGATTGATCGTGTGATGATAAGGAGCAACGAAGGTGATGCGTACGTCTCAACTAACGCTTTACGATCCGTACTTTCCATAAAGAATTCAGCTTCAGAGATCGTCAAAAGAATATCTGATTTAGTGGAAGAAGTGGACCCTAGTTATCCCGAGCTTGCTCATTACCGGATAATGTGGAGAAAAAGCGAAAGTGATGAACATTTTGAACCTAATTTAACTCTTAAGGATAACGATATTATTGTAGTGGCAATCCTCACGGAGACAGTTTGAATAAATCAAGTCTTGAATCACGAGATATTAATGTTAATGAGAAATCTAATATATTCTTGGGGGAAAAAATGTGATTATTCATCAATTTCTTGGGAAAACGACTTATAATGGTGAACGTATTTATATTGATAAAGCGATTTTAAACGAAGTAGGATTCGTGCCTGGTGCTAAATACCGTACTATTACGGATCAAGAAAAAAACATTGTTGAGTTCGAAATAGATTTAAAAGGACCCAATAAGGTATCTAAGAAATTAAGGAATCAAAATCCTGTACCGGTTATTGATAAAACTGGTCACGATATCAGAGCAGCACTTAAAGATTGTGCTCAAATCAAGGTGACATTTGAACAAGAGAGAGTGATCATTGAAGGAATTAAACTGACTGCAGATGTCTTATATGAAACCGATAAAATGAACCAAACAGAAGCTTTAACTACAATCTCATTCTGTGCTGGATCAGGAATCAGCTCTCAATGTTTAGTAGAGAGTGGGTTCAAAGAGATAGCAGCTGTGGAGTGGAATCCCAAAGAAGGTAAAGAACATAAATTCTCTGACATTTATATGAAAAATCATTCCGATACAATTATGTATAATCTTCCAATGCAAATGCTTGAGGCCGATCACCTACCAAAAGTAGACTTATGGGTAGCAACTCTTGATTGTGTGTGACACGTTCTTGATCAATCCCATTGGAGACAATGGATAAAACCAAGGGACTTTCGGGTCTAACTTCATTTCTGAATCGGCAGGGGTAGATCCTGCTACGGTATAATGTCGGGTTACCGTACCTAATCCTCCGACATGCATTCTGCGAATACACGTAGGTTGTATGAAGCTCGGTGAAGTCGGTGAAAAGCAGACCTGTGAAGTGGTTAGCGAAGTAATCGGGGTGCTACAAAACTACTAAGCTTACACATCAGGAATCTCCGTTTGAAAGGCCCGTAAAGAGTGAAGCATCTAATTAAGAAGATGTTATATCCTTTGAGAAAGGGATTAGTCGTGGATATGGTATTACAATCTGCTATGTCGATATTGCTCCAGTAAAGGAACAGTGTCTCTGCATCTTCCGACAATGGATAATGAGATGGCTAACGGGTTATAGGAGAAGGCTAAGGTAGTATGTAAAGCTAAGAAATGAGGAACGTGTGAACCTTAGAAGGTTGTTTTTCCGAGTGTATTCTACGAACCTAAACAACAGGAAATGGTTGTTGAATCTAAGGGGCAGCTGCCCGTAGTAGCGGCGAAATGGGGTAATGCCCATGGAGTGAAGGGGCATAGTCAATGGAGATGCTGGTTCCATGCTTGCATACCATTGATGGAACGCCGTATGAGGCAAAAGTCTCACGTACGGTGTGATCTGGGGGAAAACAAGTAGTCCACCGTTTTAGCCGAGGATGAACGTTACCTATCAGAATACAGATTTTTCAAAGGCTTCAGCAGGCACAAAGAAAGAATATCAGACAATGCATCTGTTTATGCATTTGATGCGCTTATTCTGGGACAAGAAAAAGTCAGAAAGACCCAAAGCTATCCTCCTCGAAAATGTACCTGAATTTGAAAAAGTTGCAGGAAATAGCTTAGAACTTTGTTTCAAAGATGAAGGGTTTAGTGTGACGCGAGCAAGGCTGGATAGTCTTGACTATGGTAGCCGGACTAAGCGGGAAAGGTATTTCATGGTTGCAACTATCTTTGAAGGGTTTAGCTTTCCCATCCCACACGAACGGCAAAGGAATTCCATTCAAGATAGTGGTTTGCTAAAACTTGAGGACTTAGACTGGGTTACCCCCTCAGAAAGCGGAACTCTTAAATATTTTCTCAACCGCGAAAAAAAAGGAATGAAACATAATCACCATATGACAACCTTTGATATAACAACAGATTCTTACATCGGGACAATTACTAAGTCCCACCATAAAATTCAGCCTGAGAACTGGATTAGTCATCCTAGTGATAAAAATTTATATGCGTATCTCAACGGGGAGCAGATTCGAAAGCTTTATGGTATTTCAAAGGATCTTTACTTAGGTCAGAGCAATAAATTGGTTGTTGAGAGTATTGGTCAATCTGTATGTATCCAGACCTTTAAAGTAATAACCGATAAACTCTACCATTTTCTAATGGAAAAATTACATCGTTCAGTAAGTGAAATCAAGAGTATTATTAAGGATAATGGAAGAAAATCGGAGTTTCGAAATTGTTCTAAAGAGTTTACTTTTGATGACTCGGGACAAATGATAATGTTTTGATTTATTTATTGTGTTTCGATATCTATGAGAATTACCCAAAAAGAGGAGTTTACTTGCTATCAAGTGGCTCCTTTTTTTGTTTGAACCTTTGTTTATTAGTCGATTTTTGAAGTGTGTTTTATAATTAGCAAGAATCCAAATGAGGAGGAAATCTGTTTTGCAAAAAAGCTATCTGGATATGAGAGTCCGTATTCCCATTAATGAGTCCAATGAGTATTTATTAGATGTAAAAATGAATCAAATCATCACCGATATATTGGAACAAATCGGACTGTACAATGGTACGATTGAAGAACATTCTATCTTTACAAAGGAGATTGTATATACTACATCACGTGGTGAAGATTTTACGGAGGAAGAGATTCTTTCTCCAATAACTTCTTGGATGAGTGTAACAGAGCCATTTAGTCTGTTTATCGGTCAGTTATATGTATTAGCTCAAGAAGAACTCTACAACTTAGTATTAACCAACCTTGGAGGTATCCATCCAGTCCGGAAATTAGAGCAATTCGGTGACGAAGAGATAAGAATGGTCCTCGAACGCATGAATTTTCGCATTGAATCCGTCATGAGTATGCCGGCAACAGGTTTCTAATTTGAGTAAAGCATTATACTATGAAATGTAAGGGACTCTTCCCTCGGAATTTACTACTGCTAAATGGTAAGAAGAAACTCATATTAGAGGAGCGAAATGAGGGTAAGATGGATTCTTTCCATGATATCACATTTCAATGTTTTCTTTTAATTCAAAATATGTTATTGTAAGTCTTATTAGTTATTTAATTTTTTTCAGCTCCTGCCATGCGGCCTACGGAGTTTTAAAAGAGCGTTTTTCCTGACGCCTAATCTCGTGAGATTCAAGAGATTGGACGTAAGGAAGAGCGCTTTTTTGCGTTCTACTATACCACAACCCATTTTAGGAGGATTAATTATGAGTCAAAATCAAGGTATTAAAAGCGTTACACTTAGTCTTGAAGTTACTGTTCAGGTAAATGGAGATGATGTTGAACAGCTGCTTGCGGCAGCTAAACTGAAAGTTGCAGAGAAAATTCAAAATGACTTCCCAAGCTATTTCAAATATTCCATTACAGATGGAATTGCACTCTCCCTTGAGAAGGCATACCCGGGAAAGATAGTGTTTATCCCAAATTTAAAGAAACATGGAGTTATTTGTAGCATTAATAAATCATCTTATTCAGTGATTACTCCCCAGGGACGCATTAATTGTAAACTTCCAGCTCTTACAGATGGTGAGTTAGCAATTGAAGAGTTACTTTTGTTCGCTTCTAGGGATAAGAATTTGAAATCAGAATGGTCTGAGGGAAATGTCGGTTTTCTTAGATATAAAGACGATTATGTTCCCGTCATATTAGGTAGAGAGAAAAATGGAAAAACCCCTGCATACAGAATCAATGGAAGTGAGAGATACAATCTTACTGATATACAATTAAAAAAACATCTATTTGATGCGATTCCAGTTTCTCCAGAATAACTATTTCGGACTAAAAGTCAGATATGGAGCTAATTCGTTTCTTGAATAAATGAAATTTATAAATTTAAAAATAGAGAAGGTAAAGGACAATCCTTACCTTCTTTTTTTATCCATTTATAAAAGGAGGATATTAAAATATGCTGTTGAAAACTAGAAAAGCAAAAAATTCTCTTCGTGGGGTATATCTTCAGGACAAGATATTACAAGAGACGATATTCCAGCCTGGAACTCATTTCAAGTATCTGATTGATCAAAAGGCAAAGAAAATCATTATTTTAGGTTCTGAACTTGATACGAATAACACTGTTTCGCGTCGACAATTAAAAAAGGGTATAAAGCCTGTTATTGATATTCGGAATAGTGCGACACGTTTCTAAGTCAACAGAAGGTAGCGCTATGCTATCAATATGGTAAAGCTTAGACACCACACATTGTGTGGGAGAACTATAGAACCGAAGAGCTAAATGACGGAGTAACGCCCCGAAGAGCTCTCCATAATCTCCGACCAGCACAAGGGTAAGTAAATACTCTCGTGTTGGAAGCTCGGTGAAGTCGGCTGTGGTCACACCCTAATTGGCAAAGCCGAAGGAAAAGCGAACCAGAGATGGTCGAGTGTGATATAGGCCGGTGGTCTTGGATACCCATGGTGAGAATGTGCTGGATATGTTAAGAGCATAGCGCACAGACGAACTTCCGATTGTACGGGTCTTGAGAATAGAGGAGTCGAAAGGCTCTTGCTCCATATGGAGTTGTCTATGAGGATGAGTAAGCATTGTTTCCATGAAAATCCTTATAACGTTACAGGCGTTATCAAGTAGACGGGCTCATAGGAAGCACCTAAAGGTATCCACTCAGATAGGTTCTGTGGAACGTGGGAAGCTGATAACGTGGAGACTTTACTGTCTGCGAAGCGGTGTTGAGGAAAACTTATAGTGTGAGACTAGCACATAAAGGATAACTCAACTTTATATCAGTGAAAGTGGAGGCATAGTACCAGTGAAGCCGTGATAACAAGCGGTGGAGGGATAGCCTCTAGTCTTATGAAGGACGACAATATCTCCTAACCTACTTTAGTCGATTCCCAAGGTTCCGGTACGACTAAGAAAGTGAAATCTCCTGCAAAGGAGGGATTAGCGACTTGGCGAAAAGACTGAAGCTCAGACACAACGAGTACTACAACTTCCAAGATATTTTGGATGAGTTGTACACATTGAGTCAACAAGGAAAATACTTCAACAACCTGATACAGACGATGAAAGATGAAAAGAACATCCTGCTAGCATACCGCAACATCAAACGCAATGGAGGTAGAAATACCCCTGGTGTAGATGGATTGACTATGCAAGACATAGCCAAACTCCATCCGGATGAGGTTGTAGCACGAGTCCAAGATATGTTCAGGTTTTATGTGCCCAAACCGGTTAGAAGGAAAATGATTGACAAAGGGAATGGTAAGCAAAGGCCTTTGGGGATACCGTGCATTTGGGATAGGCTGTTTCAACAGTGCATCTTACAAGTGCTCGAACCCATCTGCGAAGCTAAGTTCCACAATCACTCCTACGGCTTTAGGCCAAACAGAGGCACTCACCACGCGCTTGCTAGGATGAAATCACTCATTAACCTGGGTGGACTCCATCATTGCGTAGATGTCGATATCAAGGGATTCTTTGATAACGTGCATCATGGTAAGCTCCTGAAACAAATGTGGACCATTGGTATCAGAGACAAAAAACTCTTGTCCATCATCTCTGCGCTCATAAAGGCCGAGATAACTGGAGAGGGTGTTCCTCTGAAAGGAACCCCACAAGGCGGTATTCTATCGCCCCTACTGTCGAACATCGTACTTAACGAACTAGACTGGTGGGTAAGCAACCAATGGGAAACCTTTGAAACCGAACATAAGTACGCTGACCTAGCGAAGTACCGAGCAATGAAGAAGACCGGACTAAAGGAAGCCTTCATTGTACGATACGCCGATGATTTCAAAATTCTCTGCCGAACTCGTAACCAAGCCATTAGGGTGAGAATAGCTGTCGAAAAGTTCCTAAAAGAGCGTCTCAATCTTGAGTGTTCAAAGGAAAAGTCGAAAGTTATAAACCTCAAAAAGCAATGGTCAGAGTTCTTGGGCTTTCAACTTAAAGCCCAACGCAAAGGCTTTGACGAGGTGAAACTCTCCAAAAGAGAGTCCCGCGGGTATGACAAAAACACTGGTAAGCAAATCCGCAAGACGGTTATCACTGGTGTTAAGAAAATACCCAAATTTGTGTGTATATCCAGAATGTCGCACAAAGCAAAGACCAACGCGAGATTGAAAATATCAGACGCTGTCAGCCGACTACAAAAATCCACCACCGTTAAGCAAGTCCAAAGATTCAACACAACAGTGATGGGAATTCAAAACTACTATAGGGCAGCTAGCCTGATTTCTTTAGATCTGGCGGAAATTAACTTTACTTGTCGGATGAGAATCTTTAATCGACTAAAGAACAATATGGTACCAGCCACCATGAAGGATCTTACTGATTCACAGAAGGAACGATACAAGGATTATGATTGCAAGCTCCATGCCCTTGGCGGTGTCGCCCTTGTGCCAATTCATGCGCAGAGGAATGTACCCCCAATGAATTTCAACCAGAAAGTGTGTGGCTTCACCGCGGATGGTCGAGATCTTATCCACAACAAATTAGTCAGCTCTGCAGCGCATGTACTTGCACTCGGGCTCACAAATATTCCGGATAAAAGCATAGAGTACCACGATAATCGTATATCCAAGTTCCTCGCCCAGTATGGGAAGTGTTACGTCACAGGAAGGGAACTAGGGCTTCACGGATGGCACTGCCACCACGTTGTCCCGTTCCATATCTCCAAAGACGACAGATTCTCAAACCTTGTCATAGTGGATGGAGACATTCACAGTCTGATTCACATGACCGACCAGACCAAAATCGATGCTTTGTTGAAGATCCTTGACCTAGATAGCAAAAATCTGGTCAGCCTCAACCGGCTTCGTAGAAAAGCTGGTAGGGAGGCCATCAAAGCAGCGCTACCCGTGGCTGGGTAATAAACTAACCATATCGTCAGGATGTTATGTGTCGTTTGGAATAAGAGGGAACGCCGGGTGCAGTGAAAGCTGCATGCCCGGTGTGATGCGGGGGAAAAGGTGGAGATAATCTCAAAACCTTACCTATCGCAATAGGATGCGTTGGCTGCCTTTCATGGATGCGACTATTTGCAAGTCGATATCTTTGGAGAGCATGTTGTTGTTCAAGGTTATATTGAGGCTAACTCTGCCCCTATTCAAAAAATGAAACGTGTTGTAGACAATGTATGTGGGTTAAAGAGGAAAGTCAGGGATATAACAGACATCCTCTCTGTTGTAAAGAAAAATGAAATTCTCCTTTCTCGAAAATCATTTCGTAAAGCCTCAGGATATCTTGGATATGAACAACTTGAGTTTGATCTTGGTGAAAACTTAACAAGCAGTTCAAATGCTTATTTGGCACCAAGCTTATCGAATTTAGAAATACCTTTACAAATTTCGAGTCTTTTTAGTGGAGCGGGCATAATGGATCTAAGTTTTTTAGAAGCTGGTTTCGATGTTGTTTTTGCTCTGGAACTCGATAAGGACGCTGTTGAGACTTACCGACATAATATTGGTTCTCATGTCATTCAAGGAGATATCACTAAAATCGATAAAAGCAGGATAGTCAAGGCTCCGATAATGATTGGGGGAAGCCCTTGCCAAGGACTTAGCAACTCCAATCGTTATACAAATTACTTAGATAATCCCAACAACCTTTTGCTTAAACATTTCATCGATTCAATTAAAAATAATAAAAATTGCAAGGTATTCGTACTCGAAAATGTACCTCGCATTTTGACAGCAGGAGAGGGGAAGTTCAAGGATGAAATATTTAATGTTCTATCTGATTTTGAAATAACAGCTGGTATCATGTCGTCTGCAGATATGGGAAGTGCACAAGCTCGTGAACGTGCGATATTCATAGGAAGTAAAATAGGTAAAATTGAACTGCCAGCTCCTCTACTAAAGCCGGAGGAATACAAGACTGTTAGAGAGGCGTTTAAAGGTTTACATGATACTATCCCAAATCAACGTCATGTATCAAAACCAAAAAAAGTAACGCTTGAAAGAATGAGTGCAGTTCCTCCAGGGGGGAATGTATTTAGTATTCCAGATAACATTCGACCCAAAGGTCAACATTCTGATATGTATAAAAGATTGGAATGGGATAAACCATCAGTTACGATCGTCAACCCAAGGAAATCTTGCATCCTTCATCCTGAAGAAGATCGGATTCTATCTGTACGTGAATGTGCTCGACTTTTTGATGTAAGCGACAATTTCGAATTTAAAGGTAAACTTTCATCAATGCAGCAACAGATTGCAAATGCTGTTCCTGTTCGCCTAATGCGCTCAGTGGCTGAAGCTATAAAAACCTCAATCCAGCGGTTTAACGATGCTCTAACCAACTTTAATGGCTTACAGCTCGTTTAAATGCTATTTCTTCTCTGTCGGATTAAATCATGTTACGATAGCTCCATACTTTGGTTTTAGTTTGCTTCCGCCATGCGGCAATGAAGCACTTGATCTAAATTCGCTAACAAGCGTCTAATCTGTGAAAAACACTACTTATGGTAGTAACAGATGGGCGTTTTTTTGTTGTGTTATTTAGGTAATTGGGCGTATGGAGAATTGATTAAGGAGCGATCTTATGGGAACTCAACTTTCATTTTCTTTTAATGAGAGTTTATTAATCACGGAACAAATGGATGTAGCAACTACTGTCTTGGATGGTAATCATATAGATCCTTTTGTGGAAGCAAACAAAAAATTTTTTGTGGACTACACTGGTGTTCAACTGTCATTAGAATTTACAAACACTAGTGAGGAAAAGTATATAAAAATAAAAGAGATATCAGAAATATTGAAAACTAAGCAAAGGTATACTCTACTCTTTTATGATGATCTAACAGGATTTCCAGTCGCAACTCAACTCACAATGCAGAAGGTTTTTGTAGCACCTGCTTCGGAATACGAAGAAGCCTTGCATTTAACATTTCGAGTAAAAAACCAGCGTCGGGGGACCGAAGTTATTTTAAACCCAAATAAAACGTTTATTATTTGGGAGGGCTATATCAATATTGACACGAACATATGGTTAGAATCCACAAGAAAAGATGGTTTTATAAGAAAAATGGCCAAGTACGGTAAAGTTGACGAATGCATTTTAAATTGTGGATTAAAATGGGCTGATAAGAAACCATTTATAGTTTATCGTCCTGTTGGCCAAATTTTTTAATTTTCTGCTTAACAAAAATACATTTATTAAAAACCCTCTGAGATTAAAAATCAGGGGGTTTTCACATCGGGAGGAAAATCATGGAGTTCATAATAACATTCACTGATCCAAAACATGCAGTAAAAATCGTGGAGGTACTTGAAAGGAATGACTACTTATTTCAGAGCATTCATACTCCCCATGAGTTATTGGAAATTAACTTTTTCTTTTGCGAAAATGCATTAATGGTTTCTAAAGGAAACCTACTTCTACTTGAATTGATCTCGGAACTGCCAGTAGCAAGCTTATTTTGTATTCAAAATTCACAGTATGAATTCGTTTATTCGGTTCAGGAAGGTACATAGAATGGAACAACTATCTTTATGATGTGGGTAGAATCAGTTTCTAAAACACTATAATTCATCTAATGTAGAGATTATGCTAGCATCGAAAAGGATTTCACCCTCTTGTTGTTCCGAAAAAAAGAAGATTTGTTCTTTCTAATGGTTAACTATAAATTATCAAATGAAGAAAAATGGAGACCAGGAAGTGATTCTTACTTTAGCTTTTTTAAATTCTTATTTGCCTTTTGAATTGCCAAGCGATCTTTCCAGAAAGGTGAAAGATAGAATAATTAAAATGTCATCAGGTAACTTGATATCAAGTGAAGAATGATTTATTATTTAAGTAGTTTATTATTTGTTTGTCCTCTTGCCATGCGGCTTAGAGAGGTTATGTATAAGATTACGCCCTGTGGGTGACTTTAGCATTTTTATGCTCATGTCATTCACAGGGCTTTTTTGCGCTACTTACGTCTAAGATTCTCTTCATCTTATCTATTCCCAGCGCACTTGTGATAAAGAATAAACCACTAACAGGAGGTAATAAAGATGTTTAAGATTAATTCAAATATTTTGCAACCGGTTGTAGCAGCTATGGCTAAAGCAATAAAAGATTCTGGGATTGGTGAACGAAATGTTTATATTAAAAATATTGATTTGGGGATTGTTTCATTTTACTTTAACTCTCCAGAACTCTCAGCGGAGAAACGTATCCCAGCTCAAGTTGAGTCTAGCTTCAATATAACAATTAGTATGAGAGAACTGGCCAAAAAAGTAGCTGGCCTGCCCAACAATGAAGAAATTCAATTTAAAGATGTACAATCAAAAGGTGGTAGTGTTCATTATGTTGAAATGTTATGGGGGAGTCATGGTAGACGAAGCAATATTTTCGTTCAAACCCTTAACGAAAATACAGAATTCTTAGAAGTTCCAGTTCTGAGCGAAAAAGTTCTATGGGGCCCCAACCTTTTGTCTCAACTGGTTAATAAGTTTAAAGCCTTTACTTTAAAATCATCGAGTGATGAGGCAAAACAATCCCCTGTTTTGTCCGGGATATTTATGTCACAGTCTCAAACGGGTCAATGTATTCTAAGAGCAGCCGATAGAAAGATAATGGTAAAATATATATCAGATTATCAGTGGGTTAAGGATGATGTAATTTTGGATACGGATCATTTGTCAGGTGTATCCAATCTCATATCGACGAAAACAGATGTTGAAGTAGGTGTGAGTAAAAAATCAGGCCTAGTAATCTTCCAGTCAAAGGATACTACTTGTGTCTGTCGAGTATTGAGTGGTATATATCCAAAAACTGACCAATTATTTAACTATGAGGTCAAATGTAAATACACTTTTGATCGGCCGGAGTTAATGGAACTTTGCTCTAGAGTACAAAAGATCACTGAAACAGGCACCAAGATGGTAATATTCGAAAACCGTAAAAATATCGTTTTTGCTGTTGTACCTAACGTCTTGGAGCAACAAATTGGCGCTTCAGTAGAAGGAATAAAGTGGAGCTTTGCTGTAAATGCTGAGAAACTTTTCGATTGCATTAAATTTTTTGAGGCTGAAGATGAAGTGACTTTATATCTTGAAGATCCTAATCGTCCTATTACTATAGGCTGCGATGAGTCCCCTGATATTCAGATGGCTATATCGCCATATAGTATCTCTGGACTGAATGCAGATCTTAAGGAGTTTGTCTCTGTCTGAGCATTAGAAAATAAAGGTTGTTTATGTAGCTAGCCAATGATAAAATATTCATGTAAACATTTATTCCTTTTCCCTCCGTCAAGCGACTAATGAGGGTTTATTTCATGCACAGCCATTCACCCCCAAAGGTGTAATTGTGTCTTTATGACGCATTTCACTTTTGGGGTTTTTTATATTGGAATTTAAGAATTTCAAATTGTTAATGATGCAGCTTTTTGATTTTCTTCATTTTTTACATGGCTATGCCATCCATTGACAGTAATGCGTGTGTTCTTATAATGGGAAATGGTATAGACCTCATATTGGGAGGTTTTACTAAATGAAAAAAGTAACGTGGGCGAATACTACGTATCTATCAATTGATCATGATTTAGACGATCTACAGAAATTTTACCTCACTCAGGAACTCAACAATAATCATGCACGTCCTATAACCTTACTCCGATCCATTGCAAAAGCGAAGGCGTTCAAACAACGGGTAAGATGGTTTTTTCAGGAGGCAATGATATTGTTAGGAATAATTATTGTCTTAATATTTATAGAAGTAACCTTTATAGTCATACAATTATAGGGGGATTAGGAAATGGAATTATTAATCATTATTCTGGTCTTCATTATTCCTATTATTGTAGGCTTTTGTAGTGGATTTTTAACAAATACAATGACAGTAGATAGGTCTGAAATTATTCAGGAACTTGATATTAGCAATGAAGATGTATGTAGACCAACTCCATTAACTCAAGAGTCACAAGAGTCTAATGGTCAATCACCTTTACCGGAAATTTCATCACTTCCACCTGCAGTGGAGCACAGTCTTTCACAACTTCTTAAGGAATTAGCTAACGATCAATCCGTTCAGGAAGACCAAATCAATGTGGAGCCTGAAAGCCAACGATTCTTGGCTCCTCCTAGTGATTCAGATATACCTCCAACATTACTTGATAATCAAAGCAATGAAGAAGTCTACGAAACACCGCCTCTTAAATTACCTGCTGACGAATATAATGCAATTGGCAGATTTTATGGGTATGATTTTGCAGATCAGGTAACAACAACACCTGAATTAGGTCCTTCCCTTAATGAGGTTGATATTATGATGGGAAGACTCAATTATCAAACGACTGACTGTCAGTTAACTTATAATAGAAAATCTGTTTTTTTAAAGGGAGAAAGCATTAAGCGGGAAATGGACGGGGAAGTTGTCATGGTCAAAGGATTTTTCCTTGACAGTGAGCTATTTTTCGTACAAGAAACCGATAGGATTGAAAGAAGTAAACAAGAACTGGATTTACAATATGGAAGTTAGAGGGAATTTGTTAATTCCCTCGCTTTTTTCAATCTATTTCAAAAGAAATAGATTGAAAAAAGCGGAAGTAACTTTCGCCTTATTTTAACATAGGATTATTTTCCTATGTTGGGTATCGACAACATACCTTTACTTGTAGTAAAATTACATCACAGGATAAAATGAACATTCATTTGAATATTCATCCTTGATTTGAATTACATACTTTTAAAGCCAAAAGCAGGTTTTTTGAGGGGGAGTTAGTTTGATGTCAGCATATAAGCATAATCGCGGTGGTAGTGAGATTCTAAGTAATAATAAGTTAATTGAGCAGATTCGCCTTTGCATCATTGGAGATTATCATCAAAAACTGTTCAGCGATTTCCCGAATGGCCATGGGGAAATTGAATACCATGTTCGTGGTGGGCAACTTCAAAGAAATATTCAAATTCGTAAATTAAGTCTCTTAGAGGACGATGTAAAGGATGTTGCATTTTCACGAAAGGGCTTAGAAATTCTTTTGAAAAAAACTGAGGAACGACTGACTAAATGGAAACCACTAGATTATGCTACGATAAGATTAAAAATTTATCTGGATGGTAATGGAGACATAAAGGATATCACAATTTCAGTCCAGGTTGAGCAACACTTTAAAAGATTCTAACTTGACAAAAGGATTAGAACCAATGATAATGTTCGCAGGGCACACACCTTTCAACTAAATATTTTAACAAGAGCGGAAGCACCGCCTATTCAGGTCAATACTGACCTGAATTAGGCTGTGCTTTTTTTGCGTTTTCAGGAAAGAGGTGGTCATTTTCGTAGGCCTTTTGATACACAAATGAGTAGTTCGAAAAAACGAAGGGAGATTGGAAGGTTTGAAAAAAAAGGTTGGGAGTATTTTACTGCTCTTATTGGTATGCATGACAGTTATAGCCCCATTGACTGCTTTTGCAGGAACGGGTGATGTCACATGCTCAGATGCTTTTGGTGCATCATCTGGATCTGCAGATTCAACAATTAAGACTACGTTACAATCTATAATTAAAATAATTGGCGGTGTTGGAGGCCTTTTATTTACTCTGGCTGTGATGGTCATCGCCGTCATGATTATTTTTGGTTCTATCAGTACGCAAAAACGTGGTACGTATTGGACGGCACTGATTGGTTGTTTTGCAGGTGCATTCGTATTCTTTAGTGGATATAAGTTTGCTGGAGCAATTGCCGAGCTTGCTCAAAATGGATCTGGATGTTAATTTGTAGCATTTCGAGTGGTATACGCCGCTCGAAATGTTTTTTCTATGGAGGTGAGCGCGATGAACGAAATACTGGTGCCGATTGATATAACGCAAGAAGAAAAGAGTGTTTTAGCAATTTTTTCATTGCGTCAATTTTTCTTGGTGGTACCTGTTGGCTTCTTCATGATCGCATTTATTATTTGGGGAAGCATTCCTTTTATAGATGGACTAACTGACTTCATTGTTCGGCTTGTTATGTTTTTAGGAGTAACAGGGTTCGCTGTTCTATTGGCGTTTTTCAAACTTGATAAGTACGAAATGTTTCTAAGTGATTTTATAAAAGTAAATTGGAAATTTGCAAGATCTCAGAAAACATATCTGTCCTGGTAAAAAAGGAGGGGGCGCTACATCGTGGATGGTTTTGATATTTTAATTTACTGCACTATGGGCCTCTTGGTTTTAACATTCATTTTTGTGATTTTTGCAAAAAAACGAATGGATCGTAATGAGCCCGTTTTTGGTTGGGCTAGAAAGCAACACTTACAGGAAAACGCTTTGGCTCATGGAAATATTAATGGTCCTCTTAAACTAAAAAAAGGCTCCGAGAGAGTTATAGACATGTTGGGGATTGAAAATATTGAAGCTGGAATCTTTGAAAAAAAGCACAATGAGTACTGCGTGGTGCTGGAAGCGAGTTCGGTAAACTACGACTTGCTCTCCGAAGGAGCAAGACAAGCTATTATTCTTGGATATAGCTCCTTATTTAGAGTTATTCGTTTCCCGGTTCAAATTTTAGGGCAAGCCGTTACACAAGATCTTCGAAAAGAAGAAGAAAGATTTTATGCAAATTTAGATCAATGTAATTTGCAAACTCGTGAGTACAATAAATCGGTCATACAACATATCAAAGAGCGGTCTCAAGATGAGTTTCGTATCTCTCGTAAAGTTTATTACATTGTTTCTTATGTTCCTCAAACAGGAAGAATGGGATCGTTATCACCAAAAGATAAGGCCAAAGATATTCGAGATGAATTGTACCAAAGAGCTTGGACAGTCGTTCAAATGCTGCGCCAGAGTGACATTGATTCGGAGATTTTAGATAGTCTTGGTGCAATGGAATTAATAAAACGCGCATTGAACAGGGACCGGATGGTTGTAAATCCAATTCAAGATGTGTTAGAACGTGAAAAACTCAGCTCTCTATATGTAACCATTGACCCAACAACCCTACCAGGCTATGAGGAGCTGGTAAATGATGTGGAGGAGGTACGGGACTATGCTAAAGAAGCTATTTAACAGAAAGAATAAAGTCCCGAGGAATGATTCAGCCCTATCTGACCGAATTTCTATGGACAAAGGAAAAGAAGATTCACGTGAATTCTCTTTCCCAAGTATGATTGATAATCTTGCTAATGAAGGAATTACTTTTGCAAAGGATCATTTTGAGATTCAAACGGGATTAGGCGATGTGAAATATGGCCGGTCATTTTTTGTCAAACCTTCTGGATATCCAAGAACGGTTAGAATTGGCTGGTTAGAAGGTCTATTCTCTGGCGATGACATGGACGTTTCTGTTCATATTGAACCACTAGATCGGACGGCCGCAATTAAAAAGTTGCAGAAGAAAATAGACGAGTTTGAGACCGTTGTCTATTCAGCTGCAAACCGCAACGAAGGGGCAAAGATTGAAGACTCGATACAAAAGCGTGATGATGCAAAGTTTTTACAAAGGCAAATCAAAAATAATCAGAACGGACTTTACTACGTATCGGTTCAAGGAACAATTTTTGCAAGTAATTTAAATGACTTGAATGCGAAATCGCGCGAAATCGAACGTATTTTAGGCGGAGAATCCATTGAAATCATTAATGCTTATGGTCGACAAAAAGAGGGCTTCTTGTCTTGTTTACCGCTTGGCAAGAATTATTTAGAGAAAACAGATCGCAACCTTGACCAATTGTCATTAACAGCCATATTTCCTCACGCTAGTTCAAAACTTAATCATAAGGGTGGCTTTCCTATAGGTCGATTTGGTCGAGATTATGTTTACTACAATAATTTCGACATTAGTCTAAATAACTATAGTATGGGTATCTTTGGGGTCTCTGGGTCCGGTAAGTCTGTATTGGTCAAGCAGATCATTGGACGAGGATTTATGGATGGGATTATGAAGAATGTAATTATTGACTGTGAACCCGAATACATCGCATTGACAAAGGTACTCGGAGGCATTGTCATACCCATATATCCTTCCAAATCAGAGCAAGCAAGCAGAATCAATCCATACGATATATTTCCTGAAAAGGAAGTCATAAATCAAGGTGAAGAGAACGAGTACACAGTTGAAAAGATCAATATAAATGAGAAAGTTAAGGAACTTTTGGAGTTCTTCAAAGTTATGAAAGAATCGTTAACTCGTGATTCTCATGGGTTAACTCCGATTGAAATAGAAGTGTTGGATGATGTCTTGGAAGAAATGTATCTTTCCCGAGGCATTACAGAAGATCCAGATAGTATTTACGAAAACGTAGAAGATATAGATGCTGAGGGAAGAATCACATACCGTCGCAAATATATTGACATGCCAACCATTTCAGAAACATACGAGAAATTATGTAAAATTCGGGATGAACATTATCCTGAAATAAAAGAACTGTGCACGATTGTTCATCTGTTTACACGAAAAAAAGCTTTTGGGATGTTCGATGGTCAAACTCAAATTGTATCTGATTCTGGTATATCACTTGATGCAGCCCCTGTGGTCACTTTTGATATTTCAAAGTTAAGTTCAAATGGGATAGAAAGACCGCTTGCACAGCACGTTCTTATGACATGGGTATGGAACAGATTTATCGTTTCTGATCCAAAAGTGAAAAAACGAGTCATCATAGACGAGGCATGGATGATGATTAAGTATAATACGATGATGGAATGGTTAAAGCAACTGTCTGCACGCGGACGGAAATGGAACGTTTCTCTTACTCTTGTAAGTCAACGTTATGAAATGTTTGATCGAACGGAAGCAGCTCGGGATGTCGTTGCCCAATTCGAAACGGTATGCTTCTTGAAACAATCTGATCAAGATATCATGCCAATTTTAAATACGTATCGATTATCTGAAGATGTTGGAAATATGATACGTACAGCAAATACCGGTGACGTAATCATGAAGGCTGGTAAGCAGATTGTAAGTTTTAGGTCTGAGCCAACACCTGATGAATGGGCATATCTGAATACAAACCAAAACATTGAAATGGGCCCTCCTCATAAAAAATTAGCTTCAAGGGAGGATATGATTGAATTCCTTGAGCGTCAGGTCAACTCTGAGGGAGAGGAAGTGGCATAAGTGAAACGCAGATTATCAATGGTTTTACTAGCCGTAATTCTCTCAATATTTTTTATTCAGAACACGACCTTTGCTGCAAATGATACAAGTCTTATAGGTCCTATTGGTTCTACGCAAGGCTCTGGTGATGGGAAACTATTCGACGATTCTAAAATTGAGCAAATGGAAAAGGATAAAGAAAACGCGAGCCTAACTGATGGAATTATGCTTGGATTCATTTTGAGTTTATTTAAAACCATTCATATTAGCAGCTTGCCTACACTTATTTTTGGAAATCCTTATGGTGATTCTGGAACTTTGAATTACGGAATCTTTAGCCAAGGTGAAATGGATAAAATTATTAATCCGTTAATAGGGTTACTAACAGGACTTTATGGATTAATACTAACAGCTGCAATTATGGTGTCATCCGCAAAATTCGGATTAAAAGCATATTCCCCACAAGCAAAAGCTGATTTTTGGACTGATATAAATATGTGGGTACTTTCGGCATTTTTTATGGGGAGCTTTTGGTTGATATTTAAGGTTATGATGAGCTTGAATCTTGCTTTAGTGTCCTCATTATACGATACATTACAGGGAACGGGTGTAGATACGAACGGAGTATCACTAATAGCAAGTGCGGGAAGTTTCAATATCGGTAATGCAATTGTTTATCTGGCCGAATTTGGACTTACGCTGTACCTTAACGTCATTTATATTGCTAGGAAAGTAATTATTATCTTCTTGGTAGTTCTATCTCCTTTTGCTGCTTATAGTTTGATCTTTCCCAAAACTAGAGCGTTTTTTGGGACATGGATGAAAGAATTAGCCGGCAACATTTTTCTTCAATCCATTCACGCAATTACAATTTTCGTCTTCGCCGAACTATCGAGTATGGCTGGTGGGGGAGCGGCTAATTTCTTTGCTATTATTTATAAACTTGGGCTGCTAATTATGTTTATCCCTATTACAGGAATGATTTCTAGATGGTTGAACTTGGGAGATTCCAGTTCCAAGCTTGGCCAAACGGCCACAATGATGGGCGCGGGATCTGTTGCTGGGGCTATGATGCTAGCTAAGGGAGCTGGAAACATGATGGGAGGCAGGCGATCTGGTGCATCAGCTCTTGGTCAGACGTCACCCGGAGGATCAAGTAGCCCAGGTGTACCTGGACCCGGGAATGATATGGGGAGTGATGCAGGAATGACAGCTCTTTCCATGGCGGCGAAAGGTGGTTCAGGTTGGCATAAATTTAAATCCATAGCCGGTAAGTTTGGAGCTGGTGCTGGTGGTGCGATGGGGGTAACTCTCGGACCAGCTGGAGTAGCAGTCGGAGCGAAATTAGGTTCCACGGCCGTGACAACAACCATGCAGGGTGCTCGCAATGTAAGCGCAGGTCTTGCTAACACAACAAGAACGGTAAAGGCCGCTTTTTATCCTGAAGGTATAAAAAAAGCTTATCAATCGGCTTCTGGTGAAGGATCAGGATTTGTAAGCAATATGAAAGCTTTGGGTTCTATGGGTAAAGAGAATTTTTCGAACATGTGGAACAACTTGGGTGAACGAAGAAAATTTATGGGCAACATGGGTGAGTCTGTTGGAAGCATGGTTGGTGCTGCTGGTATTGGACAGCAGGTAGGTCATATGCTTTCTGGAGCAAGTAGAGGTCGAATTCAAGCGGCTAGCGAAATGTATGGCGGTATGAATGATATGCAATTGCCTGACCTAGCAAAAAAATATGCTGGATTGAATGCTACTTGGGAACAAAGCAATAGCGGTTCTGCTTTTTATGTCCAAACCCCAACTGGAAAACAACGGATTAGTAACTATGGTGCAGCTGATCCGACTCTAAAACGAGGAGAAATCAGGGCAGCGGATTACAAGTTTCCTGGGCACAACGAAAAATATGAACGCCAGCCGAATGGCTCATATCGATTACCTGTTCCTGCATCTCAGAATATACCTGGTCCAATTGGATCTCAAAACATAAATCCTGGTCCGATTGGATTACCAGGCGGTTCAACCGAAAATCTCGCAAGAACCTCAGGAACTTATATCAGAGGTCAAGATGGGTCAAGGTATGAGGATAATCGGGTTGATGCTGGCAAGCTTAATCCTGATAGTTACTTCTCTCATAATATAAAAGGTGCTGACCGTAGAGATTGGTCTGATAAGGGGGCAGACCTTTTGTCACGTAAAACACAATCGAATACTCAATATTCCCCTCCTGCAAATAAAGTGAAGAGTTTAAACAGTATGGCAAATCAGGCTTCACACGAAAAAGAACGAGTGAAGAACAAAATTGTGCTATAGATTTATTGCGAGGATGATTTGGATAGTTTCCGAATCATCCTCATGTTGTATGAATGGACGGTGGTGAAATGAACGCACAGGACCTAGCGAATGATGCTGCCGGACAAGCAAGTGGAGCCGGTAAAAAAATTGCTAGGAAGGTAGCAAGGAAAGCAGCAGGAAAAGCAGCAAAATTTCTGAAAAAAATAGCAAAGGATTTCATAAAGAAATTATTGCTGGCTTTAGGAAAGAGTTTATTAGCCTTTATAGGACCTTACGGGTTAGCGATAATTGCAGTAGTGATACTAATTGCTGTTATACTCACAGCCATCCCTTATTCAGACTGGTTTTTGGGTGGTGGCTCGAGAACAGAGGCTCAAAAAAAGGCTGATATTGAATACGAGCAAAAATTTAAACTTGCTGCTGATAAAACAGTAGAAGAAATATACGGAATAGATGCAGATGCATCATGGAAGACACAACTCATAAATACTATCAAACCTAGTTGGGGGATACCTTCAGCACTGGTTAGATATCATATTGTTGCAAAAAATAAAAAAGTAGAATACTCAGATTATGATCCTAATGAATTAATTGAGTTTTTTAAACCGAAGTATAAATATACGACTATTAAAAATGATAAAGAGTGGACAAAAACTATCACAGCATGTGCAAACACAGGGACTGACATAGAATATTCAACCTATATTCGAGAAGACCACGATGTTCTATCAAAAGTTAGCTTCGATTACGGGGGAATGGTAATTAAGCCCTTAAAAAGATATTATCCAGGTGGAGGCACTACTAGGCCGAGTGAGTGGGAACTTGTTTGGAGAGATAAAAGCGATGATTGTACAATTACTCGCTATCGTCAATACGAAAAAACGATGGTTGACGATCGTTTTGTACCATCTCTCAACATTGATGTTCCAGAGTTTCAACAGATACTAATCAATCAAGGTATAAAAAAATCAGATATGAAACTGGTATACGAATTTATCAAAACTGCAGATCCAAGTTGGAACTCTATGCTGTATGGTGGTTACAGGGGGATTAATGCAGGTACTTATTTTGGACAGGCCCAGGTCACAGAAGCTGTTATGCGCTATGAATCCTTAGTTCGTAAATATGCCGAATTGAACGGTGTTGAAGATCAAGTGAATCTTATACTGGCATTAATACAACAAGAATCTGGGGGGAATTCCTTAGATGTAATGCAATCATCTGAATCAGCTGGATTACCACCCAATACGTTAACAGATCCTGAGATTTCAATCATGTATGGAGTTCGTCATTTCGCAGCAGTATTTAGGTCTGCGGGAGGGGATATCAAGTTAACCCTCCAAGCATACAATTTTGGGGGTGGATTCATAGATTATGCAAAAAAACGTGGGGGATATTCAAAAGAAAACGCCGTTGCTTTTAGTGAGATGATGGCTGATAAAAATGGTTGGAGAAGATACGGTGATGTAAATTACGTGGAACATGTACTTAGATATTATTCAGAAACTGGAAGTTTACAGGTAAGTTCGGATGGACAGATTTTTGACGTGCAGGAAGTGCTTAATGTCATGAGTAATTACATGGGTAGGCCTTATGTTTGGGGAGGTCGAAGACCGGAGCATGGTGGATTTGATTGTTCGGGGATATTGGAATATTCCTTTAATAAGATTGGTATCAATATGTACGGTACGGCTCAAGTACAATATAACAAAACAGTTCCGGTAAATCCTTCAGAAGCTATGCCTGGTGATCTTGTTTTCTGGGTGACCAAAGGAAGTGCACCTACTCACGTTGGTATGTATCTGGGCAATGATAAGTTCATCAATTCTAACAATAGCCACGGGCTTAGCATTTCTTCAATAAACACCTGGAACAAACTTTATCCTTTCTTGGGATATAGACGAATTGTAAAATAATCAAATAGCTCAGTATGAACTGATCATTAAGTCTTTCTTTAAAAAACTAGGATTAGGAGAAGAGACATGAAAAAAATATACTTTTTGATGGCTGTTTTGTTTCTCTTAAATGTTACTCAATTGGTGTATAGTCAACACTTAAAAGCGCAGCTAAAAGAACAGATTGTTCAGGAAGGAGCGGAAAATGCAAATAAAGAATTTATAGAAAAGTTTTTTACGTATCCAAATACAATGCAGCGTTATGATCAAATAAAACCATTGATGACCACAGAAGGGTTTAGTGCAGCCCTTCCTTCTGAAATTGATTTACCTCAGTATGATGAAAATACTCCTTCAGTATCATCAAAAATGAGTAAACTGCAGCCATTCCAGAATGTTGTAGATAGAGATAGAGCTGAGTTCATAAATCAATTTAAGGTGAGTACATCCTTCAATAATGTCGAAACCTCTCAAACAATTATAGTTCACACGGTGTTGCTTTACTCAGAAGAAAAAGGGTGGCAGGTGGATGATGTTCAATTCATCACAACGCTCGGAAATGAGAATAAGTAATTAATATCTTGAAGGAAAGGATGTTTCGGTTGGATGATCTATTTGACGGATTGAAAGTTCTTGTAGAGCAACTAGTTAGACTATTGCAATTGGTGGGTCTACCAATTTTCACAGTCTTGATTATTGTAGGCTTTTTACTTTTGTTGACGTCAGGCAAGAATCCACGGAGAAAGAAAACGGGTTATGTCTTTGTAGTTTTATTCGGTAGTGGAGCCTTACTTATTGCATATACACCTTTAATTGCACACTCATTTATGGGACTAGGGCCGCAATCAGCACATGTTGGAGATAGTGTGGAGAATATGGTCAACGGTGCAGGCTCCATTGGGCCTCAGCTCTTTACAGGTGTCTGGTATATTTCGATTCCAATCGTATTTACTATGTTTTACTATGGTCTTTTAGTACGGTTGTCAGCTGCCAAAAATCCACAGAAAAAGAGGTTGGGAATAGGAATGATGTTATTTAGTCCTATAGTCTTATTGGCGGCATATGTAGTACCAAAGCTGTCTCATATGTTGTAAAGTGTATAGGATAAAGTTTGACCCTAACTCACATTTATCCATCAATATATATGTTAATACGAGGAATCGGTGTAGTCGATTCCTCGTGTGGATTAAAACTATAGTTGAATGTCCTCTAGTCGTTCAATTGGATTACCTATGGTCGACTCTTGTCGTTCCAATGGGTCATAATTGCGAAGATCGTTAAAATCGAGTCCCGTTAAACCTTCGATCAATGATACTTTCACCTGAAAAGTCATGAATGCTCCTGGAACGTCTGCCTCTAGATCATTGAGGAAAGGCTTCTGTGAAACGAGGTATGCAGTAGCGGATCGCTCTCCGTTATCCTTTACAACTACCGCAACCTTCCAAAACTCCTCTGGAATTCGAACGCCACGGTAAACGATATCGTTCTCTCGAAAAATAGGGCCGTTAAATACAGTCATTTTTTGTTGATTGTTTTTTGCATGTTTCAGAAGGTAATCCTCGAGACCGAGCCATAAATTGTTGCTTTGATTAAAGTTGCAATGTTGGGGTGAACAGTTAGTAAAATGAAATGTATCCATATTCGCTTCTTCGGAATTATTACCCCAAACTGGATCTCTTCTTCTAACCAAATGGCCCCTATCAACCTTATTTCTTTTGTACAGCTCATTGCCGCATTGATAACTCTCGTCAATTCTTGGATCGTACCTCCAATTGTCATCTCTTCCAACATCTTTTAATTTCTTTCCGTCAATATTCACAACAGTATAAATTGCTAGGCGTCGAGATTTACTCATCACGATGGAAAAATGAGTGTAATTGAGGATGTTTTCTCCATTATTTAGTTTCGCTACATCGTTTGCTAAAGCTGAGCTGAGCTTGGGATGAGGAACATCCTGTCCGTCTCCTAAAAAAGTGGAATCGTACCCGGTAGAACCCTCGAACCATTCCAAGTTGAAAGGTTCTCCTACAACCATGCTTTCTTCTTGGTTGGGAACAATAGGTACATTGTGGCTCAAATTTTTAATTAGTGTTTTTTGCTGCTCTGAAAGAGAAGACATATTCTGTTCTATATAATTTAAAATGCTGCTGATGCGGACTCCCTCATTGGCGATAAATTTACCGGAATGATCTGGATCGGGAACACCTGCATGATGTAGAGCAACAACATCCCAATTGTCATTGAAAACTGCCGAACCAGAAGATCCCTTGCAGGTATCGGTAGTGTAATGAATAAAGTTATCAAGCATATCGGTAATTTTGTTCTCTCGGATGACTACTGCTTTATGGTTTCCCTCTGGATGCTGGATAACAGAGACGTATTCCCCTAACAGAATTTTCCCAGTTTGTTTCACAAGTGGCAGAAAACCATAATCTTGAATGCTCTTCCCTGCTGCCGATTTTTCTTGTACAGCAACTAAGGTAAAGTCGAGCTTTGAATCAGTCATAAAAAAGATTTCCGGTGCTAAACTGAATTCTTGATAAACTCGATCCTTGAAATTAATATCTTGTTCATAGTCAAATTGGGCAGTACTCATTCTTGAGATTTCCTGATTTTTCAGTACATGATTGTTCGTTAGAAGTAGTTGGGGAGAAACTAGAAACCCGGTACCATGCCCAGGCTCTCTTCCGCTACCATCATGAATAACAATTCGACAGACCGATTTTCCTGCTATAGTACCCTTCTCCAAATAATGAAACGGAAATAAATCGTTTCCGCCCACCATTCGTTCCAAAGTATATTCATCTCCTGGCTGGATCATCTTTTTTCTTGAATTTACTCGTTCGGGAGTATCAACTTCAATAGGTGTTTTAGATTGTAACCCCACTAAGTTTTGTTCTCTTATTGCGATTCTTTCAACATAACGTTGCATTGCTGATTGTTCCTGAGCCTGTTTTGCTGTTTTTTCATCAACTGTAAGAATAGACATGTAATTCATCTCCTATTTCTATTTATTAGCTACGTTCTAAATATTTTTTTATACAATGTAGGACGCCTAAATTTGAAGCAAGCACATGACAATCTGTGATCTGAATTACTTGATATCCCATTGATTCCCAAAGCGTTTTATTTTCTAAGTCAGTTTTTTGTAATTCACCCCATTCTCCATATCCGAATGTTGGAAGCCATACCTTTTTGCTCGTTGGTGTTCGCTCCACTAATGCGTTATTGTAGGTGCAAAAATACCACTGCCTTGTCTTCGTTTCCTTATCATCAAAATATGCCAATGGGAGCGGGTTGCGTTGTACTTCGAACCCATCCCGTCTTAATTGTTCGGCCACACTGTCAAATACATCATTCATGGAGTGATCCCACAGAGGAACAGCCAGTAAATCTGCTGCCAACTTGGGGCTGCCAACTAGAACTACATATTTACCTGTTTGATTTCGTCCAATAAGCGTAACAAACATATCAATATGAAAGAGGGGCTGTTGGGTTCCATCTATGTTTCCGTAATAAATATGTTCCGTCCACAATTCTCCACCAATGGTCACCCTTCTTGACCGTTCGATCGGAACAGGTACATTACTTTTAACGTAAAACAATTCTCTTGTGGTATCTAGATACTGTCCGTATGCGTGATAGACCGTTTGTTGAGGCGTTTCATCGCCGCTTGGAAGTATGGTGTCATTTACATATTTCAAAGTCAAAGCTGGATAATCGGCTCCGATAAGAAAAAAGGTATCACCAATTAATATATTCCCCCCCTGAAAGTGAAGTGGAGTTTGAAGAGAATCAAATTCCGTTTCGTTAGAGATATATTCTGCAACCATGGAATCTGCATAGCGAATAAAATCGAGAGGTTCCAAAAAGTAATGTTTGTTGGTATCGGAGTCATGCACGATGGTGTAAGCATCCTCCGCCCATACACTAAAATGTAAATTGTCTGGTAAGACTATTATGGTTGATTTTTCATCCCGGTTCACTTCTTGCAACCAAGATTGTACTTCCTCTTCACTGCCCTTGTTAACAATAATAATCAGTTCCACATACTCGGGAAGCTTATGCAACAAATCCATGTAAATTGCCTTGTAGGGGTTTTTTCTTTGTTCAGGATCATGAACGGCATAAGAGGGAATGGTAAACAATATTTTCTTGAAGGCACCTTCAGATGAGCTTATCAACTGGGGAGTCTTTAAATGAGCTTCAATGATTCGGGTTGATTCAAGGGTAGGGCGCGTTTTTGTATCCACATAATGATGTGGTATTGATCCTGATATAAGAGGGTAATGGGGTTGCCGAATAGCTGCCGTTTCATCAAGAACAGACACTTGCATCAAACCTTTCTTATGGATTTATTCGATATCGTGTCCCTCAGGCAAGCTGTATATTCATTTGATGGTTTGAACTTGAAATGAATACGTTTTGTAATAAAGGAGGGTTTGATGAAGTTTTAGGAAGACTAACCTTTATTAAGAAGAGAATATTTACAAAAGTGTAAATAACAAAACCGACATTTCTAAAATCATTGGTAACTAATGAGTAAGTCATAGAAGTAAGGTAAAACATTATAAGACGATTATCTGTTATTACCGTCTGAATTAGTGTCTAAATATAACAACTTAATTAGAATTAACATTTATCATATTGTGTTTTTTATAGGTATGTTATAAAATGGAAATAAGTTAAATGATTTATAGATAAACATATACGAAATTTTAAGATGGAGGGACTTCTATTTGAACAAAAAATGTAAATTGTGTGCGAATTATAATCCTCGTGAAGAGTCTTGCCAACTGCAAGCGAACTCTTTTGATTTTACTTCCAAAAATTGCGCTTATTTTATTCGCTATATGAATTTATTACCTCAAATAAAATCTTTTAATAGAAGAACTTTAACGGTGGTTACAAAAAGAGGTATCGAGCGTGCTATTCCTGCATATCCGGAATTAGATCTGTCGTTAAGATGCAATAGCAAGGGTGAAGTCGAATCGATTTTTACATATCAGGGACAGAGAGAGCTCATTCATGAATATGGACTTAGGGTAGCTACCGAAATTGCAAACAACAAAGGTATTCGGTTGTATGTATTACCAGAAGAAGAATATAAGGAGAACACTAAAGAGAAATACGGATGTACAAAAGGGGAGCAACCATTAAAGAATTTATATTGGATGAGCGAATATCCAATTGAGGTATGGACGTAGATGGTTTATAGAAAAAGCTTTTC
Organism: Paenibacillus polymyxa M1; assembly: GCF_000237325.1. Classification (NCBI taxonomy): domain Bacteria; kingdom Bacillati; phylum Bacillota; class Bacilli; order Caryophanales; family Paenibacillaceae; genus Paenibacillus; species Paenibacillus polymyxa. The sequence continues at coordinate 279,632 of NC_017543.1, forward strand.
TATGTGTGTTCTTCCGGAACTATAGACCCCAGTTAAGAAATACTGTGCTGTAAATAATACATCGATCTCCTTTGTCTGAGGGCGGACACTCGTTTCTCTTTTATTCAAAGGAAGTTTTTGGGCCTTACTTGAACGCATTAAACTGCTATATTGCATATAAAAAATTATGATTTTTAATCTTATTTCTCGAATAATAAAGATTAAGATATACTCTAATAAGAATCCTTTATCAGTGAAGTATCATAGTTCAACATGTTTGATTAAAATTAAAGCGTCAACTAGATTTATTGATTCAAGTTCAAAATTAATATTAAAAAAATCGGAAGCACCGGTGATTACACTCTAAAAAGGAGTGTCTTCACTGAGTGCTTTTGTTCATTTAAAGGGGGAGAAGTTTTGAAAAGAAAAATTAAAGCTGTAGTAATTTCTGTATCTGTTTTGTTGGTATTCTGTCTTATGGTTGCAATGGTTTATGCGAATAGTAAGGACAACCAGCCTAAGGCGGTTAAATCGGGAATATCGTTAGATCATTTCGATAATCAGCCGGTCTTAGGTAAAAAGGATGCTCCTGCTACTATAATTGAATTTGGCGACTTTAAATGTCCTGGATGCAAGCACTTCGCCTCAGATATCTATCCAAAATTGATAAAGGAATATATTAATACTGGAAAGGCAAACTTCAAATTTGTGAATTTTCCTTTCATTAGTCCTGACTCCTTGACTGCAGCAGCGGCTGGTGAATATGTAGCAAAGAATAGCCCTGAAGATTTCTGGGTCTACTATGAGCAAATCTATAATCTTCAAAAAGATGAATCTGAAAACTGGGCCACAATTGCTTATTTAGTTGAAATAGCAAAGATTGCAAAGGTCAAAGTCGATTATAACGAAATGGAGAGATCGCTAAAAGCAGGAGAATTTGATGAAATGGTAAATAAAGACTTGAATTTTTCTCGTGGATTGGGGATTCGGCAGACACCTACACTTGTTGTAAACGGAATGGTCATTGAAACAGGTGGCCTTGATTATGAACAGATTAGGAGCGCAATAAATGATGTCATTAATAAAACGGAGGAAAGAAAGTGATCAAAAAAACGTATCAGTATTATGGAATTCTGATGGCTTGGTTTGTCTCAATTTGTGCTACATGCGGTAGCCTTTATTTTAGTGAGATTCTACATTATGAACCTTGTAAATTATGTTGGTTGCAACGAATTTGTATGTATCCTCTAACTGTGATTTTGGGATATGCAGCATTAACTGAGGATAAGAAATATGCTCGTCCTGCATTCTTGCTTTCATTTATTGGTTTAGGTATTGCGATGTATCATTATTTAGGCCAAAAGTTTGTGTCTCTTGAAAGAATGCTATCTTGCAATATAGGAGTATCATGTAAAACAGACTACACTAACTGGCTCGGTTTTATAACAATACCTTTGATGGCATTAACAGCTTTTACACTTATATTATCATTATTATGGATGACTAATAAAAAGGTCTCCTAGAACTATATGGTGGACGGAAAAATATTAAAACATTCCTTAGTCCTCGGCCAAATCAAAACACTCAAAAAGTGGTCTACATTTACAGGAGGGAATTTTATTTACGGGCAAGCTTTATAAGTATTTTTGAAAACTCGTGTATTTAACGTTACTTTAGAAAATCAAAAGGAATTCAGCTAGTAATGGACACCATAGCATTTCTTTTGAGAATTTCTGCAGGATATTTTGTTAAGAACGAATCCTAAATTTCTAGTGTGCTTCTCAAATTAGAAATTACCGATTATAATTTTTATATTACCTTTAACTTTTTGGCGAAGTCCTGGGACATATCTGCTGACTGTTTTTAAAGAACCCTCTTTAAGAGAATTACTACTTTTCTTAATAAGTAGAATAGTCTCTTTAACGTGGGTTCTTTTTTGTCCCCAATAGAAAGGAGATGATGATAATAAAAATTGAAGTGAAATAGTATAAAGCATAATGAATTAAATTTTGAAAGACCACAGAATCCCAAATGGGAAAGTTGTGGTCTTTTTCGCTAAAGGAGTGGGAGCACGTTAAGAAGCTATTCAGGTAGAAAAGATGAATTTAATATGGAGAATGTTTGATTTTTCTCGTTATATATTATATGAAGCAAAGGAATAAATCTGTAAATTTACTTGAAGCTTTATTCTGAGAGAGATCTATAAAGTTTCTGTTTATGAGGACTTTATAATAAATTAGTTTGAAAAACTGATCCCGAGGGGAAGGTTGTATCAAGTGGTGCTTGGAGTCTTATGATGCGAATTCGCCCATTACTACATAGTTGGGTATAGACGAACTTCCGAGTGTACGTGTCTAGAGATTCTGTATGTAGAAATGCAGACTGCTGTTTCGGCAGTGTTGGATGTAATGAGTAATTTTTGTGGTGTAAAAATTCAATTATTGTTAAAGGCAGTAATCGATTTTTATCGTGTTCAACAGGCTCATAGAAAGCATCTAAGGGTTCATGATAAAAAAGCCAAATAGAAGTTCAGAATGGAGAATGTAAAAATGGAAAAACAAGAAGCTAAAATTGAATATAACAATAACGAGTTTTTTTTCTTTCAGCATAGTTTTAAAACTGCTTTGGAACACGCCAACGATTTTATTGCAAGGAACAAAGGGAAATTTGAAATGAAACTTTTTATATTAAACGGAAGCAATTATGGGCAGCAATGGAAATTGATAGAGGTGTGTAAAAAATAAAGTTGTTTTGACACTTGTTATTCTAAATAAAAAACCTTTATTCAAACTTTTAATCAGAGTGGAGAATGAAACAGTGATAGTAGAATCTAAGTGGGAACATGAAACCTATAACTATGAAGATACTGAAGAAGCTATAAAACATGAAAAGCAAATGATTGATGATGGTTGGGAAATTGTTGGCAGATGGACGGAATTGGAAACTGAATTTCGTAAGTCTAAATAAAACTTGATTCAATACAGAATGGAGTGGGAGAAAATGATTCCAGTCGATAAATATAATTCAGTAATTGAAGGCAATAACCTTCTTATTGAAATAGGTGGTAAAACACATAAAGGGTTCTATGTCAGCTATAATAGTCATGACCGCGCTATTTATGGTGCAGATACAACCGCCCTTGTGCTTGGACAAATGGACTTATTCTTCATCTTGAATGGGGATCATCGTAAACAGTACAAAGAAATCATCGAGCAGGGTTTCGATGCTTGTTTAACATATTTTAAGGACAATATCCGTGACCTCAACAAGTTCAGTGACAAAATTTCAGTCTAAAATACACCTTGATTCAATACAACATAGGGGGAGTGGTCGCTTGTCGAAAGAAGAGGAAGAGCTTCATCGCATATACAAACAAGCGATGAGACGAATTGATGAACTTGTAGAAGAGGTTTTTAAAATTTGCGATGATGTTGCAGATACAAACCATTACGAAAAGGATTGGGTTTTAGATCGATTCAGAGAGAAATTCAATAAAGCAAGGAGAACTTCGAAATAATTCATTCATAAAAATGTGCTTTTAGTCTGTGCCTAAATAGATATGTGCATAGAGAAAGTCGCATCCGACATTACAACAAGCTATGTGCTCATAGCGCTAAACGGAGATTACCTAGACCAAGAAGCCATTGGGCTAATGCCACGGGGTCTGAATATCTGGCATGGTAACGGAGTTTTCATAGTGTCCGAGCTAGGGAAAACATTAGTACACCTAAATTGGAGAATATGGGACATTCACAAATCATTGAGAGGTGAAGATAGTGAAGTATGTTTTTTTACCTCTCATTGACTTGATGGGAATCACAGACGGCTTAAATGAAGGAAAGAATGTTAACGGTAGTAAGGTTTACGAGCGTTTTCACTTTTTCTCTCCTCATGACTTTAATATGGCATCGATAATGGAATATTACTGTGTAATAGCTATCGAAGGGGTAGACGTCCGGGGAGTAATGCTGCTTTATCGAGATCCTCAACACCCTTTAACGTACAGTATTTCGTATGTCGATGTTAGAAAAGACCACCAAAGGCAGGGAATTGCTAAGAGTCTCTACAGAACATTGAACGGTCTTTTGAGTCCCAATAATGTCGTAATAGGGACCGATCTTACTGTTGAAGGTAAGGCAGCTAGACTGAAAATAATTCGTAAAAAAACAATCACGAACTGCCACTCATTCGATAACTTTAATCAATATTTAGCGTATCTCTCTTTCCTCAAAAACGTGTGAGCTGGTGAAGGAAGACAGGTGTTGATTAAAAGTTTAGGAAGAGGTGTGAGACCATGAGAAATCCCAACTTGTATTAGTCAATCTAATCAAGAACGCCCAAAAGGAAGATTACCTCTTTACCGATCTTTACCGCATTCTATTTAACCATGACTTCTATTTAAGGCATATGCCAAAATTAAAGGGAAGGAAGGGAACATGACTGCCGGTACAGACGGAGAAATGATCGATGGCTTCAATATGGAACTGGTACGTAAGCTTTACTATTGACTTGGAAAGATATGTGAGGTAATATGTGGATTAGTTTCTTTTGGGAATTGTCTCTCGCCATATGTGCGAGTGTTGATTGAAAGGTTCAAAATATGTATCTATCAAAAGACGCCACTTGCATTGCATATGGTGTCTTTTTTACATAACACTACTACAAATATTTCAAAGAATTTGAGACTAACCACTTTAGAATCAACAGACTTTTATGCAACTAATTATAAATTATAAAAGAGGGGATAGTTGGGTAGTAACAATCATTGATTGATGCAAGGAAATCATTTTGAAAAAACAGACTAATGATTCTCCATCTCGTGATTTTATTTCTAAATTATTTTATAGTAGTGTAGGGTGATATAATTGGATAATCTTATCGTTGAGAATTCAACTAAGATTTTTTCTGGAAAAACATCTGAAGAAAATGTAAACTTAATAAATTTGTTTTTAGAAAATATAGATAAAGAAACCCATGACGATCTTGACATAGTGAAAGTTATAACAATTTTTGAAGAAATATGGTGTGACCTAAAATATGGGGTGAAGGAGGCAACTCTATTTCTTAAAATTGTTGAATTCTTGTTGAAATGTGAGGTTGAGTCATTAAAAAAACACGCAAATAATTTAGGGATTACTTACACGGCAAAAGATCTGAAAAAGGGGAAAGACGGAATAATACAAAGATTGCTAGGAAAATATCACAGGAAAAACGTTACAAATTATTTTTCTAACTATTTAGTTTTTAGTCACGCGGAAAGTATTGATGTTTTTAAACGTGAACCAGATGGGTCTTTAAATGCCTTAGTTTCAGAGATTAAACTAGAAACTCTTGCATGGATTATTTTGTATCAGTCACAAAGGGAAGATTTATTACAACATCTTAAAGAGAGTTATCCGAAGGATTATGCCCTCTTTTTATGGAAGTGTTTAATGTGTTATATAACTATGGATTATGAGATCATCATGGATAAGCCTTATGAATTGTCATTCAAGAAGAATCAAATACAACAAGAAAATAAGAAACTTCATAAAAATCTTAAAACAGCCATTAATAATACAAGTAAACTTCGACGAACTATTCATGAGAAAGAAATGAATGAAAAAGCTCTTCTTACACAAATGCATGACTTATACAATGACGCTGTTAAGCAGATCGAAGATCTTAAAAGGCAATTACAACAGTTGAAACAGGATCATAATCTGGAATTATCCTATATAAGAGAGATGTTTGAAGAAGAGCGAGCCTATTATCAGGAAACTATTAATACTCTACGGCAAAAGTCTTTTATTGAAGACATTATCCCTGAAAAAAGCGATTTAGCTGGCCAAACCCTTGCGATCATTGGAGGTAATAGGGAGCGTCATTATAGAGAAATTGTAAAACGGTATAATGGGGAGATCAACTTTGTTCCTGAAGATAAGCTTAGTCTAGTAGAAGGTGCCGTTTTAAAAAGTGACGTGGTTTTCTTTCTTAGTGGAATTGCAGGTCACGTTCACTGGAGAGATGCTTTAAATGCAGCAAAAACAAAGGATATCCCTTTTATTTATGTAAATACGAAGGGAGTAACTACATTCGAAGGCTTATTACTTCAATATATTAAACAAAGCCATGAAACTGGTTTTCGAATTCAGTCTAGTTAATCATCGATCTGGATCTCACCTTCACTTTACATAAAAAGTAGTAGACCATATAATAGAAGCATAAAATAATTTTTTGGGGATGGAGTCAGGCGATACCATCTTATTAAGTGTGAACATACACCAATTCAAGTTTTTGTTGCTACCTTTTATTTTTTTAGGTGCAATAACTTGGTTGGTGTTTTCTTTTTGAAAATAATTATTTTAATAGTTTTTTTAAAAAGAATCTAGCAAGAGATGTACTACTCGAACGTGCAACAAAATAGTAGTATAGTAAAAGGTAATTTAGAGGAAAACGGAGAACTAATGTAACTTTTGTTCACAACCCATAATAGTTGTCGTTATGACAAATAAGGAGTGATTCATTATGTTGTCAATAAAAATTGACCCCAATGTTCCGATTGTAAAGATGGATAAAATCAATGGATTTTTTGACTTTGGTTTGGAGGCTGGAGGAAGAACTTGGACTATAGCTGAATATATGGAGCGCCCAACGATATTTATTACGAATGATCCTATTCAGCGGAACAACACTGCTTGGTCTGACGAACAAGGTTCGGAACTCTTTGCTTCAATCATTGAACGAGTATCCATAGGTTCGATAAAAACACAGGTTATTCAAAATTTAAAAGCAAAAAGAAGAAATTATATCGTCCTTGATGGTGCACAGAGATTGACTTGGATAAAGAATATTATTCGAAATTTGAAACCCTTGGCCAAGCTCCGATATGCTGTGGAGGGTGATGATGGCGAAGCCAAGAAAGATGCTGAAGGGAACACGATCTACGTTGAAGGATTGTTTGTTGAGGGGGTCGATAATGAGGATAATAAGGTATACCTAGATATATCTGGACTCTACTTTAAGGATCTTCCTGTTACAATTCAAAATCGTATTTATAGTTACAACTTCGAAGTAGAAGAATATTATTTTGATAATCCGGAAATTAAAAAGGTATTGTTCTCTCGCTGGAATAACGGTGAATCCTTAACGCCAATTGAAAAACTAAAATCTAAGTTAAGTGATCCATTGCTTTTGGCAACGGTAACTTTAAAAGAGAAAGAAATCTTTAAAGCTGGCCTCTCGCCCAAAAAAGTTGATCGCGAGGAGAACCTTATGGCCATTCTACAATCCATGGCAGTTATAAATACTGACAACAATACGGGATTGAGTATGAAGACCATTTCAGCCATACATTATGATTTTTCTACTGAAGTGATCGAAAAAGTAAGCTTTGCTTCAACATACTTAAATGATATTTATACAAGTATTGAGGAGACTAAGTTACGAAACAAAATTTTTAATAAAACAAAGACTATCGCTCTTATGTACGTTGTATCAAAAGCGCGGGACGAGGAAATTCTCCCAGATAATCAAGAAACTTTTCTTGAGTGGGCAACCCAGTATTATACCAGAGAAATAGCAATACCAAATGCAACTTCTGGTACAACAAGTGGGGATAGGGTAAAAGCTCGTAATTCTGCTCCATTGGTACATATGAGACAGTACCTTCTTTCACTAAAATAGATTACTACAACCCAGACAACTCGCTTTTAAAGCGGGTTGTTTTTTTGATTATAAAGATATTCACATATTATTTTGCTGAATAGTTGCTTGTAAAAATGGGAGGGTGTTTCTAGAAAATTTAGAAATTTGATATAACAGAATTGTTTGAACTTTTGTGTCATAAACGGATTTAATTAATATTTGAAAGGATTGAAAAGATTGAAAAGATTGCACGAAGATATAAGGAAGGTTTTTTCGGACGATAGTAAAGCTAAAAAGCGAACAGCTAACGGAGTCTTTTCCAGAGTGAATGGGAGCCGAAGAGGAATGGTCACTGCGTACTCACTTATGACGAAAGCGCAACAGAAGGAATATTCTCGTAGCGAAGTGAGTTCAACATACAATATCTATGAAAATATAATTCCTATAGAACAATTGAAACTGCTACCGCGTGATATTCGTTTCCGGTGTTGGTTAGAATGGCAAAGTAGGTTTAAGAATGAAGAAATTTTAGAAGCTTGGGATGTGGGATCAATTGATGAGTTGAACTTTTTCTTAAATGAGATGGATTTGCCTATACTCGATCTATTGGATGAGGATCAATACGAAATTCCTATTTCGAAAATAGATTTACAAAGACCTACAGATTGTACGCCGGTGTCTACTATTGAACTGGAAGGCACAAGTTTGTCATTAAGTGATCTAGTAGCTGATGATGCTAAGTTCTTTGAATTTAAACTAAGTGGAAAAATGGGGACAAAAGAGATTGTTGCTGAGCTGAATCAAGCCATTCAGAGTATTAATGGTACACAACGGAAGTATATGATAGATATATCAATGATTGAGGTTATATGAGTTACTAGATTTTTATTTCGTATATAAGATGCTCTATGTATCGAGACTACTTTATTCCATAATCTATAGAAATCCCCTAAAGGGGGACTATTATCTTTACCCTTTCTAACTTAAATACTATACATCATTTTTAATTATATAAGTGATTAATATCCTAAGTGATTATTAAATGATCAACCTGTTTATGAGCGGTTAAGGAGCGACATTTTCTTTCAAAGATATATTCTCAGTAATAGTCGAGTCTTATATTGCAATATTCATGTTATTTTTTGGACCCAACTTTGTTGGTAGTAACTGCATTAATCATTTTGATCGTCTCAGCAGCTCCTATGAAGTCATTCATATGCTGTCCATAATCAATAAGTGCCTTCTTCATTTGTAAGTAGAGATCTTCTGACAAAATGATTGTCCATTGTTTAGGTTCAATATCAATTAAGGGATTGATCCCCAGTGTTTCGTATTCTTTAGGTGATAATGTTTCCCCCCCTGTATAAACCGCTGCAATATCACTAACGCATGAAAGCAATGTAATGTGTGAATCCAAACTATAATTTATAAAATAAAGGAAGTAAGGGTAACGTTGAAATAATCCTTTCACCCATTTTCTGACCTCCTTTATCTCGTAAACCTCATCTTTTATATCATTATATCCATCAAACATAGTAATAATTTTACCGAATGAACTAGCCCCCTGGTGATGTAGAAAGCTTAAACTTGTCTCTACAATCTTAAATGACATTTCTTCAACGGATCTTTTCGAAATATTCATTAAGTATAAGGTATCGGATGTAAAGCCTAACTCCTCAGATATATCTACCAAATAATCTTTGTTCAATTTAATCACCATCACATTTTTTTTAACCATTATAAAATATATTGGCTTCTTGTAGTAGTTTGGCGTGTATTTTATAAGAATGTGTACAGAATTCAAAAACAGTGAGTTAGTTTACATCCCATTTAGAACCAAGTATAATAGCCACAAATGCATACTCGTTAACTGGGGAAGCACCTCAAACTTAGGCAATTTTGCCTTTGTTTGAGGTGCTTTTTCTATTTTACAAAAGCGAGATTGCAAAACTCTTTGAAAACAAAATACATGGAAGGAGAAGTAAATGGAAACACAAAATTTAAAAAAGTACCGAATGCATAGCAAATGGGCAAGTGGATTGTTAGCTTTAATGCTCTTATTTACCACAATTCCTATGTTCCCTGTAGCTGCATTGGCTGCAACTGTCACACCTGAAGCTGAGATCATAGGTGGTCCTGGTTGTTCTAATAACCTTGGAACACAGGCTGGTGACAATTGGGGTGCTTGGAACGCTACACTTGGTAGAGGAGCTACTAATGTATATAGTGACTCAGGTAGCAATCGGTACCAATGTGGTGTCGGAGAACCCATACATCGTTTCATTGATTTGGGAGCTTCGATAAAGTCAGATGATTACCGGGTATTTGTCTTTGTTTCCGGTAATTTTGCAAATAATATCATTTACGTTTCTAATTCTGCTGGTTCTAATAGCTGGCAGCCAAACGGTACCAACTATAACACTTGGAAAGTCGCTAGAAACCTCTACTATAATGAAGATTATCAGGATAAATGGATAGAGATCACGGAAAATATAGACTTGAAGAATTTCCGATACCTCTCATCTTATGGTTCTCAGATCTATGGCGGAGCAGCATCTATCACACAATTTGGTGTACGGATTATTCCAAAATCCAGGTATTTGCCTAACGCGCCACAAATAAATGTGGGATCTGCCGGACAAACAAGCATTGGTTGGGTTAAAGATCCAGTCAATGTATGGATAGATGGTGACGTTGCTCCTGAAGGTCTAAATTACTATGAATACAGCTTGAATGGTGGCGCATTCCAGCGCTATACGGGTCCATTTACAGTTGATGGTCACGGGAATAATACGATCTATGCAAGAACGGTGGACCTTAAAAATCAAAAAAGTGACTTATCTTCTGCCATTGTCCGAATAGATAAAACGGCACCAAATCCGCCCAAGATTCAGGTCACAGGAAATAGTACGGACTATGCTATTTCACTTGAGGCGGGCAGTGATGATTTTTCGGGTATATCACGTACCCAATATCGAATCGAGGGGGCCGTAAATCAGGGTTGGCAAGATTATTATGGAGTCTTCCATATTAATCAAAATGGTCAAAGCACTGTCTACGCGAGATCCATAGATAACGTAGGCAATGTTAGCCAGGAAGTTTCAAAAGATGTGTTGATTGATAATATCGCACCGGATCGACCTAATATTTTGGTTAACAATATCAATTGGGCAAGTAATGATAAGCAGTTCACGGTACAAGACGGTCATGATTCAGGGGGCAGCGGTGTCCTCAAGAGCCAATATAAAATCGGTGATGGCGCTTGGGTAGACTATGTTGGTCCTGTGATTGTCTCTCAAGAAAACGTTAAGATTTACGCCCGTACAATTGACCGTGCAGGCAATATCAGTCAAGTAACAGAGGCGAATTCAAATATTGATAAAACACCTCCGACAACCCCAACAATTACGTTGAGTGATCTTAATTATACAAACAAGGATATATTGGTGACCCTATCCAGTGGTCAAGATAACCTCAGTGGGGTTCAAAAAACACAATATCGCATTGGTAACGGCAACTGGCTTGACTATACTGAGCCTTTTAGCATCACACAAGAAGGTCGCACAACCATTTTTGCTCGTTCTATCGATCTGGCAACCAATATCAGTAATGTGGTAACTGCTGATGCTAAAATTGATCGTCAACCCCCAAGCAAACCAGCTATATCGGTAAGCACAAAAGAGTGGACAAATAAAGATATCATGGTTACAATCACCGATGGAGTAGACGCTGGCAGCAGCGACGTATTGAAGAGCCAGTATAAAATTGGTGAAAGCGGCAACTGGTCAGATTATGTAGCTCCTATCTCTGTAGGAGTAGAAAATGTAAAGATATATGCACGAACATTAGATAAAGCCGGAAATATTGGTGACGAGGTCATGGAGCCCTTGAGGGTAGATAAAACCCCACCCACCAAACCTGTTATCCAGCTCAGTTCTGGTGAATGGTCTAATGATGATATTCAGGTTTCAATGACGAATGCTGAGGATACCTTAAGTGGATTCTTGAAAAATCAATACAAGATCGGAGAAGAAGGGACGTGGAAAGATTACGATCAACAGTTCTCCATTCCATTAGAGGGACAAACGATGATTTATGCGCGGGCTGTAGATAAGGCTGGCAATCTATCACAAGAAACTACCAAGCTCTTGAGGATTGACAAGACGCTGCCTACAAAACCGACTATTAGCGTGTCTTCGAGTGTCTACACGACCGATGATGTTACATTCCAAATTTCAGGCAGTAGAGACGATTTATCGGAAGTTCATTATGAGTACCGCATAAACGATGGGCCCTATCAAGATGGGGATCATGGATTAATCACGGCAAACGGGAGCTCAATTATAACTGCAAGGGCAGTAGACCAGGCAGGCAATAGGAGTTATGAAGTTCAAGACATAACCAAGGTGGATAAAATACCACCTAATATTCAATTTACCCCAAGGGAACGCGATTGGGAAAAGTCCGCTGTAAAGGTAGACATTAAATATACTGATTCTATAGCCGGTATAGCCCCCAATAAGAGATTTTATAAAGTGTCTCAAAGTTCTTCATCGCCTACGGATTGGGATATGGCCACAAGTGACTCAGTAACCATCTCAATTCCCAAGGAAGGTGAGTGGTATTTGCATGCAAAAGCCTCCGATAATGTTGGAAATGTTAAGGAAGAAACGACATCTTACTTACGTGTTCAGTATCCTCCAGAAGCGCCTACATTAAAGGTACTTTCCGTAAGGGAAAGAGAGGTACAATTTGAGTGGTCTCTACCTAATGGGCAAACTTTAACAGACGGTTATGAGTATGTATTGACCAATATGACAACTGGAAATACATCGACTGTTTCTTATCCGCAAAATACATTTACAGACGATTCTCTCGAAGAGGGTACTGAATATGACTATGTTGTTCAGGCACGCAATTATGTAGGAACGAGCCCGTATAGTAATAAGGTTCATGTTCTGACACTTCCCGGTGCTGTAACGAATATCCGGGTCGATAAGGAAATTAGAGATCCGAGCAAGGCGCGGATAAGCTTTGATAGCGTTCAGTCGGCCACGTACTACAACATTAGCGCCGTGAATCAGGAAACCAAACTTACCGATTTTAGAGCTACCGTAACCGGTTCTGTATATGAACAGATAGATAACCTTCAGCCTGGCATCATCTATGATGTATCGGTTTTCGCTGTAAATCCAACGGGCGAAGGCGTTCAAACACATAGTTCTTATCTAAGCCTTCCAGATCGAGCTACTGATTTTACGTCTATACAGGCAGAAGAGGATCGTATCCGGCTTCGCTGGAACACAGTTTCGACGGCAACTTACTATCAGCTGGACCGCGATGCAACGAGCGTGTATAAAGACGTGTATTTGGAATATGAAGATTTAGGGGTTCAGCCAGGAACGGAATATCTGTACCGAGTAGCAGCTGAAAATGACACCGGATTGGGAGGATATAGCGAATATAAGGCCATTACCCTACCAGCTCAGGTGCAGAATTTTAGAACCGTTACAGCGGACGTATATTCTCTAATGACGGACTGGCTTCCAACGAAGGGAGCAGAGGGGTATAATGCCCGTGTAAACGGTGGTCCTGAAATTCCACTATCTGCGGATACTCAGCAATTTGAGTTTACATCTCTTCCTCCAGGGACTATTGCAGAGCTACGGATACGGCCTTTTAACCGTAGCGGAAGCGGAAAGGAACAGGTCATACAGTCAATTACTTTGCCGCAGCAGCCTACAGACCTGAAGGTAGAGCAGATCGGGGAACAATCAGCTGTATTGAATTGGAAGCCGCAACATGGAGCTTCCAAATACAAAGTTAAGATCAATGATCATACCTATGTCGTTTCAGATACGAGACTAAGCGTGGATGGATTGGAGCCTGGTACCCAATATACCTATTCAGTTCAGAGCGGTAATGCAGGTGGCTTTGGACAGCCAGTAGAGCAACAGCTGCTTACCCTACCTTCAGCGCCATTACTGCGGGTAAAGTCTCATACTGCAACAACAGTTACCTTCACCTGGGACGGCGTACAGAGCGCACATGCGTATCATGTATCCATAAATGAAGACGGTCGTGAACAACAAACGGCGAACCATGAGGTAACATTTGATCAACTTCAGCCGGGCGTGATTTATCACTTTTCTGCACGTTCAGAAAACTCAACCGGCGTTGGACAGAGTAATAGCTATACCCATCGCTTGATTCCTGGAGCACTCTCACTTGATGATGTGAAAGTCATTGACGTTACAGAGGATTCCGTGACGATTGGATGGAAGCCTGCTCCTGGTTCTGACAGTACAAAAGTCTATGTGGGGGATCAATATATCGGAGAGACTACCGATTCAACTTTTACTTTCTCGGGGCTTGAAAGTGGGAAAAACTACGAGATACGTTTAGAACCAGTAAACAGCTCCGGAAGCGGCCCAACATCAAGTGTGACAGTAAGTACGGTTCCAAATGCTGATTATACGGTCAGTCTAAAACCGGACAGATATTCAATTCAATTCTCTTGGATATTTGATCGTCCAAACGAAATTTTTGCCATTTCTTATAAAGGAAACGAGATTTATAGAGGGAAGGCTCGGGAATTTAACTGGGATGGACTCACAGCTAATACCAACTATGAATTTTTAATTTGGACGGAAAATGAATCAGGAAAGAGAAGTGAACCCAAAAAACTAGAGACGAAGACATTAAAGAAAAAGGCATCAACTGCTGAAGGTGGAGAAAGCGTAACTAAGACAGTGAAGCCTAATATAGAAAAACCAAGCCAATCTAATTCAATCGTAACTTCAACGGAGAGGAAGAAAAATCGCTTCGACGACATTGACAAGACCTTTAATAAAGACAAGATAAATGAGCTTGCCGATAATGGGATTTTGAAAGGAGTCAACGAAACAACGTTTGAACCGAACAGGCCTGTAACACGTGTTGAGTTTACTTCAATGCTTGTTAGATCATTGAAATTATCGCAGGAACCGGAAGTATCGTTAAGTTTCAAAGATATTAACCCTACTGCGTGGTACATTGATCCACTCAAAAGTGCAATAAAGAGTCAAGTTGCTCGTGGATTTAGTAGTACAGTTTTTGCACCAGACCAGCTCATTAAGCGGGAGCAGGCGGCCAAAATGGTTAATAATGTTGTGAAGGCTACTTCAGAAGTGAATAATAATATTTACACTGACACATCTAATATTGTAGAATGGGCGAGAGAAGATGTTCTTGGACTTACCCAAGACAATTTAGTTCAAGGCTATCCGGACGGGAGTTTCCGTCCTAAACAAAGCATTACTCGAGCGGAAGCAGCTGAAATGATATTTAACATGCTTGAAAAAAGATAAACGAAACGAAAGAGGGGCTTACTAGCCCCTTTTTTTGTTATATACGAAAAAATAAAACTGAAATTCCTGGAATGCTTAGGGTATGAGTTACGGTAATACATGAGGCGAATTTGGCTATACTTTTTTTGGTATATGTCTGAGACTTTTTTAGCCGGGCAGATCGCCTACAGTTTACTCAAACGGATGTTGTGTCGCTGTTGCGGTTCAGGTAGAACCAGTAGCTAAAAGGAATCTACTGGTTCTCATTTCTCTTCACAGTGATAGAATGACGAGTGATTATATTAGGGTGTGGTTATGTTATTGTTGGCGGATAAGTCTCAGTTATAATCCAAAAAAACGTAAAAAGTCTCAGTTATAAAGCAAGAAAGTATCACTTATAACTAGAAATTTTAGGAATGTAAGAATAACTTTTGTCTTAAGTATTGCCATTACTCATAACGGGTTCTTTCTTACCTCAATTTAATCTTTATTCATGGGCACTTTTTCACGTTTTTTCTGTTTTTTTCAGTCTTTACTCTATTAAAAGTAATTAGTTCAGATAACAATATGTTTAGGAGGGGGTTTTTGGATGTTAACAATAGAAAGATTAGAAATGAAGGGTTTTTGTAAGATCTATAAACGAAGATCAGCAAGGGAAACCGGAGTACTATAAAGAGAGTTTCTAGAACCAAACATTGTCGAGACACTTCAAACATATCTAGGTGAATCTGTTGGAGAATTCGATTTTCATCTTAATGGTATTTATTGTGTTTTGGAGATCAAAGCAGATTTAACCTCAGGACAGTATTTACTTGCCGAAAATGACTATGACAATGGCTATATGGTCCATGATCCACTTACGCCAGAAGAATTTGAACGATTACTAGATATCATTTAGCCAAAGCTGTTGATAAACAACTATGCATGATGAAAATGATGTTATAAGGCTGCTGGGATAATCCGGTAGTTTTTTCTTATTGGAACTATAGCAAATACCAGCTTGGCATATTGTCGACTAGAAGACTTTTCGCAAAACGGTCCAAAAATAAATATTTCACTATATGAAAAATTCACAAAAAGAAACAATAAAATGTTTAAACGGTCATTTTACTCATCTCCCTGGCAATGTCAACTTTTTATCATGCAAAAACCCTCCAGTAGGAGGGTTTCGAACTATACGAAAAATTATTGAAGCTTGCTTACAAGAACAAACGTTTCAGGGGAAAACGTACAAGGAATACAAAGATGTAAGTTTTGATGGAAATTTTATCCACCTATAATAGTTTCTTCAGTTGTGATACACGGCCATTAGATACCTCAAGCCATTTAGCATAATCTCGTAGCTTGGCATTTGGGTACTTGCGAATAAGTTCTCTTAGTTGCTCTAACATTTGCTCTGACGTTTTGTATGCTCTCTTTTCTATATTTTTCATTTCTTTAGCTATAGGGATTTTATTAACACCAATGTTTTCTTTTAAATCGAACATGCAGGTTTTACATAATAGTGAACCTTTAAAATAGCTTAGTTCATCAGGAGAATTGCACATTTTACAAGAGACACCACAATATTTCTGAACAATCATTAATTTAGTTTCAACATCTATAAAAAATTCTATTTTGTCTCCAGCGTCAATGTTTAGTGAGAAGCGTATTTCCTTTGGAATAACCATTCGGCCTAAATAGTCAAGTGGACGAACCATACCAGTATTTTTCAAATTAAAATCTCCTTATTAAAATGAAGTTATGAAACATTAGTAGATTTAAGATATAAAATTAAAAAACGATTGTATCAAATTACTATAATAACTTCTTTAACATTGATATTCGACTTTGCGATACCTCAAGCTGCTGAGCATATTCATTCTGCTTTGCATTTGGGTTCTCACGTATGAGTTCTCTAAGTTTTTCTAATTGTTGATCTAGTGGAATAGACGGTCTTTTTTCTTTACTTTTAGTTTTCCTAACAACAGGGATTGGGATTTTATAATCACTATTGTTTTCTTTTAATTCTTGTATACAATTCTTACAGAGAAATGAATTCTTGAAGTAGGTAAGCTCTTCGATTGAATTGCACATTTTACAGGACACACCATTATATTTACTTACACTCAATAAGCATGCCTCAGGATCTATAAAAAATTCTAAAGAGTCTCCAGCATCGATTCCCATTGTTAACCGAATCTCCTTCGGAATAACTATCCTACCTAGTGAATCTAAGGGACGACTCATACCAGTGGTCTTCAAAATATTATCCTCCTTTTTGATCTTATGTGAGTTATTTAAAATTGTAGGAAGGAAACTACTACATCCTTTTCAACAAACGCAGTTTATTGCTTAACTGGTTTATATGAGCTTGTGAATTACTAAACATATTGGCATATACAGAGATTGTGTGGCATTGGGATCTTTCTTATATAAATCTGAAAGCAATGGAGCCATAACCTCCTTAAGTTGTAAAACTATTTATTCATATAAAGGATCATAAGTGTATATATCCAACTACTACATATCAATGCACCTTTGTTAGAAGTTAAGTTATCATTCGATTCACAGAAAAACTACAGGGATGTCCAAAATACCTGCAAAGTATTACACGCGTTTGTTCATCTATAAAGATTTCTAACGAATCATGCGTAGAAGTATTAGATCTCTTTGGGAATTACGAAGCGACCTGTAAAGCTTAATAGTCTTGTCATTTTTGCCTAAAGCATCCTGAAGATTTCTTCTAAATTCAAAAATAAAGAAACAAGACAGAAGTATTGATTTTGTACCAAAAGATGGTATTATTATGAATATATAAAAACCCTAATTATAATATATGTTTACCAATTCTAATTTTTATTGTTATGTGTATCATATAAGATCGCTGAAAGGGTGGTTTATTCATGGAAATCACACCTACGATTAGAGCAGAATTAGGAAAACACTTAAAAAGAGAAGGATTGACCATGACCGGTTTTGCGCTTATTGCAGGCATGAATCCTGGAACTGTAAGTGGCATAGTAACCGGCAATCGCATTATTTCGGCTCTCCAATTGGATCTCATTACAAAAGGAATGAACTTACCCCCTGACCATTTTTTTGATATCTACGTTAACGAGTGTGTGTTAGACAAACCTACTAATTGGAAAAGAATAAGTCCTTTCTTGTATAGATGTATAAAACTTAATAGATTGGATTGCTTAAAAAAAGTGGTAGGAATGCTGCTAGACAATCCCACTTATTTGTCTCAACTATTTGATCTAGCCGAAGAGTCGTTGAAAAATGGATATAAAGAAGCTGCTGCTTATCTATTCGAAAATGTTGCAGAGAGTGAAAAGCATCAGCACTCAGAACGACTTGCTATGTCACAATATCGCTTATTCCAACTTGCTATAGGAAAAGATCGAAATCGGAACCTTGACGCTGCTACTAAATTTGAAACATTTGTGAATCGGCTAAGCGAAGTTGATCAACTTGATGCCTTAAAAGATTTATCGAATGTATTCAGATCATTGAGTAAATGGGACAAGGTTTATAAGTATTCTGAACAGATGGGACGAATGGGTAAAGCCTACTATGATTTAGTTCATAATTCTGAACGTAAAGAACAGGAATCACATAAAAATTTAAGTAGACCTTTATTCGTATACATAGCGTACGCTGAATTAATGTGTGCTAATGCATGTGATGCAAAAGGAAATCACAAACTGGCATTAAAGCATCTAAATAACTATACCGATTTAAGTTGGGTAAAAGAGAAGGACCCTGATACACTGCTTTGGATTGGTAAATTTCAACACTGGGCGAAAATCAATACATACGTAAACAGATTAATGTCTGGAGATGTGAGTGTTCTACCGGATTACGTAGATTATATGGCTGGAGAAGAACACATTTTTGCAGAGCTTCTTAACGTGATTGAAGCAGCCAACCGATACAATGTGGATGTGGACTATATACTCCAGCGTTTTGAATCTAAAATAGCAGCGTATCAAGAATCATCTTCTTCAGACATGTACTCACAACAATTTTTGCCTCAACAGTACGCACGATTTTGGTACAAGTTGGCTAAATACAGTCTGAATAAAGGCAGATATCCGTATGGGTTTAAATGTTTAATACATTCATTAGAAAAAGCTGGTACAATTAATCATGCACGACTTATTGCTAATTGTGCAGGCCTGTTTGACCGTTTCAGAGAGTATGCAGCTCCTGAAACACTGGCCCAATACCATTTTATTTATCAGGAGGTGTGGGAGACAAATGATGAAAAAGATGGCTTTGTTTTTGATGACGAGTAGTCTTGTTCTGGTATTTGCCCTGCCAGTTCAGGCTACTGCGACTCAGTACCTGGTCCAACTTCAAGAACACATTGGTGGAGCATAATTAGGTAGTGACCAGCTTAAAAAGCTGGTCTTTTTTGATGTTTCAATAATGATCTTATGACGTGGACTAATTTAGAAAAATGATTTTGTAACCAATCTAATTTGCAAATAAGTATTAAAGATGTAAAGAGTTAAGTAAATTTAGACGAGTCAAACAATCATTTTTTCAAGCACCCCCTATGCAAAAATAAACAGCTTATTACATAACGTAATTTATTGTTATATAAAATGCATTTTTTGTGAGTATAATACAAACTCATGTCATAATATGTAATAAATTGAGATCTTCTAGTTATCTTATTACCAGTTCATAAAGCTCTTTTTAATTCAAGCAAATAAATTTTTATTAAATAAATTTTTTTGTTTTCTGACTGTTAAAATTTGTTTAGCTTTTTCCACATTCAACCCTAAAATGAGATACATTAGGAGGGAATGAGATATGGATTCTGCTATAGTATTGGATCAAGAGCTAGAAGATGCTCGAAAACGATTATATGAGCTAACTGAACTGTATGGTCTTAGTCATGCTTGTGTACTTGAACAGTCTATGTTTTTGGATGAACTGATAAATGAACACAATCGTATCTCACAACTAAAGAAGAAATTAGTAACTCTTTCGTGTGCAGAAAAAACTTTAAATTATCACGAAATACAATAACTGAAGATTTTTTATAATTAAAGCTTTAAGGCTATTCTCCTCAGGGGCCGTTATTATATACATCATATATTGTTCAAGTGGACAATTGAAGATATCATCGAGGGTTTTGAAGTCGGAGTGCAATTACGCTTGATAAATGTCGTACTTGTTTTTTTATAGGTGAGTTACGGGAATGCTATATTTTTTAAAATGTAATATTATAGGTTAAGAAGGTGCATAGAGGGGAGTACCTAACATATGAGTTTGATCAACTTTCTTGGAGGAATGTATGAAACGTTTTTTTAATGAAATGAGAAAAGAAAAACTATTATTGATTGATATTATAATGGTGCCTGGTTTACTAGTATATTTATCTCTCGACATTTTCTACCTACATAAACTGCCTACTTCAGTAATAGTAGGTCTTTCAGTTGTGGAATTGGTCTATGTAACATTTAATTCAGAAAGAATTAAAAGTAAGGATTAAAGCTGAGGTCTTACTTCTCCTAAAATGCTTGGGAGTCGATTGTAGGTAGATTAGAGGATTTTATTCAATTGTTGTAGTTAACAAAGTAGAACAATTTACTCTGATGAATTCAGAAATTTCAAAATGGGAACCAGGGTATAAAGAATACAGTCTCCTACTCATATGGGAGCTGTATTCTTAAATATCTATAAGAATCATATCTATATAGTCACAAATGACACATATTTTCCTTTCTGAAACCATGCAGAGTCTTAAGCTAGAGCTACAATTTTGGGTTTTACTGATTGCTTCCGGTACAGCGGTGTAAGAGAAGTCATACCTAGTGTACTAATGATGCATCATTAATTTATTAATCAATAAGAGTAGGTGTACAAAATTCCTCGAATTTGGGAGACCGAAGTTTCCCGTCTTTTGTAAAACATTGAAATTTAACTTTACAGCTAATTATGGGATCAAGATACCTCCAACCTTTATTTTCAGTACGAATGAGCTGCTTGGAAATGTGATTAAACGCACGAATAACATCAGAGTTAGGGGGAAATTCAAGTACACCTGCGTACCGGCCATTTATGGTTAACCCCCAGCCAAATCCACCTTTAAGCCTTATGGAAGCAATTTGACAGATTACGTACTGATAAGCCTTTACTTTAACCATATTTTTAGATCGGGTACCTAATTGAATGGAGGCTTCTGGACTATACTGGACGATTCCTTCTAACCCTAACTCTTTTGCTTTCAAAAATAGTTTTTTTCCATCTTCATAAAGTGGAGTAACAGATAAGGTCTCTGATGCTTTTACTACTGATGATAATGTCTCTCTGCGCTCCATAAAACTCTTCTTCAGCATGGGTGTTCCATTTAAATATAAGATATCCCACAGTGGAAAGTGCGCTTTTAATTCTGTCGCTATTTGCTTTACTGCGGACTCTTTCTTTGTATTAAACCTGGTCATCGCATCGTCCCACCAATATTTCGGAGGTTGATCTGTAGGCTGTGTTAAATCGAATACTATACACTCCCCATCTAGGATCGCTGTTTTAATAGGAAGCTTTATATAAGCTAACTCCGGAAACCGTGAAGTTATTTCTGTACCATGTCTCGTAAAAGCTCGCACTTTACCATTGTCATAATGAATTAATGATCTAAAGCCATCCCATTTCAAACTATTAGTATTCCACTTCTTTATTTGATTTGGCTGCAAGGGATGTAGCAGCATTGGTTTTATTGACTGGTTTAACATTATACAATACCCTCCACAATGAACTTATCATGGGAGTGCATTAAAGGATATATGGAATCACAGGATAAATTGAGAATTATATACAATACAACTTACTTGTGTGCATCTTATGTAGACCCTTATTGTTAATCCCTCCAGCTTCTGCTGCGGGCAGGTTTTAAAGAAGGGTGCGTAACTAGGAAAGTCAATCGGTTGAGAAAGTGATGATTTGCAGAAGTTGAGTGACTGACAGAGGAGATGTAGTAGTCAGAGAATGGAAAAGCCCATCACCTTTTTATCGTGGGATATTAGGATGGTGGGCTTTTCCATTCTCTATGCTTTCTTTGTAAAGGAACCTGACTCACCAGTAAAGGGGTTGAACCAGCCTGATTGACTGAGATCGTTGTATTCTAAGTGTATAACCTCTTTACCTTGAGCTTTCAAAGTTTCTAACAGCTGCTCTGCATTTTCTAAAACCTTAATATCACATGGTAGTGAGTTTGGCTTTTCCTGCATTAGGGTTTCCCCTTTCAATGTTCACTTTATCTAAGTGTAGCATGGAGGTCGAAAATCTCAAAACAGATTTGGACAAACGAGGCGAAGTATACCATTCAGACGAGTCTTGACTGAGACAAGAGACAGGGTAAACTCCCGGGTTGGTAATAAGCAAACGCATCGATTCTCCAAACGGATAAATCATAAATACCTGTGTTACCGCTCAACAAAGTGAACAAAGGCCAAGAACTCATAAGGCTACACTGAATGGCATGCCTGATTAACTTCGGAACTTTTTAAAACCGTTAAGTGGGAACTAAGTCGTAAGGCGAGCCTCTTCAGAGTGCTCCATTTTTATAGTGCAGCACATACACGTGTGGCGTACGGTTTGGAGCAGAGGAAAAGGGAGGGATCACATCAAACCCTTATCTATCGCTAAATATTTTAATATAATAAAAGGCACTCCATTCGTTAAGTTCTCTTTTATAAAAAATCTCCGAAACTATTTTGTGATCCAGACCCTTCATGATACACTTTATGTGTAAACTCATAGAGTGATCCATAACCCCATCTCCGAATTGAGTGGTACCGACTAAAGAGCATTTTCTTTGATTCTGGAGAAATCAAGGGATAATTGTTTAAATAAACCTCAAATCACATTTATGTAGTTTGCTAAAATTCTTATACCAAGTGGGATTGGAGTCTTTCTGAAAAATGAGACTACTAGCCGTTCTGCTTCTCTTGCATTAAACACTTCGTTAGCGCCCCCAATTTCGATGACTATGTCAGAACTTCATACGATTGAAAAGGGCAATTGAGCCAATTCATTAAAACCTCATTGTTAGCGACGTCCCTTTTAAATAATTCGAATATAAATATTTCAGTTAAACAGATAGAAGGAGACTATAAAAACATGTTTAAACTAGAGAAAACCCATGGAGTGCATGCAGAAGGAGTAAAGAAGCGTGAACATGTTACTAAGGCGGCATTAGCTTCATTGAGATTAGCTCTCAAGGCTTATTTCAACACTTACTATATCTGTAGTAAAAAAAGATTGGTAAGTAGTATGTGTGTCACACCCTCTGACCCGTTCTATGATATTAGTATGGATCAAATAGATAGGCTTTGTGAAAATGTTGACTATCAAGAGCAATATATGCAGACCATTTTTCATTTCCACCATTTTTTTGAATTATTCTTAAAAGACATTCTTAGGAGGGTTCATGTTAACTTAGCAAACAAGATTATGCTTAATGGTAAAGATTCATCTGAAATATTAAAGGTACTATTAAATAGTGGAGACGTGGATATTAAACAGGACAACACTGCTGAGTTTGCTGTAGCTCTAGACAGAGTTTGTACTTTATCCAAAAGGACTGATGGTTCTGTACCTATCGTCGTAAAGACAATTACCGACTATAAAAATACTTTGAAAGATCTTAATACATTGAGGAATAAGGCATGGCATAAAGGGATTTACATTCTAAAAATTACAGAATTAGATCAGTTTATTTCTCAAAATATCTTACCTTTACTTGTTAAGGTTTTGAAAACAACTCAATATGGAGATTTGGAAAAGTATTGGAAATACGAGGAGGTCGAGTTTGACCCTATAAATGAAATTATATCTGCTGGTTGTTCAGGAGTAGTTGATTATAAACGTATTGCTTTTTTTAAGTCTTATGGTCTTGCTTGTTATAGGATACCTAGGTGGAATTACGATTTATTGGACATAAAAGCAAAAGCAAAAGCGATTGTTAGAACAGTACATGATCTCAAACTTGAGACATGTTATGTATGCAATGAAGAAACACTGTTAGTCAGCACTGTAAGTGATCATGAAATTGATCAAGAAGGAAACTTTTTGGGAGCATGGTGGAACACAACAGCAGCTGAATGCCTCAATTGTACGCTATCTGTGTTTCCCGATGCCGGTGAGCCAAAGGACTACGGTGTAAAAAAAGAAGTACTTTGGAAATCTGGGGACTATGAATACGAAACTTGATCGTGTCTTGCCATTTAAAGAAAGATGGATAATGACGATATAAATCTTAAAGAATATTTAACCTTCAATTTCTTTAATAGATTTAATTTTTTAAAAAATTTGAGGATGTGAAAATGATGTTGACTCAAAAAATGGCGAGCTGGTTGAGTATAGATGGTGGGGGCATTGACCGTACACTAAAACTAAATCAAGTATCTAATGTGCAGGATTATATAAAGAAGAAGAAGGTACGCTCAAAGATAATGCAAGGGCATGAATCTGTTATACTCCCAATTGAATACAAATTTAAAAATTCCGACCTACAAGCAATTCAATGGGCAGCTGAGAGCGTGACAATGATGGCTCTAAAAGATTATTCTATAACCTTGGGAGCAAATGATTTTCCGCTCATGAATGGATACACGATGAATCTAGAAAATTCAGATAGCATATGGCTAACATTGGAAAGCCAAGGGTTTCGTGAGGTTCTTCATGCTCGATTTGAACTTAATAAATTCAATCTGACGGAAGCCCTTTATGCGCTTGAAATTCCCACTGATACTTACTTTGGCAAAAAACAAAAATTATTACTTAGATTCGATGTAAGAGAAAGGAAAGAACTTCTTATTATTAAAAAGTCACTCTCCATATTGGCATATCAAAGATTGGTGCGTGAGCCTCACGGCGATCTGTTTGCACAAGAACTGGAGTCAACCTATAAAGATGCGTTAAATGATTTAACAAGATGGATAAAGGGTCTAAATGATGATTCTTCCTCTAATTAACATGATAAAGGTAGGCGTGAAGTGATTTTTATATCGCATCACGCCTTTTTTATTGTTTGTTCTATGTTTATCTGAACGGAACCTGTCACCTTATGGGTTTTCCAACACTGCAATCTAAATTCCACCCAGTGTGTTTATAGTTTGATCAATTTAATTTGATCATTTAAGCTTGGAAGGCAATAGTGATATCTACTGGATTTAACTGAATCACTTTATAATATGTTCAGATTTTAATTCGGAAGTTCTTAAATCTAAGTCAAGTTACTGTTAAGGACTAAATAATGAAGATTTATAGGAAATGGTGGGGAAAGTATGCAAACCATAATAGAAATATACAAAAGTATCTTGAGTGGTAGGACAAATAGATTTCCAAACTATACATGGGAATCTGAAGAGGAATCAATTCAAATTTTTAAGGTTTGCTTTCGATACTTAGTGACTGAACGCTTAAAGTTCGATAGAGAAGAACTGATAAGTAAATTAAACGCAAACTTTATTTTCAAATACAAACTATCCACCCCCTTCTCAAATTTTTTATCAAGTAATCCATATAAGGCGGTTACTATCGCTTTTCCTGAATGGAGAGTTGAGCCTTGGGAATTGAAGACAGTCCCGTCTGGTACTTGGGATAATATTAATAACATAAAGAATGCCAGCATCCAATATTACAAAAAAAATAATCTATCAAGAACCGATTTGATTAATGGTGAAAGAGAAGCAGGATTATCTAGGTTTGTGGCAGCTTATAGAAGACTTAATCAGAATAAAACCAATGGTGATATTGATAATGATCCAGACTATTATTTTGAGTATTTAAAGGTAGTTTTTCCTTATCATAATTTTCGTATATGGGAGTTTAAAAGGGTTTCTATTGATCTTTGGTCTGACCAAGACATTAAAGAAGGATTTTTAGACTTTTTTCATGAACTAAAATGGAGCAAGTCAGAGGTGATTGAAAAAATTCACAGAGACTTATTTGACAAGACTGGGCTAGCATATTTATTTAAGGTGAAATTCAAAAGAAACTGTGCAGCTCTGTTGGAGTTTTTATATAATGAACCCATGAAAGATATGCGCAACCTTCGTGTCTTAAGAGCTCCTAAAAGAAAATTGCTTCCAAACGATATAAGGGTAATAAGAGAAATGTATAAGATAAATAATAGTGAAAAGACTAGAAAGAGTCTTGCTGTTAAATACAAAGTGCATGAATCCACTATTAGAAACATATGGAATAGAAGCACTTGGAAAAACATTGAATGAGTGTTTACTTTACTTCTTGATGGTCTAGGAATCAGTCGATTAATGTTTTTAGCTAACGGGAGTATAATTAAAACAGTGAAATGTGTTTGTGTCTTTTTATGTCTTCGAAAAAAGACTCGTCTTGTTTTAAAGAATGTCCACACTGCTTCTGTATATATCAAGCCAACAGATGCTTTGTTATAATCCTGTTTGGATTAATCATGAATGTATGAGGAGGTTATTAACCAATGAGCGATTGGAATGAGGAGAAGGCCCTGAAACGGAGTGATATTGATCAAGTGACTGGCGTAATCCATAAGATTTTACATGAGACGATCGACCAGCTAGGTATAGCTTACGGCATCGTTAGTGAATTTAGTTATAACTCTGAGGAGCCGCCATCCTGGACCGTTAGTATCGATGACTCCAAAACCGTGCTCAACCCATCCCTCCTGTTCCAATATATGAAACAGCATAGGAATTTAAACGATGCGTTAACTCAGTTTATGCGTGATCACTTCTCATATTTCGCTTGAATAAAGCATCAAAAGTGAAGGATACTTTACAAGCGTGATACGGGAAGTTTATCACTGATTGGTAGCATTTAAATTCCGATTTAATAACTTGTCATTCGGCCACTATAAAACGAAGCGGGATACATAGTAGCATCATTATAAAGAAGCAAGGGTGTCTCGTGACTGATTCAGGGGTAGTACCGTTTTCTGAGCTCTATAAAAGCTCCCCCGCTGTAAGATAGGAATTGGGATTCTCCAATTAGAATAAGCGATTTATGTCACCATGTTTCGTGTGAGAAAATTAAAGTTAGGATAACTCCAAAAGAGATCCTAAGCATAATTAGTTCTCTAATCACACAGTTATAACACGGGTCCTCTGATTATTCTGGCATAGTCCGACCAGCCAAGCAGATGGCGTATGAACCCATCAACCAATCATATAAATAATGGGATGGTTTATAGGCAATACGCCAAGTTAAGAATAACAAAAAGATTACCCAAAAAAGAAAAATGGGACTTTTCAGCCTCTTCAGCAAAGTATTTCCCCTCACTCCATTTACAATTATTGTACAATATCAATGTGCAGATCTTCAGAAGCCTTCAGGAAAATATGCGTGACAAGGAAGGAGCTTTTAGTATGACTACTGCCCTGCTTATAGTAATAGTGGGTATTGTTTTTTTTGTAGCGCTTTTTACTTTCTTAATTATTGTTATCAAAAGGTGGACTAACAGGGATCGAAATAAGATGAATTAATCAGTTAGGAGTTCTTTACGGGTGATCAAAATGAAGAAAGACGTTTCTGGGAAACCGGAAGCGTCATTTTTTTGGGTTGCTGGAGTTTGACAACACATTCAAATTTTCGTGTTTCTAAGGCCTTACATCAGATCCCGCAGTTGGCTTGCTTTAATTCGACGAACATTTCGGAGTAGCCTTTCGGGATCGGTGACTAACCGGCAGCGGAGCGATGAGCAGGCAAGATAAGTATTCTATTGGGAGAACAGTAGCTCTAAGGCGGGAAGAGCACCCACATAAGAGGCAGTATGTACCCCTCTGGAACGCTACTCTCACCGATAACTAGATTGACTACGCTGGGAGAATGCGCCCAGCAATGGAGTTAATTTAACGCTTATTCACGGAGCGTTATCTGTGAGCCAAATCAAAGAGGCAAATGTCATTAATGGCTCTATATTATTTTCATAAATATAGTTGGTTAAGTTCATAACTATATACGGTGAGCATTTATGCTGCCTAATAAAAGACCGACAGTCCCACATGCCTATTATATTCTGATCCATATATTTATGAAGAAACGAATCAGCAAAGATATAAATTTCTTATGTCAAAACTAGTTGAACTTAGTGGGGGGCTAAGCATGTCTATTTTGTTTACTATTATAGTATAATTGACTTTATTAGAGTAAAAGGAGCAGAATAACATATGCGTTTAGTTGAGCCTTTCGTAATGACATACACGTTAAATAGTGGAATCAAAGGATCTATTGCATTGTCCAACAAACAAATACAGGATTGGATGGAATCTTATAGAATAGGCAGTAAATTCGTGACGTCAGTTGGCAAAGAATATTTTGGATTAAATCCGGAGCTTGTAGCAGACTTTAAGGTACATAATGAATTTAGTGAGCAAAGGGAACATTTATCAGTGAATCAAATAACGACAAACAAGGAAAATGAACAGTTGAAAAATGCTTATAGTCAGTATGAGACATTGATTCAGGTGGAGTGTAAATGTGGGGAATCCTATGTCGCTAAATCAACGTTTAAGAGGAGTAAATGGGGCTGCAGAAGTTGTGGCGAAATTGTTTTCTTAGACAGAAATAAAGGGCAAGTTAATACTGTGGAAGGTAAAGCGTGGTATATGACAAATAGGTATTTTGTTGAGAGGAATTAACTTAAATTATTGAACGGTAATTAAGTGCATTAGATACTAAATTATAAAGTTAGAACTACCTTAATGAAATGAAGTTGAAGGTTTATCGATACTTAATTCAATTGTGTAAAGAAATTGGCCCACTATGCGGATCGCTTAGAACATAACAAATTTGACAAAGCTGCCTTCGCCAAGATCGTCGAGCTAAGCCGGATCGATATCCTGAACACCGACCGTCAACCTTTGGATGCCTGGTGAAGCTTCTGGCCGTAAATAATGTTGAAGAGGTATATAAAGGTCATTTAAGCTCCTGGTATAGATAGCAAGAGGGTTTGCCTTTAAAGTTGTACACTTCGTCAGATCAGAAAGTCTCTTCCTGCATTAATTAGAGTTCAATTCACCTGTATGTTAAACTTGCAAGAAGTTATCTGCTATTTATCTATTTATAAGGGAGCGGAAAAATGATATGGGTAAAAAGAAAAAAACATTACCCGCCAATTTTGATATGATCTGGTTAAAACGAATGATATATCTGCCTTAAAAAAGGTATTTGAGCTATGCTAATGGGATGCCCGAGGGGGTTACAGCAAAGGTACCGCCCTCAGCTTCCGGCAAATACCGGATGAAATGGTTCGCTGGCTTGTGGAGAAGGGGGCTGACATCAACGCTGCCGACAACTATAAGCGCACCCCTATTCATGCCCAAGCTGCAACCTGGTCCGGAAATGCTCTTCTTACTCCTTGAGCTAGGCGCGGATCTGGAAGCTCTTGATTACCAGAATGAGACACCGCTGCACTCAGCAGCAGCTTCTTACCGGACCAAAGCAGTGCGGGATCTGGTGATCCGCGGTGCAAATGTCCATGCAGAAAATAAGCAGAAAAACACACCTCTCGCCAAAGGATTATTACAATGCCGGAATATCAATATAGTTCACATGGCAGAAATCTCGGGAATTATGCTGGATGCCGGAGCTGCAATCACGCCGGGGATGAAGGAATCCGTGCGGCGAATTGCCAAGGATTTTGAATTCGTCAGAACAAATTACAATAAAGATCAGGTGGAGGAAACTGAAAATGCTCTCCTGGAGCTATACCGGCAATTTGATGATGAGCCTATAGCGAAACTGGAGAAACATGATGGAATCTCTCCCATCATGGTAACGGCAGCCTCATGGCCCGCAAAGCACCAGGAGCTATGGGATGTTCTCGTCCCTGCTTCAGGACACGCGAAAACGGTGCAGGGAGAGGTTATCCGAATCACAGGGCGGGTGGGCTCATGAAATACTTAATAACGGCCGGGGAAACTGGGATGCCAATTACCGTAAAATGCTGGATGCACTGATCTTGCCAGATTAAGCGGGCTGGCGGTGCAATGGGCACTTGCCAATCCTCAGCACATTTCTATGACACAACCCGATTATTCCCGTTAAATCTTCTGTAAGAGAAGAACATGCTGTGTTCAGATGAATTATATCTTCCTCCATAAAAACTTAGGGATCTTAGAATCTATTCCTTTGAGGCGTTACTTTGGGAGAATCAGTTTCTGACACACCCCATGTTGTGACATGCACTATGTCGCCGTTAGCTCTCCATTGTATTTCATAATTTCCTGAGCGCAGCCCTAGTGAAAAAGAATTTACACTATCCCAGAGCAATTTTTTATGAGCGCCAATCGTCTTAACAATATATTGTTT
This sequence comes from Paenibacillus polymyxa M1, assembly GCF_000237325.1. Lineage (NCBI taxonomy): Bacteria > Bacillati > Bacillota > Bacilli > Caryophanales > Paenibacillaceae > Paenibacillus > Paenibacillus polymyxa. Next base: position 309,874 of record NC_017543.1, read on the forward strand.
TCCACTGTCTGTATGCACCAGGCTAAAAGTAATGGTTGAATCACCAGTGTTTTTCGCAAAAATTTTAAGATGCCCGTATCCAGGATCTAATACAAAGCGTGATACTGGGTTCTTCTCATTGTCGAACATGTCATTAAAAACATCACTTGCTCTTTGCGGAGTGATTACATGGTCACCAGTAGTTGTTATAACAGCGCCTTGAGTCGCCGCATTCGATGCTGCAGAATCAGTTACAGCACCATCAGAATCTGCAAGGATCGCACAGGGCACGGCAATAGCTCCCCCAATTAAACCTAAAACCAAGACTGATGAAACTAAGTAAATTTTTTTCATGAATTTTTCCTCCTATCGAACTATAATAGATTCCGTATGGAATACCCATGGATTGATTGGGTTATCTTGTTTTTGCCATACAGCATTAACGCATTGCTTAGTCGTCATATGTATAAAGCCCGGCGTTTAGCGCAGGTGTCTTGTCCATTTATTTTCTTTTGAAAAATCTATCATATACAACTAAAGCGACAACAATGGTAAACACCTGGAATAAAAACTGTGGTACAAAGATTAAAAAACCCATTTAATTCCCTCCTTGAATGGTCTTCTCATTATTATTTTTGAATTACTTCTTGTATAAAAAACGAAAGATAGTTCTTCTAATTGTAAATTCTCTTCTTATTTTTAGCAAATATGGACAAAGGTTGTAATCTAAATCGATGTATAACCTTGTTCCTAAGTCTCACATTAAAAAATAGCAGTATATGCTCAACTGTGAAGCTAGAAAACTTAGCATTATGGGTAGAAGATTAGTTGGCAGGCGCACTTGGAACGTGCTAGCGCTTAACTCTAAGTGGCAGTACTATAAATCATGAACACAGTTTGAATAAATCGGTTCATTATGAATAATAAGCGTGCATAAAATTTGGGAAGCAAAAATCATGATTGAAAGTAAAGAAGGTCAATTTTAAGTACACCTAGTTTATAAAGTCACTGAGGAGATATATACTCCCATTCGTCAATTTATCGATGTACTAGAAACTGAACCGGCAGCGAATGATTTTGCAAAATCCTTTGTTTTGAATCTTCAGAAGTCTGTTCAAAACCTCAAGTAACATATTGAATAAATCGGTTCTTAAAGGGGATTAAGTATATGAGAATAAAAAACAATTTAAAAGTTTACAAATTTGATGAAGAAAAATATCAGTTTTTGAAGGAAAATCCCCACAAAATAGCTTGGGACGATTTTAAAAGAGGTATAAATGATTTTCCAGATTATGCACAAATAAATAATCCATATCTTGAAAAGGGCAGTTCAGATTACTGGTTTTGGAGAAAATTCTTCAACGAATTCTTTAAAACTGAGCGTTGTCAGTTTAACTTTATACTTCGCCTTATCAATTCTTTTATGATTACAGGTGAAGAGCTTATTGCAACAAATTGAATATGATGAGTACATTAGTTCGTTAATCCGTATATACTAACGGAGGCGATTCTGATGGAATTTGTACAACCGATTCGGAGCGTAACGAAGTTAGAGGAGATGAAGACAGTTCTCCGAAGTCGTTCTGAGCGCGATTGGTTTCTTATGGTAATGGGGATTAACGTTGGACTGCGAATAAGTGATTTGATTCCTTTATTGGTCCGGGATGTAAGAAATAAATCTCATATTGTAATTCGGGAGAAAAAGACCAGCAAGAAAAAACGGTTCCCCATAAATGCCGAGCTAAGAGAGATTATTAACGATTATATCAAGGGCAAGAGGGACGATCAGCCATTATTTCCATCCAGGAAGACCGGTAGGAACATTGATCGTGTACAAGCCTATCGTATTCTAAACCGCGCAGCTGTGGAGGTTGGGTTGGCTGAAATCGGTACGCATACGTTACGGAAAACCTGGCTATCACTTTTATAAGCGGTACAAAGACGTTGCTCTTCTTCAGCAGATATTCAATCATTCAGCGCCGCCCATCACCATGAGATACATAGGGATTAACCAAGATATTATTGATCAAGCGATAAGTGGGTTTCATTTATAGGAGGATAATTCTATGCTCAATAAATTTAAATTAGTAATTTAAAAACACAACGAACAACCGTTCATTTTTGGAGACGATGAATTGATTCAAAACATTTTAGAAGAGGCCGGTATTACAATCGAGGAACTACCTGAGCTTGCAAAATACCTCGATCGGGAATATAAAGTGGCAATCCGAGAGAATCGGGAAGAAGTAGCGGACAAGATTGAACGTCTTCAATATGGTGTAAATTTCATTTTTGAAGCACGTAGTGAAAACTACAAAGTAAGCTACAAAACCATGTATATTGAACAAATATAATGAACACCGTTTGAATATTATGTTGTATTCTGTGCAGCTCCGCAGCGGCCACGGCCACGAGCAGAAGACCGAGCATGCGGAACACGGCTGCTCTTTCCGATTCCAATACAAAAGAATCCGTAAAATTTTTTGATAATTTATGAGAAAGCATTTATTTGGTTGAATGAATATCCAATATAAAACCTTCATTGAAGCAGTTGCTCTCAATCAACTGTTTTTTTATGCTCGCAATGTTGCAATTGTAATAAAATCTTATCCAACAGAATAAGAGCCTTACAAAAAGAGAAAGTTCTCATCAAATTATATTTAGTAATTATAAAGGGGAACTATAATTATCATTTAGCAACCGTATTAGTTGGTCTTGATTGATGAGGCTGACACCCACTTTTTTAGCGAGAACAGATGCCTGGGCGGTATAATAAGAGCTAGTTATAACATATGCTTCATTTCACTCATAAAATATTTTGCCCGTACAAACCTCCTGAACCGCAGTAACTCCAACTCGTTGAGAAGGAGAATAGCGCTTTGCTTGTACTGCAATTCTCCGTCTTCCTTGATACAAGATGAGATCAACACCTTGATCTCCAGATCCCTTTGTCAATTCAACTTGATACCCCTTTCGTTCAAAAAGTTTTTTAAGGAAAAATTCAAATTCGAGACCTCCTAACTGATCTATATCGGTTATTGTCATGTGATTTTCTCTGTCTTTAGATTCATTTTCTCTTGAAATAACAAAGGAGATAGCCTGTCTTATTGTCCATGTTAGATACATTCTATCATATCGTGCTAGTTCATCTTGTAATTCAAGGATCTCACTAGGCTCAATATTGTTATTTATTAATCTACTATGCGGTAAGCGACCAACAAATCTAATTACGATGGGATGTTTCGCAAGTTTACCAGCCTGTAGACGTTGGTTTAATGCCCAAACTAGCCCAACTATTAAAAAGCCTACGATAAGTGCTTTGACCTCTATTCCTGCAATCAGATGCAAAATAGGTGCTCCTTTCACTTGAACTTAATAATAAAAGTCGAGTTTATTTGATGATTCTGATATAAACGCTCCTTTACAATGAAATAATTATAGACTGTTAATCAAACAATCGTCCATATGAATTAACGTTATTGATTTCTTTTTGACAAGCGATATCGCTTATGATAAATTTATGACAAGCGATATCGCTTGTTATAATAGTGATCGGAGGATGTTGTATGCAATTAGTAAGAGAAGACTGGAAGCTATTTAGAAACATAGAAACTCTTTGCCAGAAGGCAGGAGTTCACCGGGAATTCATTCCTTTGTTAGTAGTGAAAGAATTGGTAGATAATTCATTAGATGCTACTGGGGATTGTAAGCTTGAACTTGTAGACAATTATAGTTTCCGTGTATCTGACTATGGGATAGGAATAGATCCGGACTGGCTACATGAGTATTTTTCTATAAATCGTCCTATGATCTCTTCAAAATTAGTACGATTGCCAAGTCGTGGGGCGCTTGGAAATGGATTGAGAGTTGTCACTGGCGCTGTTATAGCAACGGGCGGAAGCCTCACTGTAACTACTAGAGGGAAAACCTATCATATATTGCCTCAAGATGATGGAACAAGTAAGGTCGAGTTTGTTAGAAATGATGATCATATGGGCACTTCAATTCTTGTAAAATTAGGTATGCATGTTGACGAGGGAACACTTAATTGGGGAGAATTAGCAATAAATTTTTCTAGCAAAGGATCATTATATAATGGGCAATCTTCACCCCATTGGTACACTTCTGAAGCGTTTTTTGAACTAGTTAATGCGGCAGACATGCCTATTAAAAGCTTTGTTTCATTATTTGCAGGTGCCAAAATCTCAGAAAAAATAGTAAACCGTCTACATAATGATTTCAATGGATTACTTACAAGTACACAGCAATTAACTTTTGGTGATGCGGAACATATGCTAAGGTTGTTACGGGAAGCTATTAAACCACCTTCTGCCAAGTCATTGGGTGAGGTCGGGGATTGTTACACAAACTTGGAGCATTTTAAAAAAGCAGGGGAGTTTTCAATAGAGTCTGCTCGTGGTCTATATGATGCAAACATTCCAGTCGTTGTTGAGGCTTGGGTTGGCATAAAAAAAGGTGAACCAATGAACCTCCAATCTTCGATAACAATATGCGTTAATAAATCGCCCGTGACGACAGATGTTAAAGTTGCAACTAAACAAGCTTCAACAATCATTTGGAGTGGTGGTTTGTATATTGACGTCAAATGTAGACCAGCCCAATTTTTTCTGAACATTATAACGCCATATATGCCAATAACAAGCGATGGAAAAGCTCCAGATTTTCGGCCATTGTCAAGTGTGATTGAAACGACGATAAAAAGGGCAGTATCAAAAGCCAAAAAACTGAATCAAATCGAAATTTCTGGTGGACTTACAGAAAGAGAAATTGTATTGAAAAATTTGCCTGCTGCAATAACAAAGACGAGTGGGAATGGGAAGTTTATTTTTAGTCAACGGCAACTCTATTATGCGATCAGGCCATATATCATGGAAGCATTTAATGGTAAACAGCCGAATTACAATTATTTTTGCTCCATTTTAACTCAATATGAAGCTGAACACGGGGATATTCCGTCAATGTATCGAGATCCACGAGGAACACTATATCATCCACATACTGGAGAAGAAATTCCACTTGGTACGATCGCCGTTCAAAATTACAATCGTCCAACATGGACATTTAATAAGATAATTTTTATAGAAAAAGAAGGTTATTTTGCGAGTTTACGAGATGTTGGATTTCCAGAAAAATATGACTGTGCTTTACTATCGTCCAAAGGTTATGCTTCAAGGGCGGTAAAAGATCTTTTCGATCTTCTAGGAGAAACAGAAGAAGAAATTCAATTCTTTTGTGTGCATGATGCCGACGCTGCGGGAACAAAAATTTTTGAAACTCTGCAGGAGGCCACACTTGCACGACCAGAGCGAAAAGTAAAGGTAATTAATCTAGGACTTGATCCAGAAGAGGCCATTGAATTAGGCTTACAAATCGAAACTTTTCAAAATGATAGTAGACGTCCAGTGGCCGATTATCTTTCTTGGGAGTGGAAGGAATGGTTGCAATACAATCGCGTAGAGCTAAACTCTATGACAACGCCGGAATTTATAAAATGGCTGGAGAATAAAATGAAACATCAAGGTGTTGGCAAAGTTATTCCTACAGACGAGGTTCTTGCAAAGGAATTCCAAGATAGAGCAGAGCAGGAAATTCGAAATCAGGTAATGAATAATATCTTGGCTCAGAATTATTATGAGGAAAAAGTGGATCTTGAGTTAACGAAATGGAAAGGAAAAATCAATCTGGTTAACACAGATATTAGAGAGAAAGTGAGCGATAAATTGGTGATAAATCCTTTACATCGCTGGGATGCTCCTATCAAGCAAATGGCACATGATATAATATACCGTGGTGATATATAACTCACTGGGTTTTTATACTATTTCTAGACAACCATAAGCACAATCGCTTATATTTAGAGAAAGTATAAGAATTTAAGGTGACGAAATGAACCCTTTAAAACTAATAATGGACATAAAAGAGGCCTCAGAAAAGTGGGGCCTTAAGCCTTCTTATATAAAAGACTTATGCCGATTGAAGCTTGAGCATGAGGGGAAGGCAATAAAATTGGGTAATACTTGGGTTCTGATTAAAAATCAACCGAACCCGAGCCAACCTGATCATCCAAAGAACTGGCGAGCGCAGAGATTAAAGAAGATAGTTGCTAATCAAGAACAGATCGAAGTAGAAATAAACACTATTAATTCATGGAAACTAAACCCTTTAAAACAGATAATGGACATAAAAGAGGCCTCAGAAAAGTGGGGCCTTAAGCCTTCTTATATAAAGGACTTATGTCGGTTGAAACTTGAGCAAGAAGAAAAGGCAGTAAAAATGGGGAGCATTTGGGTTCTGATTAAAAATCAGCCGAATCCTGGCCAGCCTGATCACCCAAAAAATTGGAGAGCAAAGAAAAACATGAATGAAGGACGACAAAATCATGGGGAAATTAAATTCAAATCAAATAGAAAGATTAGCAGTAGATGCAGTTAAAACTGAGTCAAACCGCCCATATTCAGGGCTTGTTGCGGATATTAAAGAAGGAGATAAAGGAGTCTCGTTCGATGGTGATATAACTGTTTTTATAGACCACACGGAAAAGGTAGAAGCTTTTTTAGGAAAAGTACAAGTTCAGATCAAAGGTAAGGAAGTATCTCGATTGTCTGGGAATACTCGTACATTTCCACTTTCATTAAAGCACATTAAAAACTATTATAAACAGAGCGGTGTGCTCTTTTTTGTTGTTGAATTGAATCTAGATAATTCTGGGAACATGAATTCTAAGATTTTTTATAAACAATTGCTTCCTCAAGAATTGTCTAACATCATTAGATTATATGACCAAAAGAAAAAGCAAGGATCTAAATCTATTGAACTTCGTGCTCTGGAGGAAAGTGATTTAAGAACTATTTGTGTAAGGTTTCTTAATGAACAACAAAAACAACCTTTAAATTTAGTAGAACGAGATAGGTCTAACAGTATTCCATACCAAGAATATGAGCTTAGAAGCCTAACGTTTAATCCTGATAACCATTCGACCAGTAATGTTTATGAACATGACTTTTTTTATACGGAAAAGATGAGACCTATAATATCCTAGTCCCTTTGCAATTAGGAAGAATTCAAAAGATAGGAGCTCAAAACCAGGAGATCTTAACAGTATCCGGTGATACATACCAATTTAATGTGAAAACAACTGAAGATGAAGAATGTATTACTCGCAACTTTGAAGATACTTTAATCTTAACCCATAAGCGCGGAACAAAAAAGCTAACCTTTAATCTAACTAATTTCAAATCACTTACATTGCAACTAAAAACATTAAAGTTTATGAAAAGTATTCTTTTAAGCCTTGAAGTACCGTGGGATGGCGAGAAAAGGGGATTTGTGAATGGATCAGATATTGAAGAGTATGTAAAAAATATAGATGAACGATATAAGTTAATGCTTGATGTACAAAAAGTTTTTATTGATTTAAACATTCCAGAAGATACTTTAATTGAACAAAGAGAACAAAACGAAGATATATTTGATCAGTTAAAATATTTAGTTGACTTTTATTTGTATAACAAAATTGAAAAATTAAACATCCCCAATAGACATGCTTCGACTTTTTTTAATTATAAAATAGGTAATAAGATGGTTGTATTGTATTATTGCCATACTAAAAAGAAAAAGATAGTAAACCTTTTTGCTAAAGAGGTTTTCAATGAGATTTTTTCAACAACTGTCATTACAAATAACATCACAAAAGAGTCGGCTCCACATAGTCCCTATGTATTATTAGATTTAGAATCGCTTGCATATTCTTTAAATATTAATTTTGATATCGTTAAGGAATCATTTAATCATTTTGATCCTTTTTTAATTGAACTTGCAAGTGAAGTGACAAACAGATTTTATCTAAACTGTATTAGAGCGTTTGATCTCACAAACAAAGTTGACTATTTAGATGTCGCAGAATTTGTACTAAAAAAATATCACGAAAGCGCAACGTACAAACCTAAATCTCTTGAAGAAGCTATAGTTACAATTAATGAAATGCAAATTCGGGAAAGAAAAACAAATAAACTAAGTGAAAGTGATCTTGCTTTATTAATAGATTTAAAATTTCAATTTGATTTTATTAATTATACGAGTCTTCATTTTAGTGTAAATGTTTTATTGAAAAATAAGCAGGAGGCAAACTATTCATATAAAAAGCTAGAAAAAAATGTCCAAGATTCGTTTAGAGAGTATCCTATTTATTATTTATATGACCAACTTTTAAAGGAAAATGATTAACTTATACTTATTTAAAATTCAATTGATTTTTATTTATCATTTAAAAGTTATTTTAAAATTGATCCAAGGTATAGTGACAATAAATCCAATGTAATGGTATTAAATTATGTGGTTTAGTCTTTAAAAGGATAAATGTGGTTCCTTACTAAATTTGTATTTGGATAAAAAAACTTATGAACAAAAGAATATATATTGAAGGTGATAATGTGAGTTGGGAGATTGTGAAAGAAGATAGTAAACCCTGCCCGTGTGGGCTGGGTTTCGTATCAAGGATAGTAAAAGCGGATGACTGGAATAGAAGTGAGGAAAGGGTTAGTTTAAATTGCCTGGAATGTAATAAAAATTATGTAGAATACAGATACGATTATACTAGTTCAGGGATGCTTGAGACTGCAATTTGCTGGGTTAAGAAAGAGGAATATGAAGTATTCTGCCGCTTGGAGAAAGAATTTAAAGAGATTGAGGGCAAAATAAATAATGAGATAAACGAATATTTATATATTAATTATTATCAATCTTGGATGGCATTATTTCATGATGTTCCCCGCAACAAAAAAGCAGTGTGGAATAAGTTGTATTACTGGAATTTGATTCGCTATAGTTATTCAACTTTTTGTAAAAAAATTGGCACCCAGAGTTTAGATGACTGCCTTAAAAGTTATGTTTCGTATCCTCATAAGGATAAGCTTCAAAACATTTTAGGTGTTAGTGACGAAAATATTAAAGCTATGGCTTCCAGATTGAAGAGTGCACGTACTCAATATGGTGAAGCACGACGCAAAATGATACGAAATTCATTTCAATAATTGTTATGAAGTTATTATAGTAAAAATGATAAATTATGTTTTCTGATTACTATGATCCAACATCATTTTTAAACAATGTCGAGTCTCATAGAGTTTGTATGTGAGGGCGAAATTGTCGAGAACCCCTGTGGACTAGAAAGGCAGGCACGGTTCTAAAACCTTGAAAGGATCATAAAACGGAAAGTCTAAGTTTTATTCGACCCAAAAATCACATAACGTTAGAACTATTTATCATTCGTCGTAAATGGTAAACGAGCTTAATTACCTTTAACAGACGATTAACACTAATTGTAGCCAAGCTACGAAATGTCTATATAGAGAAGGGTCATATTAGAGAGGAAACTGCTATTAAAATGAAACTTGAATACGATATTACAACTTATGAGAATAGTCTATTTTCACTTAGCCAATTTACAAAACAGGGTAAAGGAGATATCGAAGACTATATTTTGCTTAATTCACACGAGTTTTCTGCAGATCACTTTCTCAAAGAATTTCAGATCGATGAAAGTAATCTACTTGAAAATGATTTATGGCTAACTTCTCTTCATGTGACCACCAATAACGATAATTGTACTTCTCTAAAAAAATACGGCTTGATAAATCTTCAACAAGCAATTTCTTTGGATACGCCTTTCAAGCATTATTTGAAGGAATTTGGGATAACGTTTGATTTAATACAAAGAAGCTTTAATTATAAAAGTAATACATATGATATTAGTCGTGAATTTAACGCATTTTCGACTGATACTAATGAGCTACAACTTCAAAACATCGCTTATAAACTATATGAAGATCACCAAGTAAACGGCTTTTTCTCTTATGATAATGTGCTAACTTACGGTGGTTATGTTAACAAAAGACCGGAATTCTTATTAAACTTATCTATTTTACTTAAATTACCCAATTTGGTTTACAATTGGGAAAGAAATAATAAATGCTACGTAATCAAGTTTATTGTTCCTATAAACGATTACATAGATTGGACTTTTATAAATAAGTCAGAGCTCTTATATTTAGATCAAGAAGAAATCGATATTACGAAAAGAAAATGGCTGATAAACGAGACGCTATCAAATATTTATGAGGGATTTTTTCACCAAACTCTAAGGGATATTTACTCATATCTTCGACCAAATTTAAATATACCATCTTCAAATTTCGTAAAAATTTACACTGAGGATGAGTATTTGAAAGCTTATAGCTACAAGAAAACATAATCTTGAATTTGAATGGGGTTAATTTTCAAATTAGTTCAACCAGTGGAGGGGGAGGACTTGATTTGAGGCAACAACAGAAGAGTAAACATAATTTCTGTTAGTTTAGGACGTTCGGAAAGAATGTAGCGCAGTGTTCTTTTTGAAGCCATCTAGGCTTTATAACAAATTAATTAGTCTTTTGATCAACATAAAGTAGCTTATACTTAAGAAAGTATCAGCTGCTGCTTAAGAAGTTGCACTTATCCTAACTTAATGTGCAAACTCTCCTGTAACACCTTTACGTGTGTCTTTACATAGAACCAGCACTATTTTATAATCAGGACATAACTAATTTATCTTTGAGCAGTGTCATGCGACTTAACTGCTACTGTATCTCGTAACATACACTTTTCTTAAGTGCAAAACTGTAATCTATTACAGAATTTTTTTGCATTTCGGGAAAGTGTTTTTTTTTTTTTCAATTATCCATTTTTTAAATTAATGGCCGGATATCGTTCTTTCAAAAACAATCAAAGCCATGTTGGCTTTACTTAATATCAAATGAAGGGAGCGTGAGGTATCATGTAAGGTAGGAAGTATTTCACAATGATTCAATAGAGAGAATATCGAGGTGAAAGAAATGGTAGTTAAACAAGTTAAAGCGAATTATCACAGTTACCTAAACGAGATTAAAGTTACACTTGACCCAGTTCTTACTACAATGAGAACCCAATCTGGACAGTCTTGGCGTCTAAATGCTTGGCTAGGACCGATTAAAGTCTTTTTCGGCTATTTCAGGTATATGAATGTTTTAAAAGCTGTAAAGTGGGCATCATTGCCGATCATTGGTCCTGTCATTGCTGGTTTGGTTGCGGGTAACTATGGTCATTGGCCAATCTGGTTGTGTATTGTCGGAACATTGCTTTTAGTCCTCATGTTTTACTATCTATATGTCCGCTCTTACATAGAAAGGATGGCAACAATCGGTCAACCAGAATTTCATGTTGAAGCATATAAGTCAAGACGTCCAAAGGAATATGAAAAAACTTGGGCGCAGTTTGTTAACAAAAGCGATTTCACTTTTGAAGGTTTGTATGACATCGTAAACGCAGTGTTCAGCCAAAATAACAGCGATCCGTCGAGCGTAGCATATATTGCTGCTTATTCAAAAAGTCAGCATGACTTTATGCAGAATACTATTAGTGAACTAAAATTCACAATTGACGAAAAGGAAGAGGCCATTAGGTGGCTAGAAGAAGAATTAGTTAAATCTGAAAATGCTGTATCTTACCTTATTGGAATCATTAAGAAAGTGAATGAGAATCTATATCGGTATATTAACGATAGATTCAGCCTTACGGACATGGATTTCGTTTGCGGCTTCTCACTCTACCGCAAAGAAGGGAATACACTCAAACTAATTTTAGACAAGGGTACTTCAGGAAATAGCCGTGACCTCAATTTGGACACCGATGTAAATTTTGCAGCCGTTGTTGCTGCGAAAGATGATAGGGAGCAAGCCCATCATAATAAACCCTATCCAGAAAGAAATATTGTGGCTTTTCGAATGACCATGCTGGAAGGGGAAATCTGGGTGTGGTGTTTTCACTTCGATGATGATGACGAACGTTCCTTGTCTCTGTTACTAGGAAATGATATAATAGAGTCAAGACAGATTCGTAGAGTTATGCATGTTTTCTGCTTAACTCTTCAAAAACGACAACGACTCATTTCTGAAAAGGAGGTTGGCCAAGATGTCGAAGCAAATTAGCTACACAATGGATTCCGGTGTTGTAACTGTTAAATTAGTTGAAGATTTAACCCAACAAAATATTATTGCAAAACGCCGTAAGCAACGTGAGCAAGTGCTTAAGCAGATCGGTCAGCGAACTTCCGTTACGGAGCAAGATATCGAGCAACTTGTTAAATTAACAAAATAAAGACCACAGAGCCCTTGAAAACCAAGGGCTTTTTTGTTTATTTGAGATAAATTTAGGGCACACTTTCTACTATTCAATCAATTTAATAAAGGATGAGAATAGGATGAGAGACAAAAAAATCGTGCCTTTTTGGCCCAAACCAGTCCCTCTTAAGGATTTAACTCAAAGGGAGATTATAGAAGCGCGTCGTGCAAAAAGAAAAGATATACTTGAAAAAACAAAGCGAAAGGATAGATAGCGCAGTGATTATTCTATATCTATAAATTGGAGAGCTAGTAAACATGAAAAATCTATAACTTAAGGGAAATAAGCAGGGACCATTTAAGTTGTATAAATACTTAGTACAATGGTTAGACTAAAGGTACACCATAGAGTTTTCCCCTTGATCAGACACGTCCTTGCAGGGCGTGTTTTTATTCTTTTATGACAATTGCATTGCATCCATTAGAAGAAGGGCCTCAATGCAGCTACTAAGGTCCTCAAAATGAACTTCAGGTTAAGTCACAACTAGAAAGAATAGCCCCAGATAAAAGTGTATTTATTAACAAATTTGTTTCCTAAGCGGTGTTATGAGATGTTATAATATAACATAGGAACGTATGATCCCCTCTTATCTGAGGGTGTTTTTTTCTGCGAAAATGGGAACATATATTCCTGTAATGATTGATTTTTAAACATGTTCTTACACTTTATACATAAGGATGGGTAAGAAAGGGAGGAATAAGAATTACTTTCTGAAACAGAAACTCAAAAAATACGTTTTTTAGCGATGCACTTAGGTCGTTTAAATCGGATTGTATTATCCAGAGCTTTTTTATGAACGAAGAGAATGTTCGACTTTATACTAGTGGTACCCTGGTTTCCAATGGGCTTAGGAGAAACGAAACAGGCATGTGTCTTAGCTTGTAGTGGGCGAAGAAACCGATGCTTTAGTTAGGTTACTAGAATCGTTGCAGGAACTATATGGTGATGAATAGCATAAAAAAGGGTGATATTTTTTTATTCTAATATCGTTGACATGCGATATCGCACGTGCTATATTATATATAGGAAATGCGATATCGCATGTCATACATAAAAGAAGGAGTTTTAAAATGATTATTAAAGTTGAGTTCCTTGGGACGGATTCCTGGGATCGGGAAGTATATAGTAACGTTCAGAATGGAAGATTATATAAGTGTTCCTCTTCGGATAACAACATATTATATACAACGGATGGATTCGAAGGTGAACCTAACTATCCTTTGAGAGAGGGGGTTAAGGTTATTATCGTGGATAGAGAGAGAACTGCTCCTAGACTTGATATTAACGGTCAAGCCATTGAATATTGGTGGTTTGATGGTAAAGAACGCGAACTGGACAAATTCAATATTTGGTATGTTTCTAGTTTTCTTGAAATGGGCTTAAACGAAGGTGAAATGAATCAATATGATTCTGAAACAACAGAAGCGGAAACAGTATTCAATGGGTGGTGGAGAACTATTCAATAAACATAGGTTCGCTTTGTACTTAATCTGTGATCTTAGTCCACATCTATATCACTATAGGTGTGGGCGATAAGTTACATATTAAATTTAATGGAGGTGTTGTTAAAATGAACATCATAACTGCTGCTTAGGGATTTGCTAGACAAAGTGCAGTGAAATTTGGGGGAGTCCAAAACAATACTTTGCTGAAGCCTTGCGTTTGGCCTGGTCAAACCTCTAAACGGCTGCTTCAAAAGTAGAGTGGGAATTGTCTGCTGACAGCCGCGAAACACGTACTTGGATGGCTAAAATCATCGGTACCCATCCAGTATATAAACTGGATCGTAGCTTTATGAACTGCGATTACAAGGGCTCATATGGTGAGAAAGTGTTTCGCTTAGATGAAGAGGCTACTATGAAGCCTATTACGGCAAACGCCGTCAGTTCATACATCTTAATAATAGAAAAAATCGCCGCAGGTTCACCAAGAAGCCGGGCACAAGGAGAAGAAAATGAAAAATAAAGTTAATGTTGTTCGTACAGTGTTTGCGTATCAGTCTTTCGCGAAAATCGCGGGGGTATTTGATAGCCTTCCGTCAGAGGACGTGATTCAAAACGCACTTGACGGGAACATGACTGATTTTCTCCGTTATCTTGAAGCCAACAATGCTAGCCCAGGCGAGTTTGACTATAATTGGGCTCCAGCTCAGGTAAGTTACTCCACGGCTCAGGCTGAGTATGAAGACGGCGGAAAAATTACCTATCTTAAAGAAGTGGAGTTCATAACTCCAACTTCGGGTCGGATCATTACTGTTTCAGAAGATCCAGACCCAAGTAAACGATGGGGGTGGGATCAATTCAACATCACCATCAAATTTGGAGGGTCTGTAGCTGCCGCTCACGAGGTACTTTCAAGCATTAAGCTCGGATCGTTTGCTGACGAGTATACAACTATTGAATGGACGGACGGGAGCGTTTCTTCGCTCCTTGACTACGAGCTTAGCAGTTATGATAAGCTGCGACATAGAAGAAAAAGCAGATGGACTTGTAAGAAATATGACGATGTTTCCAACGTCTTTTCTAGAGCTGTGCTGCTTTCAAAAACACCATCCATTGACCTATCTGCAAATGCAGAAATCATGGTCAATAAGATGCGTGACGTTAGGAACGATGTAGCCGAATATGTAAAATCGTTAATTGAAAATTCGTACTCCTCAAAGTTAAGAGTTCAGACAGATGAGGTTTTCTATGACCTCGTAAAAGAGGTTCTGTACGCAGAGCTTGAATTGGACCCGGAATTTTACACAGTAGAGATGTTTGAGTGCTTAGAACATGCTGTAGAGGCTGTCGTGTTTGCTACAGGCGAAGAGTTCCCTACAAAAGTCCTGTATCTTAAAGATTGATCAAATAGAAGGTACTGCCTATTTAATAATGCCTAGTAAGTTGCTTAATCTGGACTTTGAAAGTTACCATGCAGGGAGAAAGGATGAATTGAAATGAACGTAACATTCGAAGGAAAACAATACGCTCTTGTAACCGATGCTGTATTTACAGGCATAGAATTGGATGGACTTTATGTTAATTATAACGATGCATCTGTTGGTGAAGAGTACCAGCGAAGACTTTTCTAATCTAAGGAGGCCCGTTCAACATACCAAAACGCATTGATTTAACTGACCAGGTCTTCGATGTTCTGACGGTTGTCCGGTTGAGCGATCAAAAGCTTGATAACGGGACAAGAATATAGGAATCGTTTGTGTACACGTGGTGAGACTACATACGTTCCTGGTGGTAGTTTAAGAACTGTAGTCTATAAGAGTTGTGGATGCAAGCGAGTCGCCAAACGAAACAAGGGCGCTGCCAACCATATAAAAACAGATGCTGTTGATGGTACACATAAATCGGCTCTTAAAGCCAAGTTGCATAAAGATAATAAGAGTGGAGTGAAAGGAGTTCGGTTCAACGAGCAACGGCAGAAATGGACAGCTCACATCGGGTTTAAGGATAAGCAAATTAACCTAGGTTATCACAGTGAAAGAATAGTTGCCATTAATGCCCGGAAACGTGGTGAGGAAAAATATCTTAATCTCATTATAGAAAAGTCTACTCCTGATCGGCATGACCAGATGAAACCAAAATCAACATAAATAAAAAGACTCTTCGGATTATATGGTGTAATGGTCCATTGTTGAAATCTATTATTGTTCTATAACAAGATGTATAGTTGATCATAAAGCGGAAGAAAGGATTGGTTATTATGCCTAAGACATGCCTGCCGTGTAATGCGTTTTTCGAAGGGGATATCTGCGAACATTGTTTAAATCCAGATGCGGATTACGTGGAAGTGATTGAGAAATACAAAGAGTTCGAAATAAAGAAATACTCGTACGATGCAGGATATCGCGTGGATTTTGGCACTAAAAGATCGAGAATGGTGCTGACAGTTCACGAGGCTCGGGAATTGGTTGATTTTAGATAAATGGACGAAGTAACTGCTAATTGCACAGTACGACGAAAATGCTCACCAATCTCCTGGAAATTGAAACGAGAATTTCCACTACAAAATCCGAATACCCATAAAAAATAACCGCCTCAGGTTCAACAAGGAGAAGTTATGGATCGTGAAACAAAACTCAAGAGAGTGTTTGCTATTGCAAACGTCTTGTTCAGCAAAGTGTTGGATAAAGGACAAAAGGAAATTGCATTTACAAAGTACATGGAGCTTTATGGGCGTGATCCAGAGGAAGCATTTCATTGTATACATGAGGATCTAAGGGCTCATGCTCATAAGTTTGGTGAGGAAGAAATGATATTGTTTGACCTCATGACGGAAATTATTGAAGATAATGTCCTTATACGTATTATGGGTGTGGAGGAAGCCGCCGAGAAATGGAAATATAAATCACCTGGTACCGTAAAAAACATGTGCGCAACCGGAAAAGTAAAGGCGGTAAAGAAAGGGAAAACTTGGATTATGGATGTAGATCACCCTAATCCTAGATTGACTGAAGAAACCGATGATCAGTAACTATTCTTCACGCTAGCAGGTCTAAGGAGGCCAAAATCGCCACCTAAGACCTGCTACGCGCCGCTGGAGTTCTTAGGCCCGATAACTAGGAAGCGCCTAAACCGGGCAAAATCCCCCGGCTAAGGCTCTCTACGTTTCTGGCCTACGCTTCACACCCCCCACGGGATCGTACAAACTCCGGCGCAGATGTGGAAATATATAATGCTGCAAAATAGAAAAAGCCCCTCCATCAAGGGACTTTTCAGAACGCCATGCGTTATGGTTATGGTTTCTTAGATTTAGATCCAAGAATATATCTCTTAATTTGGAAGTAGGAGTAGGAAATACCTTATGTAAAATTGGAGACACAATATGATAGCGCTTGTTTATATCCATTGTTTGAGAGCAGCATATAGTGAGCCCTCGCCACGAATGAGGGTTTTAGTATGTGCAGACCTTAATATAAACTAATTAAAGACTTTATGAGAGTGGCGTAAATACGCTGATCTTTTTGATTTTAAAGCAAAAAAAGAGAAAGTGCTTGTTATGATTAAAGAGCCAAGAGCAGTACGTAATTCTTTTATGTGATAGTATGATTTAAATAGCCTTACGCAGCTTGATATATTCATCGACTACTCAATGCGTTTCCTCATCTTATAAAAGTGAGTTTAGCCAAGTTTCTTACCTAGTGGCTACAGGGACAAAATGGACTATAATGAAATTGAGGAGTAGTATTAAACGGGGAAAACCCGGGGTTACCTTTTTCTGTTAACAGGAACAGAACTGAAAATACACTACTGTTTCCCTTAAAGAACAAAGACTCGGGGCTGAGCTAAGAAATAAGTTTGGTATCAGAGAGCTTAAATATGTAGGAGAAGGTGGATATGAAAAAGTATGAAGTTAAAAGAAGCGAGACTTAGAAATAATAAAACACAAGCTCAGGTTGCTGAATACGCCGAAATCAGTTTACGCAGCTATCAGTATATAGAGAAAGGGCAGCAAATGCCTTCCGTAGTGACTGGCTTAAAAATTGCAAAGATTCTTAGAACGAGCCCGGTGTGTATAGACGAATTTTCCTGTGACACAAATTAGTTTGAGACCCAAAAAACGCATAAGGAGTCTTTAATGGCAACATTACATCTGAATTTTAGACACGTTACAGGCAATATAGAGTTTATAGAGGGGTTAAGGGATGCGATAATGTATAGATTTTAATGTATATAAAGGTGAGGTTTTATGAGCGAATATCTATTTAACATAGAACAGAATATTGAAAGCGTTGTAGATGAATTTGCTATAGATGAAAATAATAGAAAATTAATAGAGGAAGGAATGCAGTCTGTTCTACGAGGTAAATATGGTTTGGACTTTGATATTTGTTCTACTCAATGGTGCTTTCGTTCAGCGAAGACAAAGGAGCTAGCGCGGTCTGAATACTTCTCCAGCTATCGTTTTGAACTTGGAAAATGTAAGGTAAATGCTGCTACTATCATTAGACAAATACTAGTGGATATAAGAAGCGCGGTTAATAATGATATCTACAAAAAGGATGAATATTTAAGCTACAGCAAGAATTTGGCAGCACCACTCTTTAAATATTATGCCGGGTCTCCAGGACTTATTATAGATCAGTTAAACTTAAATACAATCGATATTCAAATTGGAATGCATTGTTTTGATTGGGTACCCACTTATGATAGTGATGGTGAAAAGTGTAACCGAAATTATATTCATGACGTTGATATTACAATACCTTTTACAGAATTGTTTTCGAAAAAAAAGATGTCTTCACTAATTAATGAACGTGAGGAAATATTGTATAGCTTGAAAAACGGTATGATGGATATTGATGATGTTGAATTATTCATTCTCGATTTAACCTTCGATATTTCAATTAATAGTAGAAATAACTTTGACAAATACTATAGGGAAAATGGTGGTTGGTTTTTTAAAAGGCTAGCATCATATAAAAAAGATGGTGAGATACTTACAACTAGAAGTCGACCATCCTCTCAAGCTTTGATTATTAAAGACTCTAATGTTCTTCAATTTGTAAGATTTATTTACTTTGTGAAAATTGGGTACTGGGACTCCGATAAGCTGAACACTTTCATAAGTGATGTAATAGCCAATAATCTAGTAGAAGTTGTTAAATTAGAGGAAGGTGAACAGACGGCAGTTCGGTGGATAATCGAATATTTGGATAAAGGAGGAAGGGAAAATGAAAACGTGGTTTACTTGAAAATCTCAAATTATAATAAAAAAGATGCAGAGAAGTATAAATACCCACCATGTCCACCTAGCCGTTTGAAATCCTCGAATGTAAATGAGTTCGTGGAATTTTTACGAAAGGATCTAGCAAATTTCCATTTTTTTAAAAAGGATTTTCTTGATAAGATAATTCCTTATGCGTTTGATGTCTAATGAAAACAAAACTAATCGGGTTTCTTTGAATAGAACTACACTGAAGTCTGTCTTCCATACATAAGGAGGGAAATAGCTAGATGCCCATAGAATATCCTTATAGAATAACTCGTCAGGGTGAAGTTGTTATGACTTTAAGGTCTGATGAAATTACTGAGGTCAACGGTAGAGGACAAATCGAAATTTCCGATTCTTTTGAAGGATTGCTTTGGGAATTTTCAAGTAACAACTTAGATAAGCTAAAAGGTGATCTTGTTAAGGGTAAATACTTTGCTGAATCCAAAATGACATATGATTTTATAAATATCATAAATAAAGTTTTAGCCCAAAGAAAATTTATGCAGGACAATCAGAATTTTAGAGATGCTCTAATACCAGAGTAATTTGCAGAAGTCCTTGTAGATTAAAGATAAGGACAATAATATATACATTTTTATCAAGGTATGATATATTATTGTAGTGACTAGGATCTCTTCGGTTTTGGAGGTCTATTAAAATGAAGTTAACAGAAGAATTCATTTACAAAATGACAAAAATGGTCTTAAAAACTTGTGTTTTTTTTTGATAATAGTATTATTTGTGATTTTAGCTGTAATTATCCTTACACTTAGATAGAATTCATTGTCATTATATGAAGGCATTGTAGTCTGTTTATTAAAGAGCATCAAATTGTAAAAAACAGAGCTAAATAATAAAATAACAGAGCTTCCTAGTCACCCTTTATCAAAAAGGGTGACTAAAGTGCCAAATAAAGTAGTATTCAAAAAAAACACCATCTTATTTTAAAGAGATAAGATGGTGTTTTTTATATTTTTTATACTAATGTAAGTTGAAATAATTGTTTACTAATACATTTTATATTTTAAAATCTAAATTTTATTATCAGAAATAGTGGGTTGGCAGTTGGATTTTATGGCGAGCCCAGCTTCTCCTTGTGCCTGTAATAATTTAAATATTGTAGTTACCTGATGATGATACGGCCTTTTTTGTCGTAGTAGAGAGAATCCAAGTGACAAGTCAAGGTACTTGGAGCGTTATAGCGGAGGTCATTAGTATATTATAAAAATAAATTATTTACAGAATAACCCAAACATTATATACTATCATTATAATCCGAAAGCATCGGTAGCACCCTGCTGGCTCAAGCCGGTGGGGTGTTTTTACGTAAAGGGAGGAATATATATGTTTAGATGGATAATTTCCATACTGGCTACAGCCCTATTAGCAGGTTGCAATGTGCAGCAGCAGATAGAAAGTACACCCAGCAAAACAGCGACTGTTGTTTCACAAGCTACCCAAGTATCAGCAGAAACTGTAAAACTTGAGTTTCCCTCAGCAAAGTACCCGGAAACAGCGCAGCACATCAAGGATGCCATAGCAGCCGGACATTCCAATACATGCACCATTGATCGTGACGGAGCTGATCATAACCGTGAACTATCACTTAAAGGTGTACCCACACGCAAGGGCAAAGACCGAGATGAATGGCCTATGGCGATGTGTGCCGAAGGCGGAGATGGAGCGGACATTAGATACATATCACCAAAGGATAACCGTGGGGCTGGATCATGGGTAGGTCACAAGCTGGATGACTATCCGGACGGAACAAAGATTGAGTTTATCATTAAATAGTAATAATCCCCGCTAACCTAAAACCTGAACCGATCCCAAAGCACAGCCTCAAAAATTCAAGGAGGAAATTCGAATATATGAGTCATTCGTTTATAACAAAACTTCAGGAATATTTCCCAAATGCTCATGACTGGATGAATGAACCAGTTAAGTCTGAGGTTCTTGCGATGTTGGAAGCAGAGATCGGATATTCTTTGCCCGCTTCCTTTAAGCAATTCTACTCTGTACATAATGGTGAGAAAGGAACAGTAGGTATATTCCTCGGGTTACAGTGCTTATCGATTGAGGAAATGTTACGGCACTGGAGAGACAATCAGCAGTATGTTGAGCATGTAAGCAACGGCGTAATTTCTTTTGAAAAGGACACGATCAAGGAACAGTCTTATCATGCAAACTGGCTTCCAATCGCTTTTGACCACGGGGGCAATTATATCGGTATCGATTTTGCTCCAGATAAACTGGGTACATTAGGACAAATCATCAACTTTGGTCGAGATGAAGAGGAACTTTTTGTGATCAGTCGTAGTTTTGACGTTTTTTTAGACTTTGTCCTTATGCAATTTGAGAACGGGAATTGTACGGTTGAACCTGACGAAGAAGGGGATTTCTATATTGCATGGAGGAAGGAAGGACATTTCTTTAATGACCTTAAAGAAGTTATTCCTTTGATAACTTCTATAGAAGGTACGAAAGAGGAGTTTAATTTGTACTGGAACACCTTGACTGAAGAATGGAAGTCAGCTATTACTGAAAATGTGGGCAGACAACCCGACTCCTTCACTGATCTGGCCAAGATTAAATCATTAAATTTACTGAAATCGAATATAACAGATCTTTTCCCTCTAACTGGTTTTCGCCATCTAAGAAAGCTAGTAGCAAGTGGATTAAATATAACGGATTTCACTCCTCTTTCCCAATTGACGGAATTAACGGAGCTTTTTTTAGCCAAAACGCCGTTTTCAGATTTATCCACTTTATTACCCATACAGAATCTAAAACGTCTTTTTATCGGAAAGACAAATGTACAAGATATTCACTTGCTACCGCACCTTGCTAATTTACAGGAGGTATCGCTGGCAAACCTAAAGATTGCAGACTTAGGTCCGTTGGTTGACTGTAAAAAGATAAAGATATTGGATTTATCTCACATTCGATCTGAGAATCTTGATCCTATCGGCCGTCTCTCACAATTGGTAGAACTGGATCTCTTATATGTGCCATTGAATGATTTACAATTTCTGAAGACTCTCATAAATCTTAAAGATCTACGGATAAGCAAAAGTGGCGATAGTGACTACAAAGTGTTTTGTGATTTAACTTCGATTGAATTTATAACAGCGGAGTTTGAAGTATTTCTACTAACAAAGGACATATTACAAAGAAAAATAAGCTATAGCATCAGTGGAGAAATGAGTGAAGAAGAGAGGCTCATTTATCACAATTATGTGATGCAAGGCTGAATGGGTAAGGGTAGTGATGATTCTTCACATTATGAAGTAGTGTTAATGTATTTTTATGTAGTCTATTTTAAAAAGGGTTTAGTATTACAGATTACCGGAAGTTTGGGGACTGGGAAAAGAAGATAGCCTCAACCTGGTTTGAAACTAATATAGAAAAGCGACTGTTGCCCAAGTGGCCGAAAGATATTCAGAATTTACTTGAAGAGGGTGGAAGGATGGATACTAAAAGAATTTTAACTTTCGAAGAATTTCAAGAAATCGAAAAGCTTGTCAATAAGGCCATTTACGCTCTTAATAAAGAAGCTGCTGACCCATTCATTAAACGGCTAGAATTTATGAGAGTAACATTAAACATAGGAGCTCCACAAAGTAATATTGTTGGTGAACTTGTCGCATATACAAAAGCAGCCTCGGGGCAAGTAAAGGACAAAGAGCATTGGATTCGTGCAGTCAATCAAAGTCTCTATAAGCTGAAAAGTAGCACCCTGTTGGATTAAGTCTAGCAGGGTATTTTTTTATTACAAGAATTGATACTATGACAAACGCTGATTCTTCACATGTTTCGCAAAAAAAGTTATTGACAACTAGTTTATTATTGGACAAAAATAGTAATTGATTATAAAATACTGGAATATTTATGCGAAGGGTGGCTATGGCATGGAACATACACCTACGATTCGAGCAGAATTAGATAGATACTTACAACAAAAAGGGTTGAGCTTAGCGCAATTCGGACAACTTTCAGGCATGAATAGGGGAATAATAAGTGCTATTGTGTCAGGGAATAAGTCTATGTCAGTTAACCAACTTGACCGAATCACTGAGGCTATGGGTTTGCCAGAAGGGGAGTTTTACGATCTATTTATAGAAAACTTCATCATCGACCACCCCCCGAATATGAGGCGAATCGAGCCGTTTTTGTTTCGGTGTGCGGAGTTGGATAGGTTGGATGCGATCCGTCGAGTGGTGGGAGCCATCATGGACAATCTACTGTATTCACCCAAGCTATTCGAAGTTGCAGAAGGATTGTTGGCGAAGGGACGACATGAGGCTGCATTGCTGCTCTATGAGGGGGTAGCTGAAGCAGAGAGATATCAACATTCTGAACGCTTGGCAGTCTGTCAATATCGTAAATTCACGATTCAAATCGGAGATGATCAAAGCGAGAATCTCAAGGCTGCTACACTATTTGAACCCTTCGTGGAACGCCTAGATGAAATAGACCAGCTTGACGCGTTGAAGGATTTAGCTAACGTGTATAGGTCTCTGCGGAAATGGGATAAGGTAAACGAAATGGCAAGACAGATGAGAGCTAAAGCGGAAATCCAGTATAGTTTAAAACACCAAGAAAAACGTGTGTCACGAGATATTGAAAAGAGAACAAGAGGTCCGCTATTTGGATATATTGCTTATGCTGACTTATTGTGTGCAGGTGTCTACGAAGCACAAGGCGATTACCACCAAGCTCTACAATATACATACGCCTATGCTAATTTAGATTGGGTTAAAGAGACAGACAAAGATACTCAGCACTGGATTGGCTTGTTTAAGCACTGGGCAAAAGCTAATATTATTGTCAATAAGCTTTTATCCGGAGACATAATGGTGCTGCAAGAATATATTGAATACATCGATACAGCGGGGGATACAACTCAAGAAGATAAGGTCATCCAACTGCTGAATATTATGATAGCGGCTAACCGATATGACATTGATGTTAATCACATAATTAAACGCTTTGAAGCAGACATTGTAACATTATCGCAACACTCACCAAGTGATATGTATACTCAACAAGTGGTGCCAGATTATTTTGCATGGTGTGGTTACGAGTTGGCTCATTATTATTTACATAGAAATTCTTACGATGATGGCTTTAAACATTTGATGTATTCAATGGTAAGTTATCATACACTAAATAATGAGACTTATTTCATAAATTGTATGGGGCTATTTTTACATTTTCGAGAACATGCTACTCCTGAAACCAAAGCAAATTTTTTAAATCTTTTTGAAAAGGTGTGGATGAACAATGTTAAAAAAAATGGCACTGTTGATCGTCGCAGCTAGCTTTTTGTTAATTGTTAATGTACCTATTCACTCGCATGGTATAGAGCCTCAAGTACAACATGGAGGATTTTAAACGCCCCTGACCTTAATTGAATTAACCCTAAAAAGTTAGACACAGACAGACTTAGGCTGCTACAGAGGACTGAATGCGGTATTCTACCGGCGACAGTCCTCTGAGCTTTTGTTTGGGTCTTCGATAGTTGTAGTAGTGAATATATTGATGTAGTTCTTGAATGATATGTTCAATGGATTGGAATTCTTGAATATACAGCAGTTCCGTCTTTAAGATTCCAAAGAATTCTCTACCACGGAGTTATCCAGGCAGTTTCCTCGGCGTGACATACTTTGTGTGACTCCTTTCTCAGAGAGCATAGAGAGAGTCGGTCTTCTGAAAAATGGTATAGCTGATGATTTCACGGTTATATAGATCCATAATTGGAAACAGATATATCTTTTGTCTATACAAGTGGAATCCGTCACATCAGTAACCCATTTCTCATTAGGCACCATCGCATTAAAATCTCTCTTCAAGACATTTGGAGCTATTTTTCCTTCGGCTCCTTTGTATGCACGGAATTTCTTCCTAAGAACCATACAATGAAGCCCTAACTCCTTCATTAAGCGCTGAACTGTCTTATGATTGATTGGAGTCATTTTGCGAATTTCCCTGATCATGGCTCGGTATCCCTTCTTGACACTTTAATTCATCATTAAAATACGCTGCATTTCTGTTTTCACTCCGGCGTACTTATCAGGCTTGTTCCACTTTTTCCCTCGAACATATCGCTGAAATGATGGGAATCAGTACGGTGACACTGAGCAATTACTTAACGACATTAGATGAGTACGGATTTGCTATGCGATTTTGGTCGCAGAGCAAACGTAAAACAGGGATGAACGACAGCACCCGGGTTAAAGCTGGGCCTGTATTCTTTCCTTAACAAGAAGCAGATCAGTGAGCTACCGGATTGGCTTCTGGATTGACGCAACCGTTTCGTGTAATAGCTATTTGAATTACACGAGGTCATCCTGCTAGAAGACAACGATCACACCGAGGAACTACAAAAGTTCATGAGTAGAGGATTCAGAAAAGAAATCAAGAAGACAGAGGTTACAGCGTCTTCACTAAACAGGATTTAAACATTTAGCCACAATGCGATATAGTTTCGTATTGTGGCTTTTATTGTAACTCAAATATATTTTTTAAAATAGATCAGAACGATCACCTTTCAGTAACGGGTTGGTTATCAAAGCAGCGGAACCAGTTTTAACATGACGCCCACTTAAGCGGATTCATCTAGTAAGCCGACCCAACCTCTGGTTACATTGCTTAATGGTCACCTAAGTAATGGCCAGAAGGTGAAAACCGCTAAAAACAGTGCAACAATTTTCAGGGACATTATATAACAATTGGCAGCCTATAGTAATGTGAGGTTGCCGATTGTACTAAAACTTATTATCGTCAAATACTTCCTTCAGGATGTTTAGGGCTTTTCTATGCTCTTTCTCACTTTTATTTAAGAGGAATGCATGTAAAGCTAATATAGTCTCATTGTCCTGTTTTCCACCTAAGCTCATTAATTCGAAAAATCCTATATTTAAGGCAGCAGCAATTTTAATAATGGTTTCTATAGTTACGTTTCCCTCTCCGCGTTCAACCCTGCCTATATATGAGAACGATGAGCCAATTTCATCAGCGAGAGTTTGCTGTGTTAATCCCTTTTCTTTCCTTAGGGTTCTTATTATTGCACCAATTTGTTCGGAAATGGTTTGCATATAGTTATCTACTCCTCTTATTAAAAAGTGTAGACAAAAGACCAAATGAATTGGAGTCACTAAAAGATTCAAAATTTTTAATTATTGTCCCTAAAAGTTTTATGATGTATACTGTAAATATCTTCAAAAGAAATGATGTTTTACCCAATTTAGTTTTGTGATTTGATTTTCTCGAAAATGAACGTTGTAAAAAAGAGGTAGGCTTATTTTTGATGGTAGTACCTAAAAAGGCTCCATTATAATTCGGAGGTTTAATGATGGAAAACCGTTTAAAAACAGAAGAAGAAATTTATTTGTTCTCTGAACACGTACATACCTTGGTATGGTAGACAGGTAAGATTTCACAATCTAGTAACAAACTATTCTAAATTTGGACAAACTAATTATTTGCGAAATTGACCAATGTTCAAAAATGTTATAGCATGGTTAAAAATGTAATATGGAGGTTCTATATGTTAAATTCATCTGTTTTAGAATCAATAACTGACATAAACCTTTTGACAGACATGTTACAAGCAGAATTTTCGCTAGATGATTGGGAAGCTATGGTGCATATTGCGGACAAGCTTTATACGTCGATTAGAGGATTGTACGAAGAAAACCAACTTCGGCAAGCAAAGGGTCAACAGCAGATTGATACCAAAAAACTTAAACGAAGTATCGTCTTCTACTTTGGGTATGCAATGGTTATGAAAGGTATTGCTTTACAGAAGATGGGCGATTACGCAGCAGCCAGAGATTGCATCGAAAAGTACACTGAATTGGGCTGGATATACGGATTGGACAAGGATGGACAAGCTGATGTGGCTCATTTCAGGAAGCTTGCACGAGCAAATACATACGTTCTTGACTTGTTGGAAGGAAAGATGGATACACTTCCTGAATATGTTCATTTTATACATCAAAGTGAAGAAGAAGAGTTGTTGCCGGGAATCATAACGATCTTGGAGGCAGCTATAAAATACGACTATAACGTTGATTGGGCATTAAAAGAGTTTCAACCTACTCTGGATTCCTTAGACGGAAACTACGAAACAGATGCCAATATACGTTATTATATAGACCATCTCTATCTAATGGCTCTATATAACCTCAAAAATGCAAATTATTCTTATGCACTAAATATATCCCTCAAGGCTTTAGGAATGTCTGATAAACTTAAAGATGATACAGGCTATAAAAAACTCAATGCACTATTTGTTTCTTTTAGTGTTCATGCAACTAAAGATCAACTGGAAGCATACAATGTATTGAACAATAAAATCTTGGGGAGGGTGCTCAAAGATGAAAAAGGCATTATGTATGATGGCAGTAGCTTTGTTTCTGCTCGGTAGCGTGAGCAACATAGGAGCGTTAGTCGCTCCGAACAATCATGGAGCGAATAGCTTTCAACCTAACAATCATGGAGCGAATAGTTAATTCCAATCATCTTGCAACCCCTTCCACAATGGAGGGGGTTTATATTTGGAAAAATGGTACCTAAGAATTATTTTCCAGTATTATTATATAATCACACAAATATTCTCATATATTGTGGTATAATGGTTAAGAGTACGCTAACGAACTATAACATTAACGGTGGCGAGTAGTAAACAAGTATTTGATTCCGATGGGGCGGATGGATGTCAAAGACGACAAAGGGTATGTTAACTCAAGCGGTCTTGCGATACAAAGTCTTCACGACTTCATTCATGCATCCTAAATTAGCCACCCATAACTTTACGATATATGTCCAACAAATACGGATCACTTGAAGATTGGGTGTTTAATGAATATGAAAAAGAAAATATTAAGCATAGTTGGAATTATAGTGGGTGTCCTTTTTGTCTTCTATTTACTGAATTTATGGGCGGCCAGTGGCTTACATGTACCTCAATAGTACCGAGTCGTTTTATAAACTATATGGGGTTGTTTGTTCGTTTCAAGCCCATACAATTCCTGAAACTAAAGCTTAGTATTTCAATCTTATTTAAAGGGTATGGGAAAACAATGTTCAAAAAAATGGTGTTATTAATCATTGCGGCTAATTTTTTGTTGATTGTTACTGTGCCGGATCAAGCCTTTAACCATCACCATAATATTCAGCATAAAGTTACCATAGGAGGATTTTAAAGCTAAAGCTCTGCTAACCTTATGGTTGGTAGGGCTTTCTTTTGTGAGGAATTACCACACATATGGCAGAATAACTATCTGAGGTGATTTGCATGAACCATACATATAAAGTGTTAAAGTCGGATGTCGAACTATTTGCAGCTGCATTAAGCCAGGTAAAGGTGTATGTTGTTCAGTCGTTGGGCGAGGATTTTATATCGGTTATAGACTATGGTGGCACTATAGAAATGTTTTCGCCTAATTCGGTTAAGATTGCTGGAGCGTATTACATACGGAATCAATTTGAATTTAGAATAGAGGTGAACGAGGACTCCGCTGGTATGTAACCCAGTAGGGTGTCCAAAGAAAATAAAGTATTAGACTGGCGGGTGCTTCATTACGCTAACGGGCAGATGAGTTCCGTTGAAAAAAGGATTTATCTAAGTTGTATATAATGTAAGATAGAGTAAATTAACTTCTTGAGCAATTGCACTCCTTTTACGATTAACAACACAATTAACAAGGAGGAATCAAGAAATGGTTAATGGGAAATCTAAGATAATTGGCTTTATTGGTTTAGTGCTAATTGTAACAATAGTTTTTGTTTGTTCTTATCAGATTTATCTCAATGTAGGAATTGTCCATAATTATTTTTCGCCAAAATTAACATCTGTTATTGATGCTGAAGACACCACAGACGAATGGAACCCTATAATATTTGATGGTAATGACTCAATTAATTACGATACTATTTTCTGGGACAAGACCATTATTAATGATGCAAATAGTGACCGAAACGTGTTATTGAGAGTTAAAGATGCAAAAGGGGATATTGTTATTGAGGAATTCCAAGTATCTCCTGGGACTAGCAAGCATTTAGATGGCCTAATTAAAGATACAAAGTACTTCTTTGAAATTAAAGCTGAAGAAGGACAATTCATTCTTAATGCAACATAATAAGAACGTAATTGAAATTCGAATATTTTCTCGTCCAGGGTTGCCGCTTTTTATATAGTTGGGGCTACGGTTATTCGATCATATAGCTTAGTAAAGAGGTTAAAGGTTGGTTCCAACAGTAAGTGTTGTTAAATTATTAGGAAAGCATTATTTAGCGTAGGTAGACTAAATAATTTCTATTGATACGTATGGTATATTTTTTGGCTTAGACGACTATAATTATATAAGATCGTCTGGTATAAAACTGTTTAACAAATAGGTCACCCTGGGCTCAGAGTGATCTATTTGTGCGTTTCAAAAAGTTTAAAAGTGGTATTCTGACCATCAAAAATCGCATTTATTATCCTTAACGTTTCTGTCTAGAAAGTTAGGCAGTTGAATATAGAGTAGATATGAAAAGGGTCACCAGATTGTATTCACTAGGCCCTAATGGGTAGACCATATCAAGAATAGGAGTGGAAAACCATGAAGAAAAAAATATTTTCGTTGTCTATTATTTCTTTAGCTATAGCTACCACAGTAGGTGTAACTTCAGCCTCACCAAGTAAAACTAGCGGAAACAACATTATTTCTCAAAGATCGGGCGGAAGCGCAACAGTAAGAGAAGCGTTTAGTGTCCCTAAAGGCTGGGGGCATGTTAAACTTTGTTTGAAGAATCATTCTGATCATCCAGTAAAGGTAAGTTTAACTCACAGCGGTTCAAACAAACTATATTTCGAAAGTTTAGTAATCGCTCCTCACGATACAGTGGCTTGGAATTCTAACGACCAAGGTTTCAGCGATGGTTTACGTTCTGGAGACTACATACTTCAATGGAGGGGCGGTGATTATAAAGTTGACGGGGAAACATGGGGAGTAGCTGGCTCAAAGCCCGAAACCTCTAAATGAACTAATACTAGCTTCCTTTGTTAGACACGTCCTTGTAGGGCGTGTTTTTTATTAGCTTGTAGCCGATATAAGGACCTTGAGAGAGCTAAGTAATGAAGGATCAAATTGAATCAGATACTTCAATGCAAATATTCAGCCAATTAGAGCAGCAGAGAGGTGAAGATTGAAAGCAATTGAATTAGCAATTGTATTAAATGGTAAAGAGGACAATTTGACCTGGTTGCACTATCTTTTGTTCCTAGGAAAGGAGAAATGATTTTATGGAATAATCAACTCTATCGTGTGCTTGATGTTATGTATAGTTTTGAAACAAACATAAAGTGTTAGACTCGGAAAATAAAGTTGTAGACTGAGAAAATAAAGTATTAGACTAACGATGTTTCATTAAGCTAACTGGCAGAATAGTTTAAGTTCATGAGCAGTGAACTATACCGCAAGGAGAAAGACATTTTTGGAAGCAAGCTCCTACTTGGTCAAGGGAAATATCAGAGAGTCGAAGTGGCTCCCTGACTATTTTCTCTAAGTATCCTTCTTTAGTTGATCCGTCTGCACTTCTGGTTCACGCTTTGCAACTCTGGATATGACAAAGACTGTTGAGAGAATCAGAACAAAGCCCAATAAATCAATCATTTGAAACTTATCGTTCAACCATACAACAGATAGTACCGTGGCTACTACTGGTTCAATCGAAGCTAAAAGACTGCTTTTCGTAGCACCAATTCGCTTGATTCCCTCCAAAAATAAGATATAGGCCAGAATTGTACCAAATAAAATAACGACACCCAGAGCAACATATGCGTTAAGACTAATTGTGCGCTTCAATTCCCAGGGTTTAAAGACAATGAATAAAATCCCTTCGCCTAGAAGCATCCCCCATGCTGTCATGATTAGGGTGTCGAATTTTTCCATTAACGGTTGTGATTGAATGCTATAAACAGCAAAACATAAAGCAGATAATATCGCCAAAAACAAGGATTCTCCTGAAACGTGCAGAGAGGAGATATTGCCATGAGTCGCCGTAATAAAGATTCCAAGGATCACGAGCATCACGGATACAATTTCATAACGAGCTGGCATTATTCATATTTCATAATGCTACTGGCTTTATAATCAGTCCAGTCTACCCATTATATTTACTTTAACGGATGGATTAACATAAATTTTTAATCGTAAGTGGTTGTTCTTAACATATGCAGGCTGGATTAGACTCTTTCAAATTTTTCTTTATTATTTATATATACAGTGAATCCTTGACATAACTACACCTAGCCTTCGAAGGATTCTAAGAAAATAAGGGCTGGGTAACAAAACCATTCCCCTATTTTGCAACCATGACTGAACACGATCCGTATTATAATACAAAACGCGAACACAAATATGGAGGTAATTAGTGATGAATGAACAAAAGGGATGCGTGAAATGCGGCAGCCGAAACGCCAAGACGAAAGAGGTGGCCATGACTGGCACCGGCCTCTCTAAAATGTTTGATATTCAGCACAACCAATTTGTCGTCGTTTATTGCGAAAATTGTGGTTATTCCGAATTTTACAACAAGCAATCGTCGATGGGATCAAATATTCTCGACCTATTCTTTGGTTAAGCTGTGGAGGCGCGTCCTCCACTCCTTGACCCATTCATCAGGGACATCCTTAAAATTTACATCGCATCTTATTATTTTGCTTTTAATATTTTCCCACTTCAATGAAAGATCATCCATACCCGCCTTTATGATGAATCCCACTACCGATATCGCTAACTCTCCAACTAACGTATGAATGCCATTTTCAGTTAATTTTTATAAAAACTCTATGTATCCCTGCTTTAAATAACGGGTAAGTGTGTTTATAACGTCTTTTGGCTAATCAAACTAATTCAGTCTTGGAAGAATTGAAATCAAAATGACTAGGGTGACTATAAGAACACCAACTCTACTTGAGTCATAAAAACTATAAACGGGGTCACAACTCACAAGCGATGGTTGGAATCAAATTTTTGCTTTACCCTCGCGAGCGATTATTTAGAAACGAAACACATGCTGTTTAAAGAAAATAAAGTATTAGACTGGCAAACGCCCCATTAAGCTAACGGGCAGGATAGTCATAAATATGTTAAAATAAGGGTGAATAAAATTTGAGGTGATTTAATGTTTAATCCGAATGTCTTCTTCTATTAGTTGTGTCTAAGGCCATGGCTTCAAATGCCAAAATCTAACCCGGCACAACGGGGATGAAGATGTTTATACGGGAAGAGATTCAGTCCTGGGAAGAAGAGAAACAACGTAGTCTGGAGATCAACATTAAGCTCAAAGATCCAAGAAGAGAGAAGCTTAAGGATTTCCGTAAAGGAATCAAGAGTGTTCATTACAACAAAGAATGTAAAGTAGCAAGAAAAGATGATTATCGTCTGTATAGAACAAAAATGAAACGACTGATGCGTAGTGAGAAATACGAGCTCCTACACAGTTACAAACGAACAAGTGGTTGGATTACTTGGTAAATGAGGTAGCCCTTGGATGAACTCATCCTATTGTTGAAGTGACTAGCAGTAGGGCAGCTCAGAGGGGCTGCTTTTTTTCATTGAAGTAACGGCAGGTTAGAGCCAATACGTGGTATTATTTAGAAGGAATCGATTCGAGAACAATTGCTGGGACAAGGAGCGTTGTAACATGAAGCTGATCAAAGATAACCGAAGCAGTGTGAAAACTAAAGCCGGTTATATTTTATTTGTTTTGATGGCGGCATCAATTGCAATAACAACTGGTGCATGGGTAAGTTCTCGAATTTATTAAATCAGTTGGTCTTTACACTAACGGGATAAGCTTCCATAATGGTAAAGGTACAAGCTATTAAGCTAACTGGATCTTTTAACAGCTCACGGCCATCCAGGTATTTGCTTTAAAATACAAATATTCATGTTATGGCCAATCGAATAGTAAATTTAAAATCCCAACGTTACCTATAATAACTTTTTAAGCTGGGAGATACGGCCTTGTGACACGCCAAGCCATTCGGCATATTGACTTTGCTTGGCTTCTGGATGCTTACGTATTAGCTTCCGTAGGTTACAATTTAGATATTGACGATATTTTAGACCGATTTGAATCTCATATCACAGCATACCGTGAACCCGAAGCTACAGATATTTACACTCAGCAGGTATTATCAGATGAATATGCTCGTTTTTGGTACAAACTCGCTAAGTACAATCTGTTCAGAGAAAAATACCCATACGGTTTTAAATGTCTTATACACGCTTTTGAAAAATCCGTTAAAATAAATAATGTACTACTAATTTCCAACTGCTCAGGTTTGTTAGAACGTTTCAGGGTTCATGCAGACCCTGAAACACTGGTTCAGTATCAAAGTATGCTTCTGGAGGTGTGGAAAAATGAGAAATAAGATGGTTTTCTTTTTAGCAGTTAGTTTTGGTTTTGTACTGGTGTCTGGAGCATCAGCATTTGCTCCATTTGAACACCATCAATCTCCTGGTACAATTTCGACTCAAGGCCATGTCGGTGGATTCTGATATTTCAGGAGGTGTGGGAAAGAAATGAAAAAAAAGATGCAAGGTTATATTGGTGGGGCATAAGTCAGGCATACGCATTTATAGTTTCCTTGACCAGCTTTTTAGCTGGTCTTTTTATTTTTATATAGGTAGCTTCTATGCAAAACTATTTCCCACACCTCACAATGAATTATTATTCAATAAAATGTAGTGTATTCTTTGTACTTGTAATACCAGGCAGTTTATGTGAGCAAGACCAACGCCGGGAGAATCCAGAATATCACTGGATTTTCTCGGCGTTGGTCCGTGATCAGAGACGCGCCAACTGAATGATCGATGCGAACGAAAAAAGCAGCTCCTGCATCTGCAGGAGCAGGAGCCATTTTTTGAATATCATAGAAACAAATATTAAAGATAGGCTAATACTGCGTTGAATATTAGTAGGCCTTCCCATAGAATGTTGTGATATCTGGAAAGATACGGTCAAATTTATGCATGATAGTTCACAAATTCTCCAAAGGGGGAGTAATCGATGAACCTTCACTGGAATATACGCATGTTGAATGTTGCAAATAGGCGACTACGACGAGCAAGGCACTTTTTAAAACTAGGAAGGTTTGAACAAGCTGAATATGACATTTTAGCCACTATAGTCATTCTCAGTGGTACGTTGGGTTAGTTGAATAACAACAGCGGCAGTCTTAGACTTTATTTTTCAAGTCTTTGGTCTGCCGCTGCTTCTTTTACTTATTTTCTAATAGCTGACGATTCTTCTCTTTAAAACCTGCGGTAATTCAACGACACCAGTCTAACACTTTATTTTAACCAAACATTATAAGCAAAATGCCTCTGCCAGGAAAGAAAACTCATACTTCATACAACTTGGAAAGAAGGGAATTCTAGAGTGGCTGGAGATTGATGAAATTTATAAAGAAATGATGAAGGTAATCATGCTCATGCACATTGGTGAATCTTCCGGATAAGGAGGAGCAGGGATATACCGGTTGGCTTTTCAGCTCATGGCCGGATCAGCAGCGCAACTAAATCCGGAAGAGGAATCAGTGGCATGTCCCGATTGATTTTGCGGAGCTGCGCGAAAAACAGAGTAATATTATTCAAAAATTAAAAACAAAAGACTCCCGTGATCATCGGGAGTCTTTTGCCTGTCCGGACGGACATATGTACGAACCGTATGTTACAGCGATTTGCCCCGGACGGGGTCTCAATTAGAGCTATAACTTATATTATTATATTACATCTTTATATTTATTCTGTCAACGAATTCTTCAAAAAATCAAGGCTGAGACTTAAACTGCACTGGTTGCAGCTGCCTGCGAAATCTTTGCAATTTCCTGCTGAATACTTTCCTCAGCCGGTTTCCATGTTACTTCTGTATTAGAAAGGAGATCTCTTAACAGTTTCTTTCTAACTCCTAAAGGCACTGGCAGCTGGATCATATCGATACATTGCATAGTTACATGGTCATGACATTTGTAGTAAAGTTTATCTTCTATTACTACATGTGTTACTGGTCGGTAAAGGGCAGTACGATCTCCAGCATTGAGCTTGATGGGGATTAATTGTGGAACGTTAAAAATAACATCTCTTAAAAGCTTTTCTTTCAGATAATGTAACCGGAACATATCTTCTACCTTAGATAATTGTAACGGTGATAGGGATAAAGGCGTAACCTTGGCATGAGTCTGATCAGGAACAATCTTGATGCTTTTTCTTGATACACTTGTCATTTGACCTATTTTTACAAGGCTTTCCTTTGGAGGATGACTTGGATTAGGATTCAATCCTTTAATCACACCAATACTTGATTTATCAAAGCCAATTTTTTTCTTACTAGACAAAGGAATGACAACAACATGCCCCAGAGTTGAGTTGAAATCCCAAATAATAGCAGGGTGCGGTTCGTCTAGAACCTGGCCGAGCCCTATAAAATTCACAAATACAACCTGGCCTTTGACAAGAGGCTGTGCAAAAACCTTTGTCTTGGGGTCTTGGGTTACTTGATTCAATTCAATTTCTATTATCCTTGCATGTTGATCCCATGCTCTTGCTTTAATTTCTGAGTTTAAAAGCCTTTCGCGCTCTTCTACCATATTACGGCTGAACTTCTCGATAAGTAATGTCTGCGTAGTACTTGGCAGATCGCGAACTCGATCTCTAAAACGCTCCCAAATTTTTGCCATTATTTCCAACCTTTCGATATTGCATACGAACGATAGTTTGTATATTATACCATGAATTGAGCCTCTCGTCAGTTTGAACGTTTAAAATCAATATCTTCATTGAGCTGTAAGATGAGGTTCTTATCAGATTGTTTACGGAATTGTAGATGAGAAGGTAAGGTTACAGTCCATGATACGGCCCGCCGGGATCGGTGACCAGGTAAATGTTGTGCTGGCTGGATAAAGTGCGCTAGCTGTACAGTGACAACAAGTTTATACCTTTCAAAAAGGATGATATCAGGAATGTGCAAATTATTACTTGTTGTCACTGTGCATATGAAAAATACCGCAAAGTAGATTTTTCGAAAATCTCGTGAGATATGGCTTTACTGATGTCCAATGTACTGTTAAAAAAAGACTTTTTTACTTTCGCAGTAATTTTGGAAAGTTATTTTGGCGGGAACTATATACTGTCGTGTACATCGACACAAAGTTCCCTACTTTAGTAGTTTAATCGTACTTTTAGTGACTTAGTTCTTTTTCACCAAGGGAATGAGGTGATTTTTTCTTATTTATCAAGCTAAGTAGGCAACTTTGTGTCACTTACGCAGCCAAGTAGGCAACTTTGTGTCACAAAATAATGACACAAAGTTGCCTACTAAAAATACAAAAACCCTTATAAAATAAGGGTTTCTATGGTTGGTAACTTTATGTCGATGTACATGTCGCTTTTCATATACAACACATCTCATGTTTGTTATAATGATTTAAAGTCTATAATAATGGAAAAAATATTTGAACACATTGAAAACAGGGCAGAGGCACAGATGATGCTATGTACACACCATGCGGGCTACTAAGGTGAGGATTCTAGTATTTAAGATTCACAACTTAATTACGTATAAGTCAAGTTATGTGAAATTTATTATATGGGAACACCAGTTCCCGTTATCATATCTATTGATATAATTTTAAATCCATTATTTAATAATTTCGTATTAATTTGGTTATGCGTAATTTTGTTTATCAGGAGGATTTAGATTAATGCATATTGATGAACGCAAAAAGTTATTAAAAAGAACTGAAAGTAAGTTGATTCAACTTCCCTGGTATGTAAAGGAGTTCATAGAATACAGTAAACGTAAACGGTCTCCTAATACATTATTAAACTATACCTTAGATTATATAACTTTCTTTGATTGGCTCATTTCTGAAGGATTTTACAAAGGTGAACGAGTCGATATTCCGATTGAAGTACTGGAAAGTTTGCGGTTTTCTGATATAGATCGGTTTGGTGATTTTTTGAGCTTTGAACATAACAACGCTCCCGAATCCGTTGATCGCAAATACGCTGCACTCAAGTCCCTTTTTCATTATTTATCTCAGATATCAGAGGATGAACATAACTTTCCTTATTTAAAGCGCAATGTAATGATAAAAGTGCAATCATCTAATAATGAGAAGTCTACTCTTGAAGATAAGGCTGCACGTATCGAAAATAAGATTTTACTAGATGATGAAATTTTTGATTTTCGGTTATTCGTGGCTGAAGGGTTTAAGGAGACTATTAAGGACAATAGGCGGATTTTAAACTCGCACCTAAAGAATATGGAGCGTGATTTAGCACTTATAAGCTTAATACTTGGTTCAGGCATGCGAATTTCTGAAACAATTGCATTGGATTTAAATGATATCGATCGACTAAAATCAAAACTTTCTGTCACTCGTAAAGGTAACAAGAAAGATTCTGTGACTATAAGCGACATTGCTCTTCAGGATTTAACATCCTATCTACAAATTCGAGAAAGTCGTTACCATGTTACGGAACAGCAAACTGCAGTCTTCCTATCCCTTCCCACCGGGCCTTCTGGGAAAACTAACAGGTTGACTGTAAGAGCTGCTCAAAAAATGATGGAACGTTACGCAAAAGCCTTTGGAAAGCCTGGTTTATCTATGCACAAACTTAGACACACTTTCGCAACAAAATATAATAAAGAAAATAATAATTTAGGGGCTCTTAAGGAGCAACTTGGACATACAGATGTTAATGTGACCATGATCTATACACATATAGGTAATGAAGACAGAAGAAAATCTGTAAATAAGGCAGACAGCTAATGCGCAACCTTTTTATTGAAGTTTGATTCTAAATTATATGTCTTATGTACCTTAAAACTATATATGCTGTAACTGCGAAATTCTACTATTCCTCTAAATCACAGAGAGGTACAGTCAAGCAAAAAGCTGCCCACCTATGACGACTTTTTGCTTGACTATGAGTTTTAGTCTTAGCTTGATCGCACACTAACAAAAAAGGCCTGACAAACTATATTAGACCGTTATTAGTTCTCGGTTAGGGACCTTAATAACAAGCGGTCCATTGCCAACACATCACTCCCATTCCACTCGCCTTTCTGAATCTGAAGAACCTCCCAGTATGCCTCTTTCTATTACCCTTACTCTGTATTTGAATTTAGGCTTGTAACGTAAATGACAGTAAGACAAGCTCTGAGTTGTTCTTCAAACAGTGTCTTCATTAACAACACTTATTAAAGAAGTATTGCAACTTTCATGACTTGTATTCGTTAGAGAAAGAGAAAGGATGTGTACGTCTAAACATGAACAAACCTGCTCGAATTATTTCTGTTCTTATATTTGCTGCAAGTGTAAGTGTATCTACTGGTTGTGCAAAACAGGAAACAAAAAGTCCATCCACCAATGAAACAGTATCCTCAATAGCCTCAAAACCCGCAATAAAAAAAGAACCAGGTCAATCAGATGCCCAGCATAGCTTGGACGAGATCAAATGGAATGAGGTTAAAGACCCTCTGATTGAGGATGGCATGATAACAAAACTTAAAGCGGCTATTGCTGCTTTTGTATCAAACAATTTGAATCAATTCCATGCTGCGCTTGCTCCAGACATTGGAGCAGGTCACGATTATCTTTTGGAGCATCCAGTGAAGTTTACAAGTATAGCTGAAGCTATAAAGGAAAAGGATCGGATACTGGTACCCGTAGTTGGCGAACGTCTTAATAAAGAAGAAGGTTCATCACCTGATGTAAGGTATACCTTTTATTTTGAAAAAGATAAGGATGGAACATGGCAAATTGTTTCGATAGACTGATTCATTTTTCATTCCAATCCAGGATAAGACGTTCGATAAAATCAGAACGTCCCTCTTCTTTCTCTACATTTAACAAACTTGTGAGGTTGTTTAGCTAGTATTTACATAATAAATCCTTAAAAAGATAAAATGAACTTCTTTCCTGAGAGAAGAAGTTCATTTTTTCTACTATTTGAGCAATACTGACCAGTTAGGGTCTTTGTATCGTTTATCCACCACTTCCCTTACTATGGTAAGCTCTTGGGGAATCTGATCCAGCTTCATAATACGGAATTCAAAAGGCTGCTTTGCCCTACGATCCCCCATACTGATATATCCCTCTCTCCAATGATCAGTCAGCGTATTTTCAAACGATGATCCCCCCACCGCACTTACGTCATACTGCTTACCTGCTGAATCATATGCTCTCCACTCCTCATGACTTATTTCATTATCCATTTTCCCGTAGAATGAGATGACAGTTTCATATGCGCCTTTGTTGACTTGCGATTTCTCAAGTGAAGCTCTAACCAACTCCAGGCTATCATTCATTATTTTAAAAGTTTGGGGTTCGGTCAGATCAGATGGTCTAAATGAAATCTTGCTTCCGTCCATTTCTGCAACCGAGTATGCATCAAGGACAAAGCGGTATGGTTTATCCTCAGGCAGGTACTTGAAGGTATAACTCCAACGCATTTTTCCGTTTCCAACAACTTTATGATCAGATGTCATTAAGCTGTCCAAATAGTTCCTTTTTCTCGGATTCACCGAGTGAATCTCCTTTCCACCTGTAGTTTCGAAATGAAAGCTCAGCATCTGCTTTTCCCATAAATCACCGGGGGATCTTGCCATTGCCGCGTCATCAAGTTCGGTTTCTAGTTCGAAACGTACTCCTTGCACCATTCTCGTTAGCCTTTTTAATGTAACCGTCATTCCGTGCGGCGTTGTGTAACTCCCTGCCAACTCCTCTATATTGTTCTGCTTGTTTGCCTCTTTCATATCAATATCAAAGCTAAAGTTCCAATTTCCTTTTATTAAGGATTCGTTACTTTGTCCAAGCGTTCCAATACTCCCTTCTATTGTAATCTTATCTGTTTTTAGCGGTTCACTAAAGAAATCAACCATATAATAAAAATCACTTGTGTACCCCATATCGTACATGCTACCCACTACTTTTCCTTTATCATCTTTGATCGTAATCGTATTCGCATCGCCAAGACCGAGCTTGTCGCGATCATGCTTCCCATTTTCATCAAAAAGCTGAAGTGCAAGGGTCACTCGGGTAGGATCAGCAACAGCCTCATTAATCACCAGCGTGTAACCTTTGTCCTTCACCTTAATATGAGGATTAATCACCAATCCCAATTTCTGTGCACGCATCAGTCCGATATCTGGATTGTCCTTGGCAAACAATGACCTGAGTACTTCGGCAAATGTCGGAACGGTAAGGATAGTAACTGCACCCAGAACGAAAAAGAAAGCAACGGCTACTGCTGCCCATCTCCATCTTTTAAGGGGGGACCTCTTTTTTATATTTTGATCAAAAAGTGATGAAAGGGTGTTGTCCACAGCGGTCTCTACTGTATTAGGGATGACCAAGTCTTGTGCTTTGGACTTTAGAAATTGTTTTAGCACAGGGTCAACCGGATCATGATAGTTCATACTTAGATTCTCCTTCCCCAATAGCTAGCTCGGATAATTGCTGTCTGGCCCTAAATAATCTTGATTTTACCGTCCCTTCAGATATATTGAGTACTTTGGATATCTCCTTAACCGATAAATCCTCAATATAAAAAAGCGTCACAGTAGTTTGAAGTTGCTCATCTAGTCCGTCAATTACCTCAAACAGCTCGATTTGTTCATACTCATCCTTGTATGACGTCTTTCTTAGATCATAAGGGACTGGGTATACTCTTCTCCTTTTCCTAATAATCCGATTACACTCGTTGATCAAAATCCGAATGATCCAGGTTTTAAAATAAGCAGGCTCTTTTAGTCTATGTACATTTGAAAAAGCTTTGGCAATGGTCTCCTGTATAGCGTCTGCACAATCTTCTTCGTTTTTAACGATCGATCTTGCTACTATATACAAGCTTTGTTGGAGAGAACGTATAACATTCACAAAAGCTTCCTTGTCCCCTTGTGTTGCAAGCTCTGCTTTCTCTGTTA
This sequence comes from Paenibacillus polymyxa M1, assembly GCF_000237325.1. Lineage (NCBI taxonomy): Bacteria > Bacillati > Bacillota > Bacilli > Caryophanales > Paenibacillaceae > Paenibacillus > Paenibacillus polymyxa. Next base: position 350,773 of record NC_017543.1, read on the forward strand.
GTTCCACGCAATAGTTCCCCCTCTCCTTTAAAGTCTATCTATAAATTAGATCATCAAGGAAATGATTTGGTTCACAAGAAAATAAATTTTTTTTAAGCAGTATGGATACTTGGCCTTATTCTCGAAAATCGCGGAACTGTTGCCATCTTCATCAGCAGCCGTAAAATGGTAAACAAATGTAGGTTTGGCCAATCTTTACGCGGTGGAAATATGGCATCTAGCGGTTTGTTTGATTCGGTAATATGCTTCACGGTCAGGCCGCCATCCATTTCGATTTTGAACAATATCGGCTAGAAAATACGATATATGCTTCTACTTCCTTTGCACAGTTCGGACAGCTCTCACCCTTAATATCCTTCGGATCACCGACAGCATCCAGCTTTATGTTTACGGTGATTGGAATTAAAGTGGTATCGGTACTGATACCCTGTTTCTGAAAAGGGTGAATGTCAGAATCTTTTGTACCGTCACTCATATGACGTGCGTAATTCTCATAAAGATCAGACTGGATTTTTTTTGTGAAGTAATCTCTGTTGTCATTAACTGAGTACAGGCGAGCCGTTACGTTTTTATCTTACGGCCCGGAAAATTGAATTTGTAGGTGAAAGTCGCCTCGCCGTGCATGCCCTTTCCTGTTTACCGTTGTCTGTGGCCCATTTCCCAGCGGTGTTTTTCCACATGTCGAAGTACTTCATGCCGACAAAGTAACGATCATTTTTGTCTGCAAAGTAGGACAGTAGAGTAATTTCTGTATCCGCAGCGGCCTTGTTTATAAGAAAAGAAAAAGGTGGGAGCTGCAACAGTAGCAGTACCCCCACCAGGATTATTGCATTGTGTCATCTTCATAAGCTTAGTTACCTTTCCATAGGTTAACCATCATCGGAATATATCCATCTCCTTGCAAGCGAAATCCGATATATTCAATGTCTTGCAATTTGAATGTTTTATAATTTTTTACACCTTGAAAAAGTTCGTCTCCAGACGAATAAATAGGGTAATAGATCATTTTTGTACCGTCTCCGTTATCTTTCATCAAGTCGTCCGTTGGGTATCGAAAACGAGCATCTTTGTTATTAGTTAAATAGAAAATAGGTCCTGCTGTAGACTTTGTTTTTACTCTCATACGAAGGTAAGGTGTTCCATTAGAAGCAGTGTACGGTTCTACTGAATAAATATCTCTTAGCAGCTTAATAGGTAGGTCAGACTCCTTGAAAATCAATACTTTGTCATAAGCCTTACCAGTTTCATCTTTCAAAAGAGCCGGTATAGTCCCAATTGTCTTTTTATACGGCTCAATGCTTACTTGCTGCCCTTCCAATGGAGCGATCGCCCTCTTGCCGATCCAAACCCACCGGCTAACCTTATCCCATTCCACCGTTTGGCCCAAGCCTTCGCTTACCAAGCGCAACGGCACAAAAGTACGGTTTTTCTTCAGGATAATCTTGGTTTCATAGGTTTTAGTTTGGCCGTCCACGGTTGCCGTGTTTTGGCCGACCGTCATAGCAACAGAATGAGCATCATTCTTGATCGACACGGCCAGCTTGCCGCCGGTCTTCTCCCATCCGACTTTCGCTCCCAGGGCTTCAGATACAAATCGGATCGGTACCATAACGTAGTCGTTATTGTCCTGGAACGGTTGCGCGTCCGGAAATTGAATCGTTTTAGCATCCAGCAATACTTTAATCGGCTTGGCATTCTCACTTTTAGCTGCCTGCATAGGTGCAACAGTGCCTACAAGAAGCAACGCTGATGCGGAAATTGAAACCATCATTTTTTTAATCATTATTTAAATGCACTCTCCTAAAATAGTATGGGTGACACGCTTTTCCTGTTGGATCGTCCTCCCTCTTACCCTCGAACCACTGCTTGTCGCCTGCGTCATATGCATATACATAATCGAAGTGTGAAGGATATGCTGTTTCCAAGATTGTCTGCATACGCAAACGGCATTTTGGATCTCCAGACTTGTCGGTTCTCCTTCTCACCTTTTTTTAATGAAGGAATTGCTGGTCAGTCCGTCATAATCCACTACTACTAGCACAGGTATGTACCTCTTTAACAGCAACAAAGATGAGCAATCGCTTGAACTTGATTCAGGGCGTCTTGCATGCCATCATCCCATTCAGTTGGTAAAATTCCCCGTCCAACATTTGGGTGGATAATCAAGTACTTATATTTTTAGACTACTAGCATAAAAAAGTCACGGTATATCCGCTGACTTTTATACTAGTGGTCATTTCAAAAACCTTTTCCACTCTGTCGGTTTATATAGAACTCAGTACGTCACGCATATCCCGCAGCTCTTCTCTGGAGAATCTCTTACCAGTTAATGAAGAAACAAATGATTCTATATTATTAATAGTTGGCTTAGGCAAACCCATTACTAGACCCTTTGTTAGACGAATTATTTCGCTTAGTTTACACTTGGCAAATTTACTAACTTCCTTATCCCAAATATAAACCGTATCACTATCTAAGTCTTCATCTTCATAATCAATATCATTTCCAAATTTTCGTAGGCAGAACTTCAACTCGTCTAAATACTGTATTTTCATAGTATGCTCGTTAACAATCTGGCTAAGTTTAATAATATTGTTTATAGTCAAAGCTGCAGGGCAACTATCCCCTTCTCCAAGTACATAATTACCAAAAACTTCGAAGAAACTCTTGAAACTTATATAAAGCGTTACTCTGGATCTACCATACTGAAATGTATAACCTCCTATTTCATGGTCTATACCTAAAAAGTTAGCTCCAGCAGCTAAAAAAAGCTCTTTTACGATTGAAATGTGTTTATCTACATATTCTCTTTCCCAAATACAAGACACAGTTTCAAATGTTACTTTCCCGTTTTCTCTTAACATATTCTCTGTTTTCTGGTCCGCTCGATTTCTAAGCCAGTTGATCATTTTTCTTGTAGCTATAAAAGGTGTATTTCGATTTATTTCTTGATACTTTTCAAACATCTCAATTGTACTTTTTTCACTACTAAGACGTACCTCAATTTCTTCAAAGACCTGCTCTGATTCTATACCTTTCAGATAATTTCGATATAGATCTCTGAGTACCTCTCCGCTTTCATTATAAGGCACTTCCATTTTTCGAGGTAAAACTATATCATATTTCTCTGTCCTATGAAGCCACATTTCAATTGTCTGCTCCAGTCCAGGGAATCGTTTATTGATTTCACTAAATCTTCTGACTTCCTTTGCACTCGCAAGTAATTGTCTCTTAGTTTTTCCATCAACTAATGAATTCAGATCGACAAATTCTTCAGCACAATCTCTTCCAATATTTATTCTTTTTCCATTTATTTTATTTTGTATGTAACATAGGTATCTTGTAGGAGTTCCACATAAACTACACTTTTTTCTTTCAATTGGACCCAGATCTACTACAGGATTTACTACATTCTCATCACCTTTCCATTCTTGGCCACACTGTTTGAGAATAACTGGTGCCACATAAGTAAAATCAGTATGGAATTTTTCAGGAACATTTTCTTTTTTTAATGTTTCATTTTTTAAGAGCAATTTATGAAGCCATTTGTATTCTTTAATTATTTCACTATAAAGAAGTAAATTACGCTCTTTTCTGCTTATTTTCATGTTAGGAACTAACCCTCCATCTAACAAAATATAGTATTACACCACATTAAATAATACTATATTTTGTAGCAAGAGTGAATAAGTATTATGAGAAGTTGAATAGTAATAATATGATTCCTGGAAGAAGAAAACTAATCATGGCCATCCTTTTTGTAGGCAGCTATCGTTGCATGGAGGATTTATTTGTATATAATTATGCAATTTTACTGGAAAAGTGGAAAACTCTGTGATCTTGATTTAATAGATATTTTTGTACATAATAGATTTGCGTAAAAAATACCAGAAAAAGGAGTAAAGTGTTTTTTTATGAAATTGTAACGACAAAAATTTAAGGGAGATGAATGGATTTTGAAGGTCAAGAGTTTATGTACGTGTGTTGTTGTAGGTATGATTTCGTTATCGCTAACTTGTTCAGCAGGTGCAGTTTCACTCCAAAATGAACAGTTAATCAATCCGTCGATGACTAGTTCAGACAATGCTATTTTGAGCGACATCATCAACTCGCTGGACCCCGATGACAGAGAAAACGTTACATACATAGACGAAACGGGCAAAGTACTGGTAAACAAGGAAAGTTTAAGACAGGAAGTCATCCCCCTGGAACCTGTGAGTCTGGTTACGTATAAGAACTCGGATTCATCCCCTACATCCATAACTGACATTACGTACAAAGATAATATGTCTCTCACTTCCGTTACTGATACTACGTATAAAAGTAATAGGTATAAAGATTCGACGGGGGATTTATATACTTTACCCGTATTACAGCCTAAACCGGCGTGTATGGGAAATCACTCCATAACACCAATGGATTTTAGCACTAACTCCGCAAGCTTCCCTGAATGTCGAGATCATAGAAACGGGCCTTATCGTTCGGTATGGTCACATATAGGGTTTGCATGGGCTAGTACAGTAGTTCATTTACCAACTGCTAGAGAGATTCGTGATAATAATAGTGGTTATAATGGAAGTACTGGATTTATCTATATGGGTGGTTGGAGTAACACCAATATGGCGGTTGATGTTGGTTTACAGCATAGTACAAAATATAATGACTGGGCTCCTTTCATGCTCATTGAAGGTGTAAAGAACCCTTATACTTTTAAGCCACGCTTTGATCCTGATCAGGAAGTACGAATGAAATTTTATGTCCCTTCTGACGGTAATATTGCTTTGACTGTAACAGGTTATGCAGACGGTGAAAAGATAACTAGAACCTATGTTGAGCCGGCGCCAGGTTGGACTGCGACTGGTAATGGTAACCTTATCAAAAGAACGACAAGTATAGGCCAGATACAAGATCGACAAGACTATAATGATGGTTCTTACATCAGAAGAGTTCGTTGGTCTACATCCTATATTGGTACAAATTCAGAAGATAATATCCCTTGGCGAAACAGTCAAACTTATGATTATTGTTCTATGCCACGGAGTAAAGTTGTAGTGGATTACGTACACGGAGGAGAAGAAACAGATAATATATTTTTAGATTGAATTCCGTGAGGGGCTGCTGCTAGCCCCTCTCTTTTAAGGAGGATATTTTTATGGGAAAGATGTTGTTCAGAATTATGCTTATAGGTGCATTGTTTCTTTGTTTTTCTCTACCCTATACAGGAAAAATGTCAGCTCAGAATACTAGCTCTCCATTTTTGAAGATTAACAATTACTATGTCTTGTTCACAGCTCCTAAAGCACCTTTTATTGATCAGAATAATCGCTATATGGTGCCTTTGAGATCCATTAACGATTTGTTGGGTGGGCAAACTACGTTTAACCCAACTTCTAATACGGCCACAATTAAGTTTGGAACACACAAGGTTGAGTTTAAAATGAACTCCACTGAGATTGTTACCGACTCAAGCACGTCCGTAATGGATACCGTCCCTGTGCTTTATAAAAATGCGATGTTTGTCCCTTTAGGGGTACTTACTAAGCACTTAGACATACACCAGGAATGGGATCAGCAAAATAAACTGTATTCCCTCTCTGGCAAAGAACTAATGAAGACACCTATGATGGAGAATGTAGAAGATTTGGATCATTTTAGAGAACAAGTGGCTAATGAAAATGCATTTCAGTTGTTATCGTACAAATTAACTATGGGAGAAAAAATTTATCTGGCCATTACAGCTAAGAATATGACAGGGAAAAAGATTAGTGAGGGCATTGAAGATTTAAATACCACTTTTATTTTTTCTGACGATAGCACGGCCGGGGAAAATAGAAATCGTAAAAGACCCAGTATAGATAAGGATGAAATTGTAACTCGCGAATATGACATAGATTATGTGAAAACAATAGAAAATAAGAAAATTATCAAAAATGAGCTGTCCTACGTTCTCTTTAAGGGCCGAACGCTAAAACCATAAAAGCCATACTCGTTTCCCGGCTGAGGGATTCTAGGCTGTTGAAAAATAAAGCTGGTCCGTTCTTGGATCAGCTTTATTTTTACCATTCTAACTATTGAAAATCCATCGTTATATTACGTGATTACTTCAGTAAATATCAATTCATTTAACTGCTCTATCAGTTCTTGCATATTTTATTTTTAAGATAAATGAAATTGTAGAACCTCCACTTTTTAAGACAGCTAGGACAAAAGGCTGCTACATGATCGGAAGAAATACTATGACTTTATAATATATATTTCAAGGTGCTTCCCGAATGCGGCAATCTCATGCCGCAACTAAAACGGTAACCCTCGTATTTTGTATCAATAATGAATATGTAATATGTCTACTTGAAAATTAAATTATCTATTCATAGCTTGTATGACTCAAATACGCCTCACAGTGTTATCTTGTCTTGTTTTTGGATCGACTTCTTTATACAGGGACTCATATGTTTCCTTCTCTAGGAGTATATTTTCGTAGAAACGAACGAATAATGCTAACTTCTTTACGAGCAATCTTATTGCTATCAGTATCTTCACCGTTCATTAATTTGAAATTTACATGGCCAACCTCACTAAATGTTTTTAACAAATCTACAGCTTCCTGAATGGCTTCTGCCAGCGTGAGTGACCGCTGGTAGCTGGTTTCACAATAATTCAGGTGTTCCCGCAACAGCTTGGAATACTTGATTTTTGATGCCCATGTTTCCTGTTCCCAAGCATAAGAGGAAATGGATTCTTTGGGTTCTCCCATGCGGCATAAAATCTCTAGGCGTAATGACTGGTTTCGTTGTAAGATCCCTTCAAACTCCTTAAAACCTCTCCCATTTTGGCTGGGGAACCGTGTGGCTTCCTTAACCGCAATGTACCTGTATTCGTCTATTAATTCTTGATTAGACAGGTCCTCTAATTTCTTTGCCTTCACTGTTATGCTCCTTTCAAGATCAATAAAAATAGAATTTTTAACATATATATAGGAAATAGTAGTTCATTTTCCATTTTACATCTATATGGTCAAAACTGTTTTTTATGATTAAGAGATATATTTAGTGGTCTGGTGAAAGCTCAAAATATCCTCTAGTACAGCTTGAACAGGGTAACTAAAAGCTTAAAATGGATGAAAGAACGAGAAAAAAACCGCCTGTGCATCAAGCATAGGCGGTTTTTTTCAATCTCATTCAATTACTTAATTCACATTTACCCTTTAAATAACTTATCTTCTTTAATAGGAGCAGTAATTTCTTTGATCTCCACTTCATCATTCAACTTTTGTAGGTTCATTGGCATGGAGTTTAAATACTTATACTCCTCAACCCTAACGGAGTCTTCTGTCCAATTCCCCTCTTTATCTTTTACAAAGACTTCTCTTTTTACAGGAAGCCCTGTATTAGTATCAATGGTAACAGTCTCTTTCTTAAGTTTGTCTTCGGCTACAACTTCTTGAAGTGATGCGTCCTTAGATTGTGATTGCGGCCGTAAAGATTTCACCCAATTTTGATTTTTCATCTCTTTTTTCTGTTCTTCCATGAGAGAGATATTTAAAATTCTCTTATTTTCATTGGCCAGGTTAACGGGCAATATCCAGGTGTTTCCTACAAGCTTTCCTGTTATGTGATCCCTTCCTATAGAAGTGACTCGTTTCCCCTCTTCAGAAACTATAATTTTATTTTGTAGGACTCCTCCCACATAATCTTCAGTAACTTCACTTAGGTTTTTCCGATCACGGATGCGTATTTGGTAAGAACTATCGGAATACGTGCTTGAAGAAACAGATATTTTAATATACTCCACCTGACTATTCGTGGCTTTGTCAGCAGCTGCGATCGTTTCACTCTGTGCACTGACAACTCTATCTGTGTTCAGGTAGAAAAAACCGGAAGCAGCCGCAACTACTAATGGAACTGCAAGGATACTAGTTAATGTTTTCTTTTTCATCATCTTTGCCTCCTTTACTCCGCTTTTAAATTCCAGCCATTCACATATCCGTCGGTATGGTAGTCCGTATCAAGAACCCTCCATGCATTTGGATTACATACCGTTGCTTTTAACTCATCATCATAAGCAGGGAGGTACTTCCCTTTAGGTTCCGTAATACCACTACTGCCCCCAAGATTCGGGCAAGCGTCCCTATAGAGCGTACTTGAACGTACTACCTTTGTTGTGTGTGTATCTACGTAATTGAAAGGCCCTTGTTCTGCAGAAATATACCAAGCAGTATAGCCAACAGCCGCATTTGAATAATAACCAATATTGCCATCTGGATAGTAGTTGCGGGTCCATTCCTGTCCATTTCCCGAAACAGGTGCACATCCATTAGGTGTCGTTGGACAGTAACTAACAACATCTTCTCCATAGCTCACTTGGGCAATAACTGGATAACTAAATCCTGGCCCAGTTCTAACATTCAGTCCCCCGATCACCACATCCCTCACATTCGTCGTTTTTTCATACGGTGCAAGTTGGGCATGAGAAATTCCAGGCACTTGGGTTGAAAAAATACAAACAATGAGGCAGAAAAGAATCTTCACACTTGATTTTAACATATAATCCAAACACCTCCTATTTTTATGTAGCTGCTCTAGCTTCTTTGTTGAACAGATGCACATGGTACCTGCATGACTGGTTCACGCGTAAGAACACACATACATTTGTTATAGGGGTTAGACAGAGCTTTAAAAGAGCTAGAGCAGCCTTTCCTTGTTTAATACAAGCATTTCTTTTAAGTGATCGCGCTAGTAGTCCTCTGATCAAGAACATAATTCGCAGTGATTACTGCTAAAAGATCAACTGTTAATGCTTTTTAATGAAGGATGTTACAGACCCTAGGACTGACTGCATATCACTTAATTCAGCTTTTTGCCCTTTTGTTATGAGCGTAATTTTAACAATTACATTTTTGTAAGTAAGCATGGCCTCATCCAAAGATTGCAGCACAGCTTCTTTTTGATATGCTTTTGTTTCATGTGTCGGCCATAGTACCATATCATTACCTACAGCATCTTTTAAGTAGATAAGATCAATAAGCAGCAATGTGTCATCTTTTCTCTTATAAATGATTCTCTCTTGCGTTTCCTCGTCTGTCGGTTTACCCTCACGGGTTAACATCGATCTAGCACCAAATGACCAATCTTTATCAATGGCAACAACATTGCTCCCTTGGGTGCTTTCAATATAGTTAAATGAGTCCAAATGAAGCTTTTGGGACATATCCGCAAATAAATCACGATACTGTGTATAGCTCAGGGAAGCATCTTTCTTGCTAGTATCCATCTTTAGACTTGGAGCAGGAATATTGGTTTTGCTGCTATCCGGTTGCTGTGCAACGCCATTACAGCCCGTTACAATTAGGACACATAAGAGTACAGCGCCGAGAATAAACCGCTTTTTACTCATACCCAAAATTATAATCTGCTCTCTGCATATTCAATAGTTGTCTCATTATCCGACGGTGCCCAAGCAGATTCTCCTGTCTTGTATTCTCCGGCCGAGACCCCAGTATTTTTCACATACATTTTCCAAACAGCCTGACCTGCTCCATAACCGCCGGCTCTATACTTGGTATAGGATGCTTTATAACCGGCAGGAATATTTTTCGGTCCCGCTTCAATGGTTGTACTGGAGGACGTTGTTTTTTGATAGGAGTATGATCCTCCTACACTTGCTTTTAAACTCGCAAAAAACTTAACCTTAAGTTCAGCATCCACCTGAAGGTTAGCAGTTGCTCCCCACGTTGAAACCACTGAATTTTGTTGAATATACTTAAGAGGTAGCACTCCAGAGCTTCGGTTTTCCACGGTTACTTTATCAATAAAAAATCGCTTAGGATCTTTTTTGTAATTATTCATGACAAAGCGATTAAAAACATATGTGAAGTTGCTGTCACTCCAGGACTGGGTACTGATTTCGCTATTGGGAACAATGTATGGAACTTCTTTTGTATTCCCTTCTAAATCTTCTACCCAGGCTTTCGGTGTTTCCAGTTTATATTGCTCTTGTCGCTCAAGTTCAGCACTGTCTGGCACTGTGGTATATACCATGTGAGACTCTAAAGAATCATTTGCACTAATAGTACTGTTGTCTTCTGCATTCATCACCGCTGCAAACATGGAGCTTATAACACAAGCCGATAAGAGAGAAAGCATGATTTTTCCTTTTTTCATCCGAATAGCCTCCTAAGTTTTAGATAAATACTTAATTGGTACCGCTTTCGTATAATACCTCGATGCCTCTCACATGATGGATTTTCAAATTTTTATTTGAGTAGTGTTCCCCCCGCCTTCTAATATAATTGTTTAAAGCTCGTTGATAGGTGATATTTATACAAATTCCTATCTATTTTAAAAGAGTAGGAAGTGTATACGGTTTCGTTTGGATATTCATAAATTTTTAATTAATGGTAATTATTACAATGCTGATTATATCATATGCTTTGATTTTTTCTAGAAATATATTCGATAATTTACTATAATTGAATCTTTTTTCCCAAATACCGACATATCGGAAACTTTATTTGTCTCAAAATAAGGCTGAAATATCTAAATTCAATTTAGGACGTTGGATATAATCTTCTCAAAAATGGGCAAATTATGTAATTAAAAACTTGAGTTGATTGTCGTTAAGATAGCCCTAATATCCCTTGGTGAAACAGCCAAACCTATAATATTGCTCTATGCTACGGAGTAAAGTTGAAGTGAACTACGTGCATGGAGGAAAGAAAATAGCAAGAATGTTTTAGATTGAATTTTTTTGAGAGGGCTACTTTAGCCCTCTCTATTAATGAGGAAACTTGTGGGAAAGTTGCTATTTAGGATTCTACTTTTAAGTGTATTTGTTTGTTGCTTATCACAACCCTGTACAGGAAAAATGTCAGCTCGGAGTATAGCTCCAAGCAATCGATTTTTGAAGATTAACATCTTGTTCATGGCTCCTAAGGCACCTTATATATTAATCAGAATAATCGCTATATGGTACCTTTGTGAGATACAAATGATTTGTTGGAGGGACAGACTACGTTTAACCCAACCTCTAATACGGCCACAATTAAGTTTGGAACACACCAGGTTGATTTGAAATAAACTCTACTGAGATTGTTACCGACTCCAACACATTTGTAATGGATAATGTTCCTCGATCCCAGCAGAGGGCTCTTAGGGTGGAATTGAACGAAAAATAAAGCTGATCCGTTCTTGGACCAGCTTTATTTTTACCATTCTAACGATTGGGAATCCATCATTAATTGTGAGATTTTTTCAATAAATATCAATCCATTTAATTGCTCTATCAGTTCTTGTATATTTTATTTTTAAGATAAATAATATCTCCTGGCAATTGCAGAACCTCCAGTTTTTTAAGACAGTTTGGACAAACGGCTGCTACATGCTCGGCAGAAATACTATGATCCTTTAATATATATGTTTCAAGGTAAGGTTGGCCATTAGAACGAATAAAAGGAGCCATAGTATTACATAGTTCACATATACCTGAAGCTCTTTCAAACACCTCGGCTGCAATATATGAATTTTCAATCTGCTCATGGGATACTGTAAAACCGATCACAAAATAATTTACATCAACAGAGAAAAATTCAGCTAAAACAAGAATAATTTTTAATTTGGGAGTACGTTGACCACGCTCATACATACCAATTGCCGAAGGAGATAAATCAACTTCATCAGCAAGTTGTTGGATCGTTAGCCCCATACTTTCTCTAAGTGGTTTAATTCGGGTACCATCTATTTTCATGGTTTATAGTCCGTTTCCCTCTCTTTATATTTAAGAATAGCTATTCTGCTTTTCGTTTATTAGATACCGCTTCGTCTAACACAGCTTTCTAATCAGCAGATCTACAAATTTTCAACTTTACTTATGCGAAAATGCACCGGAACCAATACAAAATATCCCTATAATACATTACTAAATATAATATGATTACAGCAGATTGTATACAAAGTTCACCTCGAATAAATTAAATTCATCTTTGCAAAAGTAATAAATTCCCATGAATAAAACGAATAAAAACGTGGTATATTGTTAAGAACATACGTTCTACTTTGGAGGCTGAATTATGATTGACTACTCAAAACTCCCCCAACACGAGGTCGCCTGTATTGATATGAAGTCCTTCTATGCTTCTATTGAAGCTGTTGATATGGGACTGGACCCGCTTACTACCCTTTTGGCAGTTGTAGGCGAAAAGAATCGCCCAGGCTCCGTAGTTCTTGCCGCTTCTCCTGCTTTAAAAAAACAGTTTGGCATCCGGACAGGGAACCGACTCTATGAAATCCCTCCTGATCCGCGTATCCATGTTGTCAATGCCCGGATGGGACTATACTTGGATACATCCATGACTATAACCAAATTATTCAACCAGTACGTACCGACAGAGGCCATTTCTACATATTCCGTTGATGAAAGCTGGATTACTTTGGACGGTACAGCACACCTATACGGGTCAACACGCGATGCAGTTCAACGTATCCAGAAAGATATTCTAATGCAGCTTGGCTTACCGTCCGCAGCTGGCTGCGGTCCAAACAAGCTCATCGCAAAACTGATTATGGATAATTATGGAAAGAAAACAGGAATCGCGGAGTGCACGTATCAGGATATCCCCCGCCTGCTGTGGCCGCTACCGGTGGAAGACATATGGGGAATTGGAAGAAAGCTAAAGAAGAGGCTGAACTCCATAGGGATTTATCAGTTAGGGGATATCGCTCATTACCCCCTTTCTAAACTTCAACGTCAATTCGGGAACTTGATGGGCCAGCAGCTTTTTTATCATAGCTGGGGCGTGGACATCTCTCCCGTTTTTGTAGATATTAAGGAAGAAGTCCGCAAAGGGTTCTCAAATGGTATCACTCTAATGAGGAATTATTCTATTCAGGAGGTTTCAACCATCATTTTGGAATTGACGGATCATATTGCATCCCGCATGCGGCAAACTCATACCGCAACAAAGACGGTAACGCTCTCGTTAGGATATAGCAAGGATGATGGATTAAAAGGCTTCAGCCGCTCCAAAACCCTTCCTGAAGCTACGAATATAGCCAAGCCACTCTACAATACCTGTATGGAGCTGCTGCGGTCTGCAAACGCCAGGGCAAGCATTAGGAACGTTCATGTGGGAGTCTCCAACTTGGTTCCTGAAGAGGCGATTCAAGTGGATCTGTTTTCGGGACCTACAAATGAAAAATTACAGCAGCTCGGCGTAACTCTGGATTCGATTCAAGCACGGTTTGGAGGATCTGCTGTTTTCAGAGCCAGCTCCATTACAAATGCGGGGACATTTCTTGGCCGCTCTCAAAAGATTGGAGGTCATTATGAATGATACAAGATCGTGGTCATAAAAAATGGACTGCTCTTATGCTGCCTGAGCACAAAGACCGATTGCAACAGTGGGCATTATCCCAGGAGGATGTTAGCCAGCCTGTTTTAGATGAAGACCAGCTTCAGAGTATAAATGAGGTACTATCTATTAGCCTGGAGGAACGACGAACCGTTGAAGTGATTTACTACGATCAAAAGCAGTATAAGAGTACATGTGGCCAGGTGAAACGTTGTGATCTGCTCTCCGGCATCCTGGTATTGGAACAGCCTGAACTTGGCTGGGTCCACATCACCCTGAAGAATATTAAGGACATACGGTTAGCATAATGCTTGTTGTCCAGAATAAGACACAAAAGCGACCAATTAGGGTCGCTTTTGATACTCTATACATAAGAGAATAACAGTTTATCATCTTCCTCATCGTCGTCATCAAGCTGAGCATCATGGTCATACTTAAACCTCTGTGTAGCTAGCAAAATTGCAAAAGGACTTGTCACGCAAAAAGAAGGGAAACAATAACCACTATAAAGCTAGGTTGAGAGTAGCCAAGTTGCATGAAAAGATTAATAATCAGCGTCGGGACTTCTTGCACAAAGTATCTTCCAAGATGATTAGCGAAAACCAAGTCATTGTCATGGAAGACCTTCGAGTAAAGAACATGATGCAGAATCATAAGCTTGCCAAGGCAATCAGCGAAGTATCTTGGAGCATGTTCCGTGCGATGCTTGAATATAAGGCTCAATGGTACGGCAGAGATATTATTATTGCACCTAAGCACTATGCAAGCAGTCAGCTTTGCTCATGTTGCGGTTACAAAAATGCAGATGTAAAGAATCTTGGCTTGCGTGAATGGACTTGTCCAGAATGCAACGCGCATCACGATAGAGATATAAACGCAGCCAGCAACCTTCTGAAACTCGCAATGTAATTGCATCTATAGGGATAGGAACTATCCTGTAAGCTTGGGTAAACTTGAAGTGGTTGCTCTATTGACCAAGAAGCACCCACCTCTTAGGTGGCGTGCAGTTCACTGCCTAAACTTGCGAAGTAACTCTAACGGCCAAATCTGGATCTTCATCTAAATCCATTAAATCCATGAAATTAACCACTTTGTTTCTTCCCGTATTTTTAGCCGTATACAACGCTTTATCAATATTAAGCGAGAATACTCCCATCCTCTGTAGGTGGGGGATGAATCGCTCTTCTTTGTCACTATATCGAACATATGTGCTATAATATCTATATCTTACATGAAAGGAGGTTGTGTGGCATGTTGCATCATAAAGCATTTAAGTACCGCATCTATCCAAATAAGGCACAACAAGCCCTTATTCAGCAGATGTTTGGCTGTTGTCGCTTTGTGTTTAATCACTTTTTGCATTTGTGGAATGACACGTATGCGGCGACAGGCAAAGGCTTATCCTACAACTCCTGTGCTACACAACTTCCTGCACTGAAAAAGGATCGTCCTTGGCTCAAGGACGTGGATAGTATTGCGTTGCAATCGGCTGTTCGAAACGTAGCAGATAGCTTTGATCGTTTCTTCAAAAAGCAGAATCAGGCTCCACGTTTCAAAAGCCGTAAGCATCCTGTGCAAAGTTATACGACCAAATACACCAATGGCAATATTGCCGTGAATAATAACCAAATCAAGCTTCCTAAGCTTGGTTGGCTTCGCTTTGCCAATTCAAGAACATTGGAAGGACGCATTCTCTCTGCAACCATGCGAAGAAATGCGGCAGGGAAGTATTTCGTCTCCATTGTTTGTGAAGTCGAGATCCAGCCTTTGCCGCAAGCCAACAAGCACATTGGCGTTGATCTTGGCCTCAAAGAGTTTGCGGTTTGTTCGGATGGTTTGC
This sequence comes from Paenibacillus polymyxa M1, assembly GCF_000237325.1. Classification (NCBI taxonomy): domain Bacteria; kingdom Bacillati; phylum Bacillota; class Bacilli; order Caryophanales; family Paenibacillaceae; genus Paenibacillus; species Paenibacillus polymyxa. The sequence goes on from NC_017543.1 coordinate 365,958, forward strand.
GTATTGCCAACCCAAAAGTCTTTCGTAAACATGAACAAAAACTAGCATTTTGGCAACGAAGGATGGCTCGCCGCAACAAAGGCGGCTCCAATTGGCAAAAAGCCAAGCAGAAGGTTGCCTGCATTCATGAAAAGATTGCCAATGTTCGCCATGATTTTTTGCATCAACTCACCACGAAGCTGATTCGTGAGAACCAAACGATTAGCATCGAACACTTGCGAGTTGCCAATATGATGAAAAATCATAAGCTGGCAAAATCCATTGCGGATGCGTCCTGGAGTGAATTTCAACGCCAGCTTACTTATAAATCAGAATGGTACGGACGCACATTGAAAGTAGCCGACACCTTTGCTCCGACGAGTCAAACATGCCATGTGTGCGGCTTCGTACATAAAGAAGTCAAAAATCTCAAGGTGCGACAGTGGGAATGTCCTTCTTGTAAAACGCTACATGATCGGGACGAAAATGCCGCTCATAATATAAAAAAGGTTGCGGTGTAAACTACAACCTCTGATCTGTGGGAACCACAGGGATCGCTTGGTCAACTTCGAACCACTAGGTTCGACTACCCAAGAATCCCCCACTTCAAGCATTAGCTAAGTGGTGGGAGTGTTCAACA